>JBBDTK010000134.1:0-2893 GCA_040904405.1 Solirubrobacterales bacterium | reverse complement strand
CCCCGCCCCGGCGGGCGACGATGTCGCCGCGGTCGGTCACCTCGCGCCCGAGCACGGCGGCGACGAAGACGCCGGCGACCTCCTCGCTCTGCCAGTCGGGGGCACGGGAGCGCTCCAGCTCCAGCGCCAGCAGCGTCGTCACCATGCGGGCGATCGCCGGTTCGGGCGGCGCCTTGGCCCGGTAGCGCAGCTCGCCGACGGTCCTGTCGGCGACCCGCAGCTCGACCGCCATCACCTTCTCGCCGCCGGCCAGCAGCTTCTCCTCCTGGTCCGGTGAGGCGCCCGCCACCGCCAGCACCGCGCCGGAGCGCTCGATCAGGGCGACGCTGGCGTCGAGCACCCTGGCCGCGGCGCGCGCAACAGCGGGCAGCCCGGCGCCGGACTCGACCGCCTCCGAGAGCGCGTCGAGCGTCCCCTCGCCTGCCGGGATCGCAGGCGTTTCCTGCTCCTTGGAGGGCGCGGACATGGAGCCATTATCGCCAACCGACTATCCGACGAGTTCCACGATGTCGTTGTAGTAGTAGACGATCGCCAGGCCGAGGACGACGCCGGTCAGGATCAGAGCAAGCAGCACGACCACCGACAAGATCCCCGCCACCGCCTTCTCCCACAGCCTCCCGTAAGAGCCGACGGCCGGCGCCAGGATCAAGCCGGCGAAAGCGACAAGGCTGACAACCGCAGCGGCAGCGAAGAGCAGGTACTCGTCCTCGATCCTCTGAAGTCCCAGCAAAAACATCAGGAGATGGTTGAGGACGCAGATGCGCGCCGTGCCACGTGCGTCATCCTGGCGTGCGGGGTCATGGGGTCACCCATCGACGTCATTCTGGCGCACCGACCGGAGAGTCGTGGCGACCAGGGCGACGGCCGCGCAGACGGCGAAGGCGGCGGCGCCCAGCGCCCACCCCGCGTTGACGTCGCTCATGTAGTGGACATCGAGGTAGACGCGCGAGAGGCCGACGGCCGCGGTCAGCGCGATCCCGGCGGCGACGACCAGCGCACCGCGCGCCATCCCCGGCCGCAGCCGCATCACGATCGTCACCGCCAGCCAGACGTAGAAGGTCGCGTTGGCCGCGTGGCCGCTGGGGAAGGCATACCCCCCGGTATAGGCCACGGCGTCACCGGGACGGGGGCGGGCGACCGTGTCCTTGAGCTCGGGCACGGCGAAATGGATGATCGCCAGCCCGGCCACCAACACCCCCAGCTCGGTCCAGCGACGACCGGCAGCCAGGGCGAGCGCGCATAGCAGAGCGATCGGGAGGATCAGCGAGTCCGAGCCGAGTTCGGTGACGGCATCCGCCACATCGGTCAACCACTCCGTCTGCAGGCTCGAGACGACGTCGGCCGCGGTCCGGTCGCCGGGAGTCGGCCCGGCGTCGCCGACGACGATCGAGGTGTAGGCGACGAGGACGAAGCCGGCGACGGCGAGGATCGACATCAGCGAGGTGAATTCGAGGCCGAGCTGCGTGCCGGGCGTCAGCCGCGCACCGAGGAAACGAAGCTGCGGAGCAAAGCGGCGGGCGGTGGACACGAGCCAGCGGGTGGCCCGGTGCTGGTCCATCCAGCGCACGCTCCTCTCACGGTTCTCGGGCACCCGCAGGAAGCGGTAGAGGAAGATCGATCCGCCGACGACGACGATCAGCGCCCCCAGTACGAAGGCCCCTTTGCCCGCGTAGTCGAGGACCGCGTCGATGTTGCGCGAGAAGACGTAGCCGAGGACAATCGCGCTGCTGACCCAGAGGCCGGTGCCGAGGATGCAGTAGGGCAGGAAGGCGCGGTACCGCATCCCCGAGCTGCCGGCGACGAACGGCGCCAGCGCCCGGACGATGCCGACGAACCGGCCGATCAGGATCGTCTTGCCGCCGTGGCGCTCGAAATAGCCTTCGACCATCTCGAACCGCTCCCGGTCGATCCCGAACCGTGGGCCGTGGCGAAGCACGAACTCGCGCCCGAGGCGGCGCCCGATCAGGAAGCTAGTCGTGTCCCCGGCCCAGGCCGCGAACCAGGCGATCGCGATCAGGATGTAGACGTTGGTGGCACCCTGCCCGGCCGTGGCGCCACCGAGGATCATCGTCGTCTCGCCGGGGACGAGGAGGCCGACAAAGGCGCCGGTCTCGCCGAAGGCGAAGATCCCGACCAGGAGATAGGTCCATGCGCCGAGCACGTGGGAGACGTCCTCGAGCGCCTGCTCGACGTCAATCAGGGTCGTGAAGGCGATGAAAGCCGTGATCGCGACGAGCGCGATCGCGACGACCACGACCCAGCGCACACGACGGTCCTTGGGCAGGGCGATCCTCATCTGGGCAGGGCGGCCCTTGTGGACGAAGGGGCGACTCTGATCTGGAAGGTGAGCTTCACGGGGCGCGGCTAGCCTCGCAGACGATGGCGTCGTCGCGGTCGAGGCGCTCAGCCGCCCGGCTCGCCTCCGCCAGGGTGGGGAAGAGGCCGAACGCGGTGGGCCCGGAGCCGGTCATCAGCGCCAGCGGGGCGCCGGCCGCGCGCAGCGCGTCGAGGGCGTCACCGATCTCGGGTCGCAGCGTGCGCGCCGCCGGCTCGAGGTCGTTGGCGAGCAGCTCGGCGTACTCGAGCGGCGAGGCGCCGGACCCGGCGGCCTCGCGCAGCCGCGGCGCCAGCGAGTCCAGCTCCCCGGCCCCGCGGCCGGCCTCGGCGAAGACCGCCGCGGTGCCGAGGCCGCCGCCGCCGGGCAGCAGGACGACGGCGTGCGGCGCCGGGTCCGGCAGCCGCTCCAGCCGCTCGCCGGCGCCCCGCACGAGCGCCAGGGCGGGCGAAAGCTGCGAGGGCACGTCGGCGCCGAGGCCGGCGGCAATGGCCGGCAGATCGGGCTCGGACGCTCCTTCTGGCGCGAAAGTCGCAATATGTACGACTTTCGCGCCAG
>JBBDTK010000133.1:11224-17743 GCA_040904405.1 Solirubrobacterales bacterium | reverse complement strand
CCCGGTTGCGCGGCCGTCCGAGAGCGGGGCTGGGGCGAAAAACGGGACGCCGCGCCCTCCCGCGACCCCTCCCCGGCGCCACCCGCGGAAGACGCGGATCTGGCGAGGGACATCGCTTTGCCGATCGCTATGGGGAGCAGGGTCAGGCCGACCAAGAGAGAGGGGATGGCGTAGCGGACGTTGATGCTGAAGCCGACCGGGTCGCCCTCGGCGCCGGCGGCGCCGAACGGGGTGAAGACGTAGGCGAGCAGGCCGAAGAGGGTCACGCCGCCGAGCCAGCGGAGGAGGCGATCCTGGCGCTGGAGGAGGGCGAGGAGGGCGCCGAGGATGGCCGCGCCGACGACGAGCGGCCAGAGCGTGCCCAGGGCGTGGTCCAGGCCGGGGCCGAAGTACTCCTGCCAGATCGCGGTGTCGGTTGCGTAGTGGGCGATCGAGAAGTCCGGCCTGGCGCCCTGCAACCGCTCCGGGTGGGGCAGCGAGATCGGCCCCAGGGTCTCCAGCTGCGGCAGCGGGTTGCCGGATGCGATCAGGTTGCGCAGGTACCAGTAGCCGCCGCCGGCAAACCCGGCCGCTGACCACCATCCTGCCGCAACCCATCGCCGTCTCGCCGGGGCAAGCGCGACCACTGCCATCGTCAGCGCCAAAGCCATCGCCAGCGCCGTCAGCTTCGTCCCCACCGCAAGCCCAGTGGCGAGTCCAGCCATCGCGAGCGGCCAGCCGACGGGAAGATGCCTCCCGGCCGCGGGTCCTGTCGTGGGGTAGGGGTCGCGGGTGGGCGCTGGGTTTTTCGCCTCCCGGTCGGGCGGCCGTCCGAGGGCCTGGCTGGGGCGAAAAACGGGACGTCGCGCCCTCCCGCGCCCCCCACCCCCCCCCCCCCCCCCCCCCCCCCCCCCCCCCGCCCCACCCGCGGAAGACGCGTTCCCCAGGCAGCGTTGACCAAGATCGCGATCGCGGCGAGCAGCAGCGCGGCCACCATCATGTCGTTCTTCGCCGCGCCCGGCTCGCGCACGACGAGCGTGTTGGAATCGAGCACGACCGCCGCAGCCACGACACACAGCGCCCCCATGCCGTAGGGGCGCCCGATGCACCACGCCGCCAGGAACGCGATCGCCAGCCAGCCGAAGTTGAGGAAGAGCGAAAGCGTGTCGCGGTCCGTCAGCAGGATCGCCACCGCGTGCAGAAGCTCCGAGTTCTGCGGGAAGGCCCAGTTGACGTAGACGGTCTCCGGGTAATACAGCCCGGTCACCGAATGGCTCTGCGCCATCTCCACCGCGAACGGCTGGTGGTACCAGAGCGAATCGAAGTTGAAGATGCCGCGATTCAGCGCATCCACCGCGGTGAGACCCCAGTGCGCGAAGACCAGGGCTACTGCGGCGACCGCGAGAAGGGACATGGCCTCCCGACCGCGGGTCCTGTCACGGGAGAGGGGGGTGTCAGCGGCCTCACCCGGCCGAACACCCCCCTCCCCCGTGCCACCCGCGGAAGATGCGTCCATCTCCTCCGCCCCTCCCGCGGGTGGCGCGGGGTGGGGGTGTCGGGGGGGTGCGGCGTCCTGTTTTTCGCACAGACCACTTGGCGAGCGAAACCACGCGCGAGGCGAAAAACCCAGCATCCGGTCGGGGGGCCCCTGCCCCCTCCCCGGCCTCGTAGCGAAGGCGGTGCCGACGGCCAGCAGAACCGCCGCGGCAACGAGAGTCCCCGCGTACAGGAGCTGAAGAACCCCGAGGATCTCGGCGAGCCAGATCAGCAGGGCTACGCCCACGATCGCGTCGACCAGGTGGGCCGGGGCGCCCTCCCAGGCCGGAAGCAGGCGCCTTCGCAGCCGGACGGCGGAGAAGCCGAGGGACAGCGCCAGGACGGCCAGCAGGGCGACGCTGAGGATGTAGGGGCCGGCACCGACCACGGGTTACCCGCCTGGGCAGGCTAGTGGCCTGGCCAGCTCGCTCAGTTGCCCAGCCCGTGGACGACGATCGGCGTCTCGCCTTCGGCGACCATCCCCTGCGCCCGCGCCCTGCGGGCGACGACGACCGGGTCGCCGGCGGTCTGGATCCGCCTGTGGAGGCGCTTGTTCTCCCTCAGCTGCTCGTGGAATTCGGCCTTGGCGGCGGTGGTCGCCGTGTAGGTCTTGACGAACTCGATCGCCGGGTTGAGGTAGGAGTAGAGCACCGCGGCCAGCACCAGCGTAAGCGCAATCCGGCCGACTTTGTCCCAGCGGATCCGGCTGCCGCCGCGGCGGGGAGCCGGCTTGCGGCGCGCCGCTGGGCGTCGTTTCGGCCGCGATGTGGTCTTTCTTGCCGGGCGCGTGCGGGTCGCCATACCCGCTGCTACGCGATCGGGCGTCGAAGTCCTTCACCGCACGTGAGCATGCGGCTGGGGACGTGCATGGCCAAGCAGATCGAGGACGCAGGGCGGCCGATGAAGGGAGCGCACAGTTGGCGCGTGACCGAAACGGCCGCACGAGGACGAAGAGATGGGCAGCGCCACGCGCGTCATCCAGACGTGCGCGAGAACGCTCGCAAACCTGGGAACTCCGCCTCCCCTCCCAGCTCCTCCTCTATCCGCAGCAGGCGGTTGTACTTGGCGACCCGGTCCGAGCGCGAGGGGGCGCCGGTCTTGATCTGGCCGGCGCCGGTGGCGACGGCGAGGTCGGCGATGGTCGTGTCCTCGGTCTCGCCGGAGCGGTGCGAGATCACCGCCGAGTAGCCGGCGTCGCGAGCGGTGCGGATCGCCTCGAAGGTCTCGCTCAGGGTGCCGATCTGGTTGACCTTGACCAGGATCGAGTTGCCGACGCCGAGCTCGATCCCGCGCCGCAGCCGCTCCGGGTTGGTGACGAAGAGGTCGTCGCCGACCAGCTGCACCCGCTCCCCCAGCCGCTCGGTGAGCAGCTTCCAGCCGTCCCAGTCCTCCTCGTCCATGCCGTCCTCGATCGAGACGATCGGGTAGCGCGAGCAGGCGTCCACCCAGTACTCGGCCATCTGCTCGGAGCTGAGCGCGCGGCCCTCATGCTCGAGCACGTAGGCGCCGCCCTCGTAGACCTCGCTGGCGGCGGGGTCGAGGGCGATGAAGACGTCGGCGCCGGGCTCGTAGCCAGCCGCCTCGACCCCGGCCAGGACCGCCTGCAGCGCCGCCTCGTTGGAGTCGAGGTCGGGGGCGAAGCCGCCCTCGTCGCCGACCGCGGTCGAGAGCCCCTTGCCCGCGAGGCTCTTCTTCAGCGCGTGGAAGACCTCGGCGCCGACCCGCAGGCACTCCGAGAAGCTCGCGGCGCCCGCCGGCACGACCATGAACTCCTGGAAGTCGACCGAGTTGTCGGCGTGGGCGCCGCCGTTGAGCACGTTCATCATCGGCACCGGCAGCAGGCTCGGCTCGCCGCCGCCGTAGAGCTCGGCCAGGTAGCGGTAGAGCGGCTGGCCGGAATCGAGCGCCGCCGCCTTCGCCAGCGCCAGCGAGACGCCGAGGATCGCGTTGGCGCCGAGCCGGCCCTTGTTCGGGGTGCCGTCGAGCTCGATCATCGTCTCGTCGAGCGAGCTCTGCTCGGCCGCCCGGGCGCCGGTCAGCGCCGCCGCGATCTCGCCGTTGACGTGGGCGACCGCGCCGGTGACGCCCTTGCCGGCCCAGCGCTCGCCGCCGTCGCGCAGCTCGACCGCCTCGAACTCGCCGGTCGAGGCGCCGGAGGGAACCGCGGCGAGGCCGCGGACGCCGGAGTCGAGGGTCACCTCGACCTCGACCGTAGGGTTGCCGCGCGAGTCGAGGATCTGGCGCGCGTGGATGGAGGCGATGGCGCTCATGCCGGGCGCGCCAGTCTATTCACCGCGCGGGCGGCGGGACTATTCGGCGGGTGGCGCTTCGGGGGGCGGTGCTTCGGAGGGCGGCGGCACCGCGCCAGGCGGCAGTTCCGGCGTTTCGGCACCCGCTTCTTCTCCACCCGCCGGCCGCGGCCGCTGCGCCAGCGGTTTGCCCTGCGGTTCGAGCGGGGTCACGGTGCCGGGCTGCGCCGGGATCAGCTGGAAGACCGGCGCCGGGCAGGCTTCCGGCTCGGCTTCGGGGCTCTCTTCGTAGCAGGCGGGGGGCGCCGTCGCCGGATGCCCGTCGCTCTTGAAGTTGGCACAGCGCTGGGTCACGTAGTCCTCGGCGCAGTAGGTGCGCGACTGCCAGGTCTGGTTGAAGTCGGAGACGAAGGCGTTGAAGTATTCCTGTTCGTTGCGCTGCGCCAGGGTGCTCTGGATCTGTTCTTCGACCGCGTTCAGCGGCTGGGTCTGTTCCGGGCTCGAGTTCTGCACTTCGAAGACGTAGAAGCCGCGCTGGGTTTTTATCGGCCCTTCGATCTGGCCTTCCGGAGCGCCGAAGACCGCCGCGTCGAGCGGTTCTTCGAGCGTGCCTTCGGCGATGCCTTCCTGGAGGCCGCCTTTGGATTTCGTCGCCGAGTCTTCGGAGTATTCTTTCGCCAGCCGCTGCCAGTCTTTGGCGGTGTTGCTCTCACCCAGCGCGTTTTTCGCCTCTTTGGCCTTCGCCCGGTCTTTGTTGACGATCAGGCGAACGCTGCGGCTCGGCTGTTCGGTGAACTGGGTCGCCTTGGCCGACTCGTAGTAGTTCTCGATTTCGCCCTGGCTCGGCTGCGGTGCTTCCTCCGTCAGCTGTTCCTGGATTTCCGCGCTCAGTTTCTGCAGCTTGACCTGCCGGTCGACGTCCTCCTGGGTGAAGCCGGATTCTTTCAGGAAGCTTTTGTATTCGGCCTCGCTCGGGAAGTTTTCGTCTTTCAGTTTTTTGAATTCGGCGGCGACCTCCCGGTCGCTGGCGGTGATCCCCATTTCCTCCGCCAGGCCTTCCAACCAGATGAATTCGAGCAGGTTGTTGAGCGCCGTTTCCTTCAGTTCGTCGTACTGCGGGTCGCCCGGTTTGGGCGCTTTCGGCAGCTGGCCCTGGGCCGCCGCCTGTTTCAGCGCGCGATCGAACTCCTCCTGGCTGATCTCGCCGCTGCCAGGCGCCTCCTCGACCACGACCACGGCGTCCGAAGGAATGCTGGGGTCGCCGACCCCCTCGGAGATCGCGACGATCAGGAAGAGGAGGACGAAGCCGGCGCCGAAGACGAGCAGGCCACGGCGCCGAGCAGCGGCGCTCGGAGGAGCGCCTCCGCGCCCCCCTTTTCCTCCCGTACGGCTCCTGCCCTGGTCCGGACTCACGAGGTTGAGAGCATATCTTTTTCGACTATTGGCGAGCGGCCCGCCTCGCGCAACCCGCGGGCCAGCGCCAGCACCGCGTCGAGGCGCGCCTGCGGCTGCTCGGGAACCCGCAGCGAGGCGGTCTTCTCACGCCACTCGTACAGCGCCCCCTCGACCGCCTCGCGCAGCGCCGTCGCCGCCTCGGAGTCGAGCTCGACCCCGACCACGCTGAGCCTGCCGCCGCGCAGCTCGACGCTGCGCGCCCCAGCCAGCCGCAGCTCGATCCGCGCCCGCTGCAGCGCCAGCAGGTTCTCCGCCTCCGCCGGCGGCGGGCCGAAGCGGTCGCCGAGCTCGTCGCGGATCGCCCGCAGCTGGCCCGGCTCGCGGGCGGCGACGATGCGGCGGTGGACGTCGATCTTGGCCGCCTCGAAGGGCACGTAGGAGGCCGGCAGGTAGGCGTCGACCGGCACGTCGAAGCGCAGCGGCTCGGGCGCCTCGCCGTCCTCTCGCGTGCCGCCCTCGGCCACCGCTTCGTCGATCATCTGGCAGTAGAGCTCGAAGCCGACCGCGGCGACGTGGCCCGACTGCTCGTCGCCGAGTAGGTCGCCGGCGCCGCGGATGTCGAGGTCGCGCATCGCGATCTTGAAGCCCGAGCCGAGCTCGGTGTGGTCGGCGAGGGTCGAGAGACGCGCCGCCGCCTCCTCGCTCAGCGCCTCCGGCGAGGGGTAGAGCATGTAGGCGAAGGCGCGCTCGCGCGAGCGCCCGACCCGGCCGCGGATCTGGTAGGCCTGGGCCAGCCCGAGCCGGTCGGCGCGCTCGACGATCAGCGTGTTGGCGGTCGGGATGTCGAGGCCGGACTCGATGATCGTCGTCGTCACCAGGCAGTCGGCGTCGCCGCGCAGGAAGCGCAGCATCGTCTGCTCCAGCTCACCCTCCTCCATCTGGCCGTGCGCTTCGGCGATCCGCGCCTTCGGGGCCAGGGCGCGCAGCCGTTCGGCGACCTCGGGCAGGGTCTCGATCCGGTTGTGCAGGAAGAAGGCCTGGCCGCCGCGCTCCAGCTCGCGCTCGAGCGCCCTGCGCACCAGGTCCTCGTCGTAGGGGCCGACGTAGGTGCGGACCGGCCGCCGGCCCTCCGGCGGCGTCTCGATCGTCGAGATGTCGCGCAGCCCGGCAAGGCTCATCTGCAGGGTGCGCGGGATCGGCGTCGCCGAGAGCGCCAGCACGTCGACCTTCAGCTTCAGCTGGCGCAGCAGCTCCTTCTGCCTGACGCCGAAGCGCTGCTCCTCGTCGACCACCAGCAGCCCCAGGTCCTTGGCGCGGACGTCGCGCGAAAGCAGCCGGTGGGTGCCGACCAGCACGTCGA
>JBBDTK010000133.1:0-11214 GCA_040904405.1 Solirubrobacterales bacterium | reverse complement strand
GCGGGGGCCCAGGACCTGCTTCACCTCGGCCGGCTTGCGCAGCCGCGAGACCCAGTCGAGGGTGAAGGGCAGCTCGGCGAGGCGCTCGCCGAAGGTGCCGAAGTGCTGCTGGGCGAGGATCGTGGTCGGCGCCAGCACCATCACCTGCTTGCCGTCGGAGGCGGCCTTGACCGCGGCCCGCAGCGCCACCTCGGTCTTGCCGAAGCCGACGTCGCCGCAGACCAGGCGGTCCATCGGCTGCTCCGCTTCCATGTCGGCCTTGACCGCCTCGATCGCCTCCACCTGGTCGGCGGTCTCGCGGAAGGGAAAGGCCGCCTCCATCGTCATCTGCCACTCGCCGTCGGGCGGGAAGGAGTGGCCCTTGCGGGTCCGCCGCTCCGCATACAGGTTGAGCAGCTCGCCGGCCAGGGCGCCGGCGGCGCGCCGGGCGCGCGCCTTCATGTTCTGCCAGCGCTTGCCGCCGAGGGCGGAGAGCGTCGGCTCGGCGCCGGCGCCGGCGTAGCGGCTCAGCTTCGCCAGCTGGTCGGTGGGCACGTAGACCCGGTCCTCGCCCTCGTATTCGAGGTAGAGGTAGTCGCGGCTGACGCCGCCGACCTCGCGCGTCTCGAAGCCGGCGAAGCGGGCGACGCCGTGGTCCTCGTGGACGACGAAGTCGCCGACCCGCAGGTCGCTGAAGGCAAGCCGGCCGCGGCCCGCCCCGGGAACCGCCTCGGCGGCGCGCTTGCGGCGATGGACGAGCCGCCGGAAGGGGAAGACGGCGAGCCGCAGCTCGGGGCTGACGAAGCCCTCGCGCAGCCGCGCCTCGGCGAAGCAGAGGCCGGGATCGGGAGAGAGCGCGCCGCCGTCGAGCAGGCGGGCGTCGAGGCGGTCGAGGCCGTAGCGGGTGCGCTCCGCCTCGCCACGGCTGTCGAAGGCAACCACCGTGCGGTAGCCGGAGCGGACCAGCTTCTCCAGCTCGCCCTCGGCCTCCTTGACGCTGCGGGCCGGCGACTCGGCGCGGGCGGCCCGGAAGGGGCCTTGCGTCTGAGCTTTGGGTCCTATCGCGACCCCAACCTCATTCTCAACCTCTCCCGGCCCGCGGAGCGTGAGGGCGGCGCGGGCGGCCAGGGGGGTGGCGACGTCGACGTAGAGGTGGCGGGCGTCGTCGGCGTGCATCGCCGCTGTCGCGTCCTCCCAGTGGTCGCGCAGCGCCGGCGCGATCTCCTCGGCGCCGACCAGGATCGTCACCGCCGCCTCGGGGACGAGGTCGAGCGGCGGTCCGAAGCGCTCCAGCGGCAGCGCCGCGGCGGCGCTCGGCGCCTCCTCCCCCCGCTCGGCCGCCTCCATCGCGGCCAGCTCGGCCATTTCGCGGTGCTCGGCGTCGAGCTCGGCTGCGGGTGCCAGCTCGACCCGCTCGGCCTCGCCCAGGGAGCGCTGGGTGAAGGTGCTGAACCAGCGCATCGACTCGACCTCGTCGCCGAACAGCTCGCAGCGCACCGCCCGCTCCTCGGTCGCCGGGAAGGCGTCGAGGATGCCGCCGCGGACGGCGAACTGGCCGCGCTCGGTGACCTGGTCGACCCGTTCGTAGCCGGCGGCGAGGAGGTCGCGCGCGACCTCCTCCAGCTCGATCTCCTGGCCGCGCGCCAGGGCGAAGCCGGCGGGCCGCAGGGCGGCGTCGGGGACGGCCTCGGCCAGCGCCGCGGCGCTGGCGACGACGACCGCGGCGGCTGCCTCGAGCAGGCCGGCCCGGCGCGGCTCGGTTGCCGAGCCCGCCAGGTCGCGGCGCTCGCTCCCCCCGCCCGAGAGCGCCTCCAGCGCGTCGATCCGCAGCCCGACCAGGTGCGGCGGCGGCGTCACGTGCGAGGCGTAGCCGGTGCCGCGCGAGGGATAGAGGCGGACCCGGCGCGGCGCCAGGTAGGCGCCCAGGTCGGCGGCCAGGTCGCGGGCCGAGCGGTCGTCGGCGCTGACCAGCAGCGCCGGGCGGCCGGCAAGGCCGCGCTCGTCCTCGAGCAGCGAGGCGAGCAGCAGCGGGCGCAGGGTCACCGAGACGCCGATCTCGACCGGCTGGTCGGGGGCTGCATCGCGCACGCGGGCGGCGAGCGCATGCAGGCGCTCGTTCTCGGCGGCGATCTCGAGGAGGGGTCTGAGGCTCATGACAGGCGAAACGCCCAGATCGGCCGATCCGGTGCGCCGTCCGATTCTAGTTGCGGCGGCGATCGCAGCTTTGTAGGGCCTATGGACCGGAAAAAGCTGCGATCGGCGGCGACGGGCGGTGCGTCAGCGCCGGCTGGGGCGGATAGCGCGCACGAGCGCGGCCCCGAGCCGGACCCAGAGCGGGTAGAGCGCGAACTGGGCGAGGGCCGCGGCGTGCTGGCGGCCCGACATCCGGCGCTCGTCGATCCGGGCCAGCCCGGAGGTCAGCATGAACTCGCGGCCGGAGCGGGCCTCGAAGGGGCGCCAGATCCGCCCCAGGCCCGGCAGGTTGGCGTAGAGGGCGAGTGAGACGCCGACGAAGAGGGCGATGACGCAGGCGCGCAGGCGCCGCGTCCGCACCTCGTCCTCGCCGGTGGCCACCTCGATCGCGGCGCCGGAGGCGACCAGCAGCGGCGGGTCGATCGCAAAGCTCATTGGCTGTCCAGCCAGCTCATTGAACCTCAACCTAGTATCTCCGCCATGTCGGCGCTTGGAGACTTCGCGGCCGCCCTGCTGCCACCGGAGGGCGGCGGCCCGGACCCGGAGCGCACGGCGAGCGTGGCGCGGCGGCTCGTCGA
The DNA here is from genome assembly GCA_040904405.1 of Solirubrobacterales bacterium. GTDB lineage: Bacteria > Actinomycetota > Thermoleophilia > Solirubrobacterales > 70-9 > VRUE01. Next base: position 8,464 of record JBBDTK010000133.1, on the reverse strand, counting down.
CCGCATGCCGGCGCCGACCAGGGCGGCGCCGGCCGCCGCGCTGCTCGGGGTCGAGGGGGTGTCGCTGGTCCGCAACGGGCGAACGCTCGGGGGGCTGCCGCCGCGGCGCCGCGAAGAGCTGCTGCTGCGGCTGGCGAGCGGCCCGGCCGCGCCGGCGGTCGAAGCCGTCAAGTCGGTGCTGATGCTCGCCCAGGGCGCCGACGCCTTCGCCACCGAGATCGCCGCCGCCGGCTCCCGTCACGAGCCCTCCCGCCCCGACGCCGCCCTCGACCTCCTCCCCGCCGCCGAGTGGCCGCACTCCTGCAGCTGCGACGCCGTCGTCGTCGGGTCCGGTGCCGGCGGGGCCTTCGCCGCCCGCGCCCTGGCGCGAGCCGGCCTCGACACGGTGGTGGTCGAGGAGGGCGAGCGCTGGACCGCGGAGCGCTTCCGCGCCACCCATCCGCTCGACCGCTTCGGCGCGCTCTACCGCGAGGCCGGCACGACGATGGCCTATGGAGCGCCGCCGGTCGCGCTGCCGCTGGGCCGGGCGGTCGGCGGCACCACGGCGATCAACTCCGGCACCTGCTACCCGCCGCCGCCGCGCGTGGTTGCCGACTGGCATGAGGTCCACGGGCTGGCGCTGGCCGAGCCGGAGGGCCTCGCCGCCCGGGTCGCAGACGCGGAAGCGACGATCGCCGTCGCCCCGACCCCGCGCGAGGTGCTGGGCCGCAACGCCGAGCTGGCGCTGGCCGGCGCCGCGGCGCTGGGCTGGCACGGCGAGCCGCTGCGCCGCAATGCGCCCGGCTGCCGCGGCGCCTGCCAGTGCGCGATCGGTTGCCCCAACAACGCCAAGGGCGGCGTCCACCTCAATGCGCTGCCGCAGGCCTGCGAGGCGGGGGCGCGAATCGTCTCCGAGCTGACCGTGACCAGGCTGCTGGCCGAGCGCGGCCGCGCCGTCGGGGTCGAGGCGCGCCGCAGCGACGGCTCGCGGGCGCGGATCTCAGCGCCGCTGGTGGTGGTCGCCGCCGGTGCGATCGGCACGCCGCCCCTGCTGCGCCGCTCCGGGCTCGGCCGCCACCCGCGGCTCGGGCGCGGCCTCTCGATCCACCCGGCGACCGGGGTCAGCGCCGCCTTCGACGAGGAGGTGGTGCCGTGGCGCGGCGTCATGCAGAGCGTCGGCATCGAGGAGCTGCACGAGCGCCACGGGATCCTGATCGAGGCCACCTCCTCGCCGCCCGGGATGGGGGCGATCTCGGCCCCGGGCTACGGCTCGCATCTGCAGCAGCGGCTGGCCGGCGCGTCACGCACGGCGACCCTTGGAGCGATGATCGGCGACTCGCCCTCCGGGAGGGTGGTGGGCGCCCGCCGCCCGCTGGTCCTCTACTCCCTGTGCGGCGAGGACGGCCGGCGACTGGTCGCCGCGGTCGGGGCGATGGCGCGGGTGATGCTGGCCGCCGGGGCTCGCGAGGTGGAGCTGGGCGGCGGCGCGCCGCCGGTCCGCGACGAGGCGGAGGTCGAGACAGCGCTTACGGAGCTCGACCCGCGCCGCCTGCGGCTCGCCGCCTTCCACCCGACCGGCACCGTGGCCGCCGGCTCCGACCCCGCCCACCACCCGGTCGACCCCCACGGGAGGCTGCGCGGGGTCGACGGCGTTCGGGTGGCGGACGCCTCCATCCTGCCCAGCTGCCCGGCGGTCAACCCGCAGGTCTCGATCATGGCCTTGGCCATGGGCGTGGGTGAGAATGCCGCCTCGGAGCCGGCCACCTGAGGTTGCCAGGTCAGGACACAGGGAGTGTGGCGTGCTCTGCACGCGAGCAACCGAGGACGCCGCATGGCGGCCTCAGCCTGATCAGAGGCCGGGTCCGCTGCGAGCCCACTCGACCTGCCCCTCGCCCTCGGCCCTGGACCGCCCCTCGACGTCATCCCACTCGTGCAGCATCCGCTTCAGCCGGGCGACCGCTTCGGGCGGGTGCGCGGCGACCGCGGCGGCGAGCGCGAGGGCGGCCTCCTCGGTGGCGGCCGCCGGGGCGACGCGGTTGACCAGGCCGAGCCGCAGCGCCTCGTCGGCGCCGACCGTGCGCGAGCTGAGCAGCAGGTACTTGGCGGTCGCGAGGCCGCAGAGGGTGACCAGGCGCGCGGGGCCGACCGGAACGCCGAGCGCGGCGCCGGGGAAGCGCATGCGCAGGTTGGCGCCGCCGACCCGCATGTCGCAGGCGATCGCGATCTCGGCGCCGCCGCCGACGACGTCGCCGTGGCAGACGGCGACGCTGGGCTTGGGGAAGGCGGCGATCGCGTCGTAGAGGTCGGCGAAGAGCTGCATGCGGCGCACCCCGCCCCCCTCGTCGAGCTGCTCCTTGACGTCGGCGCCGGCGGAGAGCCCCATCTGGTCGGAGGAGCTGACGACGAGCACCCGCACGGCCTCGTCCTCGCGCGCCGCGTCCACGTGCGCGAGCAGCTCGACCAGCATCGCGGTGTCGATCGCGTTGCGGGCCTCGGGCCGCTCGAGCCGCAGCAGCGCGATGCCGCCGTCGTCGACCGCGTAGGAGGTCCGGTTTGCCACCTCAGCCACCCGCCGCAACCTAGTCGATCGATTCCCCGCCCAGCCGCTCGACCAAGCGCTCCGCCTCCTCGGCGGCGCGGCCGACCAGCACCTCGACCTCGGCGCGCGGCTCGCGGAAGCGGCCCAGCACGTAGGCGGAGACGATCTCCGGGTCGGTCGAGTCGGGCCGCCCGACTCCGACGCGGACGCGCCAGAAGCCGGCGTCGCCAAGCCCGCGCTTGAGGCTCTTGAGACCGTTGTGGCCGGCCAGGCCGCCGCCGAGGCGGCTCTGCACCTGGCCGAACGGCAGGTCGATCTCGTCGTGCAGGACGACGATCCGCTCCAGCGGCGCCTTCAGCGCGCCGCGCGCCGGGCCGGCGCTGTCGCCGGCCGCGTTCATATACGTCTGCGGGAGGAGGATCGCGACGCGCGGCCCGCCCCGGGCGGCCCGCCCTTCGGCGATCAGGCCGCCGAACTTCTTCCTCGCCCGTGGCAGGTCCCAGCGGCGCGAGAGCTCGGCCGCCACCTCGAAGCCGACGTTGTGGCGGCTGCCGGCGTGCTCGGCCCCGGGGTTGCCCAGCCCGACGATCAGGATGCGGTCGCCGGGCTCGCCCTCACCGTGGCCGGCGCGGCGGGGGCGGAAGATCGACACGACGCCTGCCGGGACGACCCGCGGCTACTCGCCGCCGGAGTCGCCCGAGTCGCCGCCCTCGGCCTCGCCGCCCTCCTCGGCGGCGGGGGCCTCGCCCTCCTCGCCGACCAGCTCGGCCTCCTCCTCGACCGCGGGCTCGGGCTCTTCCTCGACCCGCGGCGGCGAGAGGGTGGCGATCGTGACCTCCTCGGGGTCGTCGGCGACGAACTTGACGCCCTCGGGCGGTGCGATCGTCGAAAGCTGGACGGTGTCGTTGATCTCCATCGCGGAGACATCGGCGGTCAGCCGCTCGGGGATATCGGTCGGCAGCGCTTCGACCGTGACCTCGCGGGTGACGTGCTCGAGCACGCCGCCCTCTTTGACCCCGGGCGCGACCCCGACGCCCTCGAGCTCGATCGCGACCTCGGCCTGGATCTCCTCGTCGAGCTTCACTTCCTGCAAATCGATGTGGCGGATGCTCCCCTTCACCGGGTGCAGCTGCTGCTCCTTGAGCACGACCGGCACCGCTTTCGAGCCCTCGACCTCGAGGTCGAAGAGAGCCTGGCCGCCGGAGAGCACGGTGCGCACCTCACGCTCGACCGCCTGGAAGGGACGGGCCTCGGCGCCGCCGGCGTAGACCACGCCGGGCACCAGTTTCTCGCCGCGCAGGCGGCGGGCGCTGCGCGAGCCGAACTCGGTGCGCGGAGCGGCCTTGAGCTTTTCGCGTCTGCGAGCCATGCGGACGGGGAGAATAGAGAAAAGGGCCTGTGACAACCTTCCGCCATGGCCGACGAATCGAAGATTCCGAAGGGACGGGTGCGCCGCTCGGCCAAGCTCGGCTCGATCGTCGGCGTGCAGGGGGCCCGCTACGCGGGGACCAAAGCATCCAACGTCGCCCGCTCCGAGGAGGCCGGCAAGGAGAAGCTGGAGGCGCGCCACCTGGAGACGGCGATGAAGATGGTCGGCGCGCTCGGCCAGATGAAGGGCGCGGCGATGAAGCTGGGGCAGTTCGCCTCCTTCATCGACACCGAGTTCATCCCCGACGAGTACCGCGAGATCTACCAGGAGCAGCTGGCGAAGCTGCGCACCTCGGCGCCGCCGATGCCCTGGGAGAAGGTCGAGAAGGTGCTCGACGAGGAGTACGACGGCGAACCGGTCTCCGAGCTGTTCGCGGAGTTCGAGCGCGAGGCCTTCGCCGCCGCCTCGATCGGCCAGGTGCACCGGGCCGAGCTGCTCGACGGGCGCCGGGTCGCGGTCAAGGTCCAGTACCCGGGTATCGCCGAGGCGCTCGACGCCGACCTGCGCAACGCCGGCACGATCGTCCGCCTCGCCCGCGCCCTCGCCCCCGGCCTCGACGCCAAGGCGATCGCCGACGAGATCCGCGAGCGGGTGATGGAGGAGCTCGACTACGAGTACGAGGCGCAGAACCAGCGCAGCTTTGCCCGCGCCTACCGCGACCATCCCTTCATCTACGTGCCGGAAGTGATCACGCGGCTCTCGCGCCGGCGCGTCCTCGTCACCGAGTTCGTCGAGGGGATCGGCTTCGAGCAGGTCAAGGAGCTGCCGCACGAGCAGCGCAGCCGCTTCGGCGAGATCGTCTTCCGCGGCAGCCTCGGCTCGATCTTCAACCTGCAGCACTTCAACGCCGACCCGCACCCGGGCAACTACCTGCTGATGGCCGACGATCGCGTCGCCTTCCTCGACTTCGGCATGACCAAGAAGCTCGACCGCGAGCAGATCGTGCTCGAGCAGCGCGCCTTTGACGCCGCCTCGCGCGAGGATCCCGAGGCCTTCCGCGAGGCGCTGCACGACCTCGGCTTCGTCAAGAGCCCCTCGAAGCTGGACGCCGAGCGGCTGCTGGAGCACATGGGCGCGGTCGGCGGCTGGTACATCGAGGATCGCGAGATCGAGATCAGCCCGCAGCGGGTGATGAAGATCATCGAGTCGACCAACGACCCGCGCTCGGAGTACTACGACCTGATGCGGCGCGAGTCGATCCCGGCCGACGAGCTGATGGGCCGGCGGATGGAAATCGGCGTCGTCGCCGTGCTCGGGCAGCTGCGGGCGAAGCGCAACTGGCACCGGATCATGCGCGAGTGGGTCTACGCCGACCCGCCGGCGACCGAGCTCGGCGCGCAGGAGTGGGAGTACTTCGAGGGAAGAGGAATCGAGAGAACCCCCGGACTGGCAAGCACGACCTGACGCACAGGGCCAGGATCTGGCTCTCTGAACGGAGGGGGTGGGATTCGAGCCCACGACTGGATCGGCTTCCGTGCCCGGTAGCGACACGAGGTCAATCTGCGAACCAGTGGCGAGCGTCAGCGCACGCCGACGGCCTCGCAGCCGCGGATCGAATCGCCGCGGTCCCTGAACACGTCGTCGCGGCCCCGACCGCAGTGGACCCGGTCCCCGGCCAGCTCCTGGGCGACGTCGATCCTGTCGGCGCCGGGGCCGCCGAAGATGCGGTCGGGCGCAAGGTCGTCGGGGATGCCGCCGACGGAGCTGCGGTTGATGATCAGGTCGGGCCCCTTGCCGCCCTTGGCCAGGTCGCGCCCGGGGCCGACCGAGAGCTGGTCGCGACCGCGTCCACCGAAGATCTTGTCGTTGCCGGCGTCGCCGTGGAGCAGGTCGCGGAAGGGGCCGCCGCTGAGCACGTCGTCGCCGGGGCCGCCGCTCATCGAGAGGCGCCTGGCGGATGAGAGGACATCGGTGAAGGCGCGGCCGCCGAGCGCGCTCAGCGTGTCGTCGCCTCCCTTGGCGACGACCTTCACCGTCAGCTCGTCGCCCGGGCGCACGCCGAGCGTCACGTCGGCGTCCTGATCGCCACCGTCGGCCTGGGCGTCGAGGTTGACCCCGATTCTGCGGCGGCCGAGCTGGCCGACCTCGATCCGCTCGCCCCTCTCGGTGCCGGCGACGTTCAGCACCTTCGGCTCGTAGGCCTCGTGGACCCTGACCTCGATCTCGTCGGCACCCGGCTCGGGAGTGACTCCGGGCCCCAGCGGGCCGTCGCCGAGGTAGTTGATGAAGGGAGCGCCGGTCGCCGAGGAGTACGTGATCCGGTCGATGTTGAAGACCGACGGCGCCGCGCCGGCGCAGACTGCCGGTTCGCGGTCGGCGTTGTTGAAGACGACGATCGCGTCTTCCTTGCGGTAGATGTGGGTGACGCTCTGCGACCTGTCGATCACCCGCAGCACATCGCCTTCGGGTCCGGCTGGATCTCTCGATTCGACCGCGCAGGTCACGTTTGCGGCCTGGGCGGGGACCGCGGCGAGCAACCCGATTGCCAGCACAGCGGCGACCGGAGCAATATGGATCCAGGTGCCGGTGGGAGCCACCACACGCGCGTTTCGGTCGATCGCCTCCTTCACCGCATCGAGGACGGGACGAATCTCGGCGTTCCAATCGAAGACCACGAGGCGAAACTAGCGCGGCAATCGGCTGCAACGGCCAGGCAGAAGTTAGCTGCGTGAGCGGCGAGGCGACGTCGAGGTCGGCCGACGTCGCGGTGGTCGCCGCCGTAGGGGCGATCGGCGGACTGCTGGCGATCGCCTTCACGCTGACCCAGACCACGGTCGCGCCATCTCGCTACGACCCGAAGACGTGGCTGGTCTTCCTCAAGCCGGTGACCGGCTCGGCGACCGCCCTTGTCGGGGTGATCCTGCTGCAGGCCGAAGTCTTGGTCGCGCCGACCGAGTGGTCGAGCTCAGTGATCCTGGCCTACGCTGCGGTCTTCGGGTTCTCCCAGCAATTGCTTACCCGCTTCGTCGACAAGCGCGCCGACAAGCTGATGGGGTTCGAAGACGAGAAGTCCGACGACGCCAAATAGCAGAACGGGGCTTATGAGACGGTATTCCAACCCCGAGGTCAAGGCCCGGATTGACCGGCTCGATCTCAGCGAGCCATCGACCCGGAGAGGTAGGGCGTCGCGCAGCCACATTCGGCGCGCCGAACAGTTAGTCTCTCCGATCATTCGAGAGAATTCCAAATCGTGGAAGGAGCCGCCATGAGTCCAGTCAAAGCGCCCAAACGCCGCACCTGCGCCCAGATGGCAGTGCATGAGCTTCTGGTTGAGACCAAGCCGGAATACCGCGAACGCCGCCTCGCAGCCGAGAATCAAACGCGGGAGAGCATCAACAGCGGCCGGGCGATGCGCGTGGCCGCCAAACTGATCACGATTCCGGTCGTCGTCCACATCGTCCACCGCACGCCCGAGAAGATCACCGACTTTCAGGTGAAAAGCCAGATCGGGGCACTGAACCGCGACTACCGAGCCAAAAACGCGGACAAGCGCAAAGTGCCCAAACCGTGGCAGAGCCTCGTCATCGACTCGGAGATCCGGTTCGTGCTCGCCAGTGAAGATGCCGACGGTGGGAAGTGCAGCGGGATTACCCGCAAAGCGACCGAGGCCAACTCGTTCCGGCCGGACGACACGGTCAAGGCCGAGGAAACCGGCGGCGTCGATCCCTGGCCCACCGACCGCTACCTGAATATCTGGGTATGCGACCTCAGCGGAGGCGTGCTCGGCTACGCTCAGTTCCCCGGTGGCCCGGCGAAGACCGACGGCGTGGTGATCCTCGCCAGCGCCTTCGGCACCAAAGGAACTGCCCGGGCCCCCTTCAACAAAGGGCGGACCGGCACGCACGAGGTAGGCCACTACCTCGGACTGCGCCATATCTGGGGAGACCAGAACGACTGCAACGGCGGAACCGACTTCATCGCCGACACGCCGTTTGCCCGCGAGGCCAACTTCGGCAAGCCGAATTTTCCCCACATCACCTGCAACAACGGACCGAACGGGGACATGTTCATGAACTACATGGACTATGTCGACGACGCGGCGATGGTGATGTTCACCGCCGGGCAGGTGGCGCGCATGAACGCGACGCTGGACGGTCCGCGGAGGAAGCTGGCGGGCCTTTGAGACCATCCGTCGATGGCACCGGATAAGCGCGAGGCGTTGCTCGGCCGCTGGGTCCACTCGCACGAGGAGGACAGCGGGGAGGAGCTGGTCTTCCGCCCGGCGGACCGTGCCTTCCCCCCCTCTCGCGGCCGACTTGCGTTCGAGCTTCGCCCCGACGGCGATTACGTTGAGACCGCGCCGGGGCCGACCGACGTGCCCGAAGAGTCCCGCGGAAAGTGGTCGCTGGAGGGCAATCGGCTCGTGCTCGAGGCCGAGGGAAACCGACCGGGACACACCTGGGAGTTGGCCGGCGCGGCACGGGACCGGCTCGTGCTGCGAAGACGCTGAATCGTCCGGGAACGGAGGGGGTGGGATTCGAACCCACGAGCGCCTTGCGACGCCAACGGTTTTCGAG
>JBBDTK010000132.1:0-2923 GCA_040904405.1 Solirubrobacterales bacterium | reverse complement strand
CAGCGGCTTGCCTTCGGGCCCGATCACGGTCGTGTGCAGCGCCTGGTACATGTTGCCCTTGGGCATCGCGACGAAGTCCTTGAAGCGCCCGGGCAGCGGCTTCCAGAGCGAGTGGATGACGCCGATCGCGCCATAGCAGTCCTTCACCGAGCCGACGATCACCCGCATCGCGGTCAGGTCGAAGATCTCGTTGAACTCGCGCCCCTTCTTGGTCATCTTCGTGTAGATCGAGTAGAAGTGCTTGGCGCGGCCGGAGATCTCGGCCTCGATCCCGACCTTCACGAGCTCGCGGCCGAGGAAGCTGCCGGCCTCGCTGACGTAGACCTCGCGCTCGTCGCGCTGCTGGGCGACCAGCTGTTTGATCTCCTTGTACTTACGCGGGTGCAGGGTGGCGAAGGAGAGGTCCTCGAGCTCCCATTTGATCGCGTGGATGCCGAGCCGGTGCGCGAGCGGGGCGAAGATCTCCAGCGTCTCGCGCGCCTTCGTCATCTGCTTCTGCTTCGGCAGGGCGCCGAGCGTGCGCATGTTGTGCAGACGGTCGGCCAGCTTGATCAGGATCACCCTGACGTCGGTGGCCATCGCCACCATCATCTTGCGGTAGTTCTCCGCCTGCCGCTCGTCGCGGCTCTCGAAGGTCATCCCGGTCAGCTTGGTGACGCCGTCGACCAGCTGGGCGATCTCCTCGCCGAACTCGGCGCCGATCTCCTCCAGGCTGGCGCTGGTGTCCTCGACCGTGTCGTGCAGCAGCGCCGCGCAGAGCGTCGCCGTGTCGAGCCGCATCCCGGCGCAGATCTGGGCGACGCCGACGGGGTGGGTGATGAACTCGTCGCCGGAGCGGCGCAGCTGGTCGGCGTGGCGCTCGTAGGCGAAGTCGAAGGCGCGCCCGATCGCTGCCCGGTCGAGCTCGAGGAACTCGAACTCCTCGACCACTGCGTAGAGGTCGGCGAGGAGCTCCTTGTGCTCTAGGGACTCTTTCGTCGTTCGAGGAATCGCAAACCCTCCTGGTGACGGACGCCGTAGGCGCGGAACGCGGACGAGCGCTCCAGATCGGTTGCCTCTGAGGATACGACCCCGACCGTGCCGCGGCCGCCTTCGGGCTCTCCGTGCACGAGCCCGAGCTCGTCGAGCACCCGGAAGCAACGTGCCGCGGCCTCGGGGCTGCGCGGGCGGGCGCCAGCGCCGCGTAATGCCTCCAGCAACTCTTCGCCGCTCACCTCGCCGGCCTCGCGCAGCTCGCGGAAGACCCCGATCAGCGCCGGCCGACGCGCCATTCGCTCCTCCAGCGCGGCGAGCGTAGCCGAGACTGAGCCCTCTTCCCAGGCGAGGTGGAGAAAACCGGGATGACCGTCCACCCCGCTCCAGCCATCGAGCGCCCGCCCGGCAAGAGCTTCGTGGCGTGCCGAGGCGGGCGGATCGACGAGCACGACATGGGCGAACCCGCCAACAAGGTCGGGGGCACGCTCGAGCGACTCGTAATCGCTCAGCGCCGGTCGTCGCAGGGCGTCGATCGCAATCCCACCGCAGCGCTCGCAGCGGACAGCCGGGTCGCCACCGGCGAAGCGGGCGAGGTCGGCGAAGCGCGCCCGTCGCGAGGAATCGGCGCAGACCGCGAGCACCTCGCCGCCGCCCGAGAGCAGCTCGGCGACCGTCGCCGCGGCCGAGCCATCGCTGCGCACCGTCTCGCGTGGCGATGCGTTGGGGCCCTCGCCTTCGGCGCCGCCCTCGAGCGGCAGGCGTAGCTCCTGCTCAAACCGCCCCCACCACTCCGCGTCAGGGCAGGTGCAGGGACGATCGGCGACCGGGTAGAGCTCGCGCAGAACCAGTCGTGGCTCGACCGAGCCGTTCCACCGATTCACCTCCAGCCGCACAGCGGCATCGACCGAGTCCTCCTCACTCACACCAAGGCTCGAACGGCCGAAGGCGACACCGAGCGCCCGGTGAGCGCCGCTGTGCAGGCTGAAACGGGCGTGCTTCCCCTCCCCCATCGTCCGCACATCGCGCACCCGTGCAGAGGGAACTAGCAGCCTCACCCCAGGATTGCCCATCCCGAAGGGCGCCAGCTGCTGCAGCTCTTCGGCCAGCTCCAGACCAAGCCCTGCTCCCCCCACCACAGCATCGATCCGCTCCGTCTTGCGCAGATCCTCCGGCCCCAGCACCGACGAGGCGTGGGCGGCAAAGGCAGCCTGAAAAGCCTCCAGGTTCTCGGTCCGGAGCTCGAGCCCAGCAGCAGCCCGGTGCCCGCCGAACCGCTCCAGATGCTCGCCACAAGCCTCGAGAGCGGCAAGCAGATCAAACCCAGGAATACTCCGCCCCGACCCGCGCCCTCCCCCCTCGCCATCAAGCGAGACGACCACGACCGGCCGGTGGTGGCGCTCGACCAGGCGCGAGGCGACGATCCCGATCACGCCCGGGTGCCAGCCCTCGCCTGCGAGCACCAGCCCGGGCGCCTCCCGCAGCTCGTCCGGCAGCTCGCGCCGCGCCGCCTCGGCCGCCGCGTCGACCTCCCGCTCCGTCGCCCGCCGCTCCGCGTTGGCTCGGCTCAGCTCGACAGCGATCTCCGCAGCCCTCGCCTCGTCCTCGGTCAGGAACAGCTCCACCCCGGCATCGGCTCGATACAGCCGCCCGGCCGCATTGATTCGCGGCGCCAGCCGAAATGCCAGATCCCCCTCGTCGAGTTGAGTGGGCTCGCATTTCGCAGCCTCCAGCAGCGCCCGAATCCCCGGCCTTTGCGCCCGCCTCACCTCAACCAGCCCCCTGCGCACCAAACTGCGGTTCTCCCCCACCAGCGGCACGACATCGGCGACGGTGGCCAGGGCTACTAGGTCAAGATCGACTGAGGAGGGGTCGGGTGCCCCTCCCCCGGAGGCTCCCGGGACCACGCCCGAACCCAAGCGTCCGTCCAGCTGCGCAACGGCCTCCGGGG
>JBBDTK010000131.1:0-2948 GCA_040904405.1 Solirubrobacterales bacterium | reverse complement strand
GAAGGGGCCGGCTGCCCCTGCCCGCGGCTTGTACTTTTTCTGCGGCTTCGCTCACGGACAGCCGGCAGCTGTCTTCAGAAAAAGTTGAGCGGGGAGGGGCAGCCGACCTCTTCAGCCGCAATGCTTCTGCGGAACAGTTGAGCCGAGAATGGCACCCGACCCCTCGCCCGCTACCATTCCGCGCCGATGGCTGTCCCGAAGAAGAGAACTTCCCGCGCCCGCCGCGACAAGCGGCGGGCCACGCACAAGGCCGGCAAGGCGAGGCTCAACAACTGCCCGCGCTGCCACAGCCCGCGCCTGCCGCACCGGGTCTGCCCGACCTGCGGCACCTACGCCGGGCGCGAGGTGATCGAACACCAGATCGCCGACCCGACCGCGCCCACTCCCGACACCGAGTAGGCGATGTCCGACGGCGTGACCGTCGCCCTCGACGGCTACGGCGCCGAGCAGGGCTTCGAGGTTCTTGCCGAGGGCGTCCGGATGGCGGCCGCTGACGGGATCGCGCTGCGCGTCTTCGGCCCGCCGGAGGAGCTCGGCCTGGATGCGGTCGAGGGCGTCGAGGTGGTCCCGACCGAGGAGTGGATCGCCAACGCCGAGGACCCGGTGCCCGCGGTGCGGGCGAGGAAGGAGGCCTCGGTGGTGCGGGCGGCTGCCGACGTCGCCGAGGGTCGCGCCGCGGCCCTTGTCAGCGCCGGCTCGACCGGAGCGACGATGGCCGCCGCCACCTTCGGCCTGCGCCGGCTCAGGGGCGTGCAGCGGCCGGCCCTCGCCGTCCAGCTGCCGGTCCCCGGCCGGCGGGTGCTCTTCCTCGACGCCGGCGCCAACGTCGAGGTGCGCGCCCAGCACCTGGTCCAGTTCGCCTTCCTCGGCGCCGCCTTCAGCGAGGCGGTGCTCGGGGTCGAGCGGCCGCGGGTCGGCCTGCTCTCGGTCGGCGAGGAGTCGGGCAAGGGCAGGGAGGAGGTGGTCGCCGCCCACGAGCTGCTCGCCGGCGCCACGGGCATCGAGTTCGCCGGCAACGTCGAGGGGCGCGACCTGCCGGCCGGCGCCGCCGACGTCGTCGTCACCGACGGCTTCACCGGCAACGTCGCGCTGAAGCTGATGGAGGGGACGGCGAAGGCGGTCACCGGCGCGATCCGCGACGCCGCCCGGTCGAACCCCCTGGCCGCGCTCGGCGGATTGCTGATGCGCCCCGCCCTCGGCGGCCTGCGGCGCGAGCTCGCCCCCGACACGACCGGCGGCGCGATCCTGCTCGGCCTGCGCGGGATCGCCGTCGTCGGCCACGGCAGCTCCGGCGCCGAGGGGATCGCCAACGCGGCCCGCCTCGCCGCCCGCTGCGCCGAGGTCGACGCGCCGGGGCGGACCGCGGCGCTGCTCGAGCGGGCGGGCGCCGGCCGCGGCGCCCTCGCGGCCGACGCCGGCGCGTGATAGGAACCCGGCGATGGAGAGAGCCGAGGTCTTCGAACTGGTCCGCGACCACCTCGCCGAGGAGCTCGAGGTCGACCCCGTGAGGATCGTCGAGGGGACCCGCTTCAAGCAGGACCTCGACGCCGACTCGCTCGACCTCTACGAGCTGGTGATGGAGCTCGAGGACCGCTACGGGATCTCGGTCTCCGAGCAGCAGGCGGCGCGGATCGAGACCGTCGGCGACGCCGTTTCCTTCGTCCTGGAGCACGCCCCGGCGTGAGTGGGGAGGCGCTCGCGGCGCTCGTCGAGGAGCTGCCCGACGAGCTGCGCCGCCAGGCCCTCACCCACTCGTCGTGGACCGAGGGGCCCGAGTCCTACGAGCGCCTCGCCTACCTCGGCGACAGCGTCCTCGCGCTCGCGGTCGCCGCCGGCATCTACGCTCGCTTTCCCGAGATCGACGCCGGCGGGCTGACCAAGATCCACAACCACGCGGTCAGCGGCGTCGCCTGCGCAGAGGTCGGGCGCGAGCTGGGCGTGCCGGCGATGATCGAGGCGGCCGAGCCCGAGGCCGAGGAGGCGATCCCGGCGGCGGTGCTGCTGGCCGGCTCGCGGCCGCTGCCCGAGGTGACCGAGGCGCTGATCGGCGCCTGCTTCGTCGCCTTCGGCTTCGAGCCCGCGGCGGCGGCGGTCGGCGACGCCTTCGAGGCCCAGATCGAGCGCGCCACCGAAGCCGGAGTCGATGCCAAGTCGGCTCTGCAGGAGCTTCTCGCCCGCCGCGGGGCGCGCGTAAGCTACGCGGTGATCGCCGAGTCGGGGCCGGCCCACCGGCGCACCTTCGAGGTGGAGGCGACAGTCGACGCCGAGCGGGTGGGGACGGGCACCGGGAGAAGCAAGAAGGCGGCCGAGCAGATGGCCGCGGAGCGCGCGCTGAAGCGCCTCGGGGCCTAGCCGGGATGTCGCGTCCGACCCAGCCGCGAGCCTTCACGACCGAGGACGAGAGATGTATCTGAGATCGATCGAGATGAAGGGGTTCAAGTCGTTCCCCGGGCGCACCAGGCTGGAGTTCTCTCCAGGCGTCAGCGTGATCGTCGGCCCCAACGGCTCCGGCAAGTCGAACATCACCGACGCGGTGCTCTGGGCGCTGGGCGAGCAGAGCCCCGGCGCGATCCGCGGCGCCTCGATGCAGGACGTGATCTCGGCCGGCGGCGACGGGGTCGGCCGCCGCAACGCCGCCGAGGTCGAGGTGACGATCGACAACTCGGAGGGGAGGGCGGCGAGCGAGCTCTCCGAGATCGCGATCCAGCGCAAGCTCGACCGCTCCGGCGATGGCGTCTACCGGCTCAACGGCGCCCGCTGCCGCCTCGTCGACATCACCGAGGTGCTCTCCGACACCAACCTCGGCCGCGAGATGCACTCGGTGATCAGCCAGGGCCGGGTCGAGTCGATCGTCCACTCGAAGCCGCGCGAGCGGCGGCTGCTGGTCGAGGAGGCCGCCGGACTCGGCAAGCACCGCAAGCGTCGCCGCCGGGCCGAGCTGAAGCTGC
>JBBDTK010000130.1:0-2948 GCA_040904405.1 Solirubrobacterales bacterium | reverse complement strand
CCCCCCCCCCGCCACCCGCGGAAGAGACGTTGGAGAGCGATGCTGATCGGCGTCCTTGCCATCCAAGGTGGCTTCGAAGCGCATCAGCTCAAGTTGCGAGAGCTTGGCGCGGAGGTGCGGGAGGTTCGGGTTCCGGGGGATTTGGAGGGGCTGGACGGTCTGGTGATTCCTGGGGGGGAGAGCACTACGATCTCGATGGGGATCGAGTCGGCCGGGCTCGGCGAGCCGATCCGTGGCTTCCACCGGAGCGGCCGGCCGGTCTTCGGCACCTGCGCGGGGATGATCGTCTGCGACTCCGAGCACCTCGGCCTGATCGACGCGACCGCGCGGCGCAACGCCTTCGGCCGCCAGCTGCAGAGCTTCGAGGCCGAGCTGGCGATCGAGGGGATCGGCACCGAGCCGCTGCGGGCGGTCTTCATCCGCGCTCCCTGGGTCGAGCGCCACGGCGGCGGAGTCGAGGTCCTGGCCGCCTACGACGGTCACCCGGTGGCGATCCGCGGGGGCGGCGTCCTCGCCTGCGCCTTCCATCCGGAGCTGGGCGAGGACTCGAGGCTGCACGCGCTGTTCATGGCAATGGCTACCGGGGCGCGCGAGCGCGCCCGCGAGGAGGTGTAGAGGTGAGAGACCCCAGGGCCGAGCGCCTGGCGAAGATCCTGGTCGGCTACTCGACCGAGGTGAAGGAGGGCGAGGTGGTCTCGATCGACGGCGAGAACGCCGCCGCGCCGCTGCTGCTGGCGGTCTACGAGGAGGTGCTGAAGGCCGGCGGCCAGCCGATCCTCAACGTCTCGCTCGACGGCCAGGCGGCCGTCTACTACAAGCATGCCAGCGACGCCCAGCTCGAGTGGATCTCGCCGGTCTCCGAATGGCTGCTCGACAACGTCGACGTGCGGATCGCGATCGGCGCCAGCAGCAACACCCGCGAGCTCTCCGCGGTGCCGCCGCAGCGGCAGACGCGCCGCCAGCAGGCGACCGGCGAGCTGCTCGGGCGGGCGATGGAGCGCAGCGCCAAGGGCGAGTTCCGCTGGGTCTACACGCTCTACCCGACCAACGCCTACGCGGCGGAGGCGGAGATGAGCCTGGCCGACTACGAGGACTTCTACTACGGCGCCTGCCTCGCCGACGACGGCGACCCGCTGACCGCCTGGAAGCGCGCCTCGGAGGAGTGCACGCGCCTCGCCGAGTGGATCGAGGGCCACGAGGAGGTGCGGGTGGTGGCGCCGGGGACCGACATCAAGCTCGGCATCGCCGGGCGCAAGTTCATCCCCTGCGACGGCCGCCACAACATGCCCGACGGCGAGTTCTTCACCGGACCGGTAGAGGACTCGGTCGAGGGCGAGGTCAGCTTCCACCTGCCGGCGACGATCGGCGGCCGCGAGGTCGCCGGGGCGCGGCTGCGCTTCGAGGCCGGCAAGGTGGTCGAGGCGAGCGCCGAGCGCGGCGGGGAGTACCTGCACCAGCTGCTCGACACCGACGAGGGCGCGCGCCGCCTCGGCGAGCTCGGGATCGGCACCAACTACGCGATCGACCGCGGCACCCGCGAGGTCCTGCTCGACGAGAAGGTCGGCGGCACCGTCCACATGGCGGTCGGCCGCAGCTACCCGGAGTCGGGCGGAGTCAACGAGTCCGCCGTCCACACCGACCTCGTCTGCGACCTCCGCCTCGGCGGCAAGCTGATCGTCGACGGCGAGGTCATGCAGGAAGACGGCAAGTTCGTCGTTTGAGCTACTGGCTCGGCAGCGGCGAGCCGGCGAGGAGGAAGAACCAGGCTACGAAGACGACGCCGGCGAGCAGGACCGAGCCCATCATCACCGCCTCGACCACGGTGGTGGTGCCGACCGGGGCGGTGGAGTCGCGCATGCTCTTCATCCAGCCCGGCCGCATCGGGGTCAGGCGGTTGGTCCCGGTGAGGCGGACGTAGGCGTTGTTGAGGACGCCGATCAGCCAGGCGTCGATCACGATCGTGATCAGGATCCCGATCGCGACCACCGCGTAGGGCCCCTCGCTGGGGAACTGGGTGTCGGAGACCTTCGAGCCGACCCAGAGCCAGCCCACGGGGATCGCCGTCCACAGCGCCAGCGCGGTGAACAGCATGAGGAGGAATATCGCGCTCGCGGCCAGTCCCCGCACGCCTCATAGAATGGCAAACGATGTCCGGGCACTCGAAGTGGTCTTCGATCAAGCACAAGAAGGGCGCTGCCGACGCCAAGCGCGGCAAGCTCTTCACCAAGCTGGCGCGCGCGATCACCGTCGCGGCGCGCGACGGTGGCGGCGAGCCGGAGAACAACCCGGCGCTGGCCACCGCCGTGCAGAAGGCGCGCGACGCCTCGATGCCCAAGGACAACATCCAGCGGGCGATCGACCGCGGCAGCGGCGGCGGCGCCGACGCCGCGGCGATCGAGCGGGTCGTCTTCGAGGGCTACGGGCCGGGCGGCGCCGCGGTCCTGGTCGAGGCGCTGACCGACAACCGCAACCGCACCAGCGCCGAAGTGCGCCACGCCTTCGCCAAGCACAACGGCAGCCTCGGCGAGCCCGGCTCGGTCGCCTGGATCTTCGAGAAGCGCGGCGT
Source organism: Solirubrobacterales bacterium (assembly GCA_040904405.1). Taxonomy (GTDB): domain Bacteria; phylum Actinomycetota; class Thermoleophilia; order Solirubrobacterales; family 70-9; genus VRUE01. Next base: position 382 of record JBBDTK010000130.1, on the reverse strand, counting down.
CGTCGCGGTCGACGGAACGCGCTACGGCGAGGACGACCTGATCGTCGCGATCGACGCCGGCGCCGAGGACGTCAGCGAGGAGGGCGAGCTGCTGCGGGTGCTCTGCGAGCCGGGCGACCTCGGCGCCGTGCGCGGGGCGCTCGCCGGCGCCGGGGTCGAGGTCCGCTCGGCCGAGGTGGCGATGGAGCCGAAGAGCACGATCGAGGTCAAGGGCAACGACGCCAGGTCGCTGCTCAACCTGATCGAGGCGCTGGAAGACGACGACGACGTCAACGAGGTCCACGCCAACTTCGACATCCCCGACGAGGTGTTACAAGAACTAGCCGCCTGATGCGTATCCGGTTGGTTCCGTTTGCTCTCAGGCAGCCCGGCGGGTGATCTC
>JBBDTK010000129.1:0-2979 GCA_040904405.1 Solirubrobacterales bacterium | reverse complement strand
GTCCGACTTTCGCGCCATGGGAGCCCGCCGGTGAGCGAGGTCGTCTCAATCGCGGGCGACGGTGCGGATGCGGCGCGCGCCGCGCTGGAGCGGACGATCGGTGCCGGCGGCGTCGCGGTCTTCCCCGCGGACGGCCTCTACGGGCTCGCCTGCGACCCGCTCGACGCGGCGGCGATCGACCGCATCCACGCGATCAAGGGCCGCGACGACGGCAAGCCCTCGGCGGTGATGTACCTCTCGCCGCCGGCGATGCGGGAGCTCGTCGCCGGGCTCGGCCCGCGCGCCCGCGCCGCGGTCGGCGCCCTGTTGCCGGGGCCGGTCACCCTGGTCCTGGCCAACCCGGAGCGCCGTTACCCGCTGGCCTGCCGCGCCGACCCCGAACGGCTCGGCGTCCGCCTGATCGGCGGACCGCTGGCCGGCGCGACGTGCCCGCTCTTCCAGACCTCGGCGAACTACAGCGGCGAGCCCCCCGCCGCGAGCTTCGACGCGGTCCCGGTCGAGATCGTCGCCGCCGTCGACCTGGCGATCGACGGCGGCCAGCTGACCGGCCTGCCGTCCACGGTCGTCGACCTGACGGCGCTCGACGCGGGCGGCGAGTGGGAGGTCCTCCGCGAGGGCGCCCTGGGCCGGGACGAGCTGGCGGCGCGGCTCTCCGGCTGACCTCATCGCCTCGGGGCTCGGCTGGCGCCCCTGCCCGGTCACAGCGGGTCAACGGACTGACCGGCGACGGGCTCGGCCTGGAAGGCACGGTCGACGGACTGACCGGCGACCTGGTCGACCTGGAGGGCACGGTCGACGGGGTTGTGCTCCCAGCTGGGTCAGCTCACTCAACAGACCGACGACCTGCTGGCCTCACTACTCGGCCTGGCGGCCGTCCCGGTAGTCGGGGAAATCCTCGTCGGGCTGGCGTGAACTCATGTGCATGCTCCCACCGCGACGGTGCGACGAACATATGCGGGTCCGAACGCAACCTCGTGTGGAGAGGAGGGGCGGGGCGGTAGCCTCGGCGAATGCCGGGTGAGGAGTGGGTCACCGAGCGGGACCGGGTAGAGGGCTACCTCGAGCGGGTCGACGAGTTCCCGCACCGGCGCGAGGGCGAGGGGGTTCTGCTGGAGCGGGTGCCGCTTGAGGTCGGCCGGGTGCTCGACCTCGGCACCGGCGACGGGCGGCTGCTCTCGCTGCTGCGGGCCGGGCGACCGCGGATGAGGGGCGTGGGTCTCGACTTCTCGCCGCCGATGCTGGAGCGGGCGCGCGAGCGCTTCGCCGGGGATGAGGCGATCGAGTTGGTCGAGCACGACCTCTCGCTGCCGCTGCCCGAGCTCGGCCGCTTCGACGCGGTCGTCTCCTCGTTCGCGATCCACCACCTCGAGGATGCGCGCAAGCGCTCGCTCTACCGCGAAGCGTTTGAGCTGCTCGAGCCGGGTGGGGTCTTTGCCAATTTCGAGCACGTCGCCTCGCCGACCGACCGCCTCCACCTCGCCTTCTTCGAGGCGCTCGGCGAGCCGATCGAGAACGAGGACCCCTCCGACCGCACGCTCGACGTCGAGACCCAGCTCGGCTGGCTGCGCGAGTTCGGCTTCGACGACGTCGACTGCTACTGGAAGTGGCTGGAGATGGCGCTGCTGGTCGGGGTCAGACCCTGACGCCCGCGCCCCGGCCGGGGCGAGGCCTCCTATCTCTTCGACAAGGAGAAGACGAGGCGCAGCGAGTGCTACGGCGAATGCGCCAAAGCGTAGCGACTGTGCAGCATCAGGTCGTTGCCGTCGGGATCCCTGAAGAACGCCATGTGGCAGACCCCGGTGTCCATCGTCTCGCCGGCGAACTCGACGCCCTTGCCCTCGAGCTCGGCGCGGGCCGCCTCCATGTCGTCGACGTGCAGAGCGGGGTGGGCATTGCGCTGGGGCGCGAACTCCATGCCGAATTTCGCCGGCTCCCAGATGCCGAAACAGGTCTCGCCCACCCAGAACTCGAAGCGGGAGTGCTCGTCGGGACGCAGGCCGAGCGTCTCGACGTAGAAGCTGCGCGAACGCTCGGCGTCCTGCGAGGGGATGCCGACGAAGTCGAGCTTGCCAATCATTTCCTTCCTCCTATCTCGGACGTTGCTCGTGGACAGGATGCTACGCGCCCGATCGATGTCGTCGAAGCGAGCCCTTCTAGCCCGGCGTGCGTACGGGCTGGCGGGGGTCGCGAGGGCGACGGGGCCCCCTCCCAACTGGCTCTCTGATCAGAACCCATACTCAGTTGCTTGTCGTGCAGCGCTGCGGCCCTGGGCGGTAGGGGAGGCGGACGATCCTGGTCGAGCGGTTGTTGCGCTCGTCGGACTCGTGCAGCAGGCCCTTCGGGTCGACCTGCATGACGTGCCGGCGTGCAGGCGGACCTGGCGGCGGGCCGAGCAGTGGCCGTCGCCCGCGTCGCGCCGGGCGCCGCCGGCTCGCACCACGTAGAGGTCTTCGGCGGGGCCGACGGTCAAGTCGGGGCAGAGAAGGAGGCGAGCTTGCGGGCCGACACAGGGATCGGGCGCCTCGAAGCCCGTCCCCGCACCGCCGGGGCCGGCGCTGCCGAGCGCGGGCGCCGCGGCCAGCATCGACAGCGCCGCGAGCGTCAGAGGGAGGGTGCGCATCACACGAGACAAGGTATCCCCGCCGACCGGCCGAGGGCGTCCGTGTGAGCGACCTTTTCGGCTCGCCGGCGGGGCCGGAGGCGCTGGTATCGTCGCTCGCATCGCGCCGGAGCTACCCGAAAACCTGCAAGCCGCACCCCTCGCCGAGGTCGACCCGGCGATCGCCGCCGTGCTCGACGCCGAGCTGCGGCGCCAGCAGGGGACCTTGGAGATGATCGCCTCGGAGAACTTCGTGCCGCGGGCGGTGATGGAGGCGGTCGGCTCGGTTCTGACCAACAAGTACGCCGAGGGCTACCCCGGCCGCCGCTACTACGGCGGCTGCGAGGAGGTCGACGTCGCCGAGCAGCTGGCGATCGACC
>JBBDTK010000128.1:0-2983 GCA_040904405.1 Solirubrobacterales bacterium | reverse complement strand
AGCTCGACACCTGCCACGTCGGCATCGCCACCCAGATCGAGACCGTCGAGCAGGCCCAGGACCACGGCCTGAAGAAGTTCACCCCGCAGGAGGTCGACGGCGCCGCCGAGAGCTGCGCCCGCTTCTTCGCCGCGATGGGCGAGGAGGTCAAGCAGGTCACCGCCTCGCTGGGCTACGACCGCGCCCAGGACCTGGTCGGTCGCTATGACCTGCTCGAGCAGATCTCCCACCACGATCGGATCGACCTGGCGCCGCTGATCACGCCGCTGGAGGAGTTCCTCGACCTCGAGCCGATCGATCTGCCGGTCGCCGCGGAGGCGGAGGAGCGGGCCGAGGCCGGCCTCGTCGCCGCCCGCCCGATCCGGATGGAGGCCAAGCTGGCCTCGGCGCAGATCGCCTCGCTGTCCGGCGACGTCTGCGCCGGGCGCACGATCCGCAACGAGTTCCCCCGCGCCACCGACGCCAACGACCGCGTGCTCGGCGCCGAGCTGTCCGGGGCGATCGCCCGCGCCCGCATCTTCGACGGCGGCCCCGAGCCCGGCGACGACGTGCTCGCCAGCCTCTCCTTCGACGGCGGCTCGGTCGCCGGCCAGGGCTTCGGCGCCTTCAACGCCTACGGGGTCTCGATCCGGGTCGAGGGCGGCGCCCAGGACGGCGTCGGCAAGGCGATGCTGGGCGGCTCCGTCGCGGTGCTGAAGGGCAAGGGGGCGAAGGGCAAGCGGCTCAACGGCTCGGTCGGCAAGTCGTTCGCCTACGGCGCCCAGCGCGGCCGGCTCTTCGTCCAGGGCTCGGCCGACTCGCGCTTCTGCATCCGCCTCTCTGGCGCCGACGTGGTGCTGGGCGGCGAGCCGGAGGAGCCGATCGACGACAGCCGCGGCTGCCTGGTCGACCGCGCCAACGCCAAGGGCTTCGCCTTCGAGTACATGACCTCCGGCCGCGCGATCGTGCTCGGCGACCTCGGCCCCTGGGCCTGCGCCGGGATGACCGGCGGTCGCGTCTACGTCCGCCACAACGCCTTCGGGATCGATCGCGAGGCGATAGAAGCTCGTCTGGGCGAGGGCGCCAAAGTCGAGCTGAAGGAGATCGACTCCGAGGGCGCGCTCGATATCGAGGACCTGCTCGGGCACTACGCCGAGGAGCTGCGGGCGACCGGCCAGGACGACGAGGCCGAGCGCATGCGCTCGCTCGCCGCCGCCGCTGCGCAGAACTTCCTCATGGTGGTGCCGCACAGGGTCCAGGCGGACCCTTCTATCTCGACCGAGTAGAGGATCTACCGAGCGCGAGTCAGTAGATCGGCTATCGCGCGGACCTCGCGCAGCAGGCCGTCGAGCATCGCCTCGGTGTTGGTGTGTAGGCGCCACTCGGCGTACTTGCGGTCCTGCTCGACCTGGTCGATGCGGCGCTCGAGCTTGCCAACGCGCTTGTCCATGCGCTTTTCGACCTTGCTGACGCGCTTCTTGACGTAGCGGCGGGTCTGCTCGCGGATCTCGTCGAGCTCGCGGCGCAGCTCGGGGTGATCGTGATCGCCGCCCTGCTCGGCGAGCATCTCCTCGACGCCGGCGCGGACCCGCTCGATCTCTTCGTGCAGGCGGGCGCGGGCCTGCTCGGCGGCGACGGAGGGATCGTCCATGGCCGGCATGCTACGGCCGCCGGTGGCCGGAAACTCCGGCTTTCGCTCAGGCTTCCAGCGTGTAGAGGCGGAAGCTGCCGACTCTCAGCTCGTCGCCGTCCTCGAGCCTGGCCCACTCGATCGGCTCGCCGTTGACGAGGACGCCGTTGAGGCTGCGGTCGTCGAGCACCCGCAGCGGCTCTCCCGGTTCGGAGACGACGAGGGCGTGGCGGCGTGAGACGCTGGGGTCGTCGAGGCGCAGGTCGGCGGCGACGCTGCGGCCGATCCGGGTCCAGCCGTGCTCGATCTCGAAGTCGATCGTCTCGCCGTCGTCGAGCCGGCAGACGAGGTGGCGGCTGCCCGGGGCGAGCGAGGCCCGGTGCTGCTCCAGCCAGGCGGCGGCTCCGGGTTCCGCCGGGGCGGCGAACTCGGCCGTGGTGGCGCTGTGATCCTGCATCGATTCGAAGATCGAGTCGAGGCGGAAGCTCTCGTTCTCGCAGCGCGGGCAGCAGGGAAGGCGGTCGTCCTCCTGGATCGAGAGCTGCGAGCCGCACTCGACGCAGAAGTAAGTGCCGGCTCCGGGGAATTCCCCGGTCGTGAAGGTACCTGGCACTGAGGTGGGGGAGAGGCTGCTGGGGATTTGCGCTCCTTCCGGCCGTCCTCCGCTGCTCGATCCTAGCGCAGGCGTGTCATTTCTCGCATCCGCCATCCTCCGCTGGAGTACCCGGCCTCGCCGGCCACTCAAACCTGGCTACGCGGTCGTCTCCGTTCGGCGCGACTAGAATTGCGCCGCGATGGGACCGGTCGGCGCAGAGATCGAGATCGACGTGCCGCGCGAGCAGGTCTTCGCGGTGCTCGCCGACCTCGCCCGCCGCCCCTCCTTCACCGATCACTTCCTCTCCGGCTTCCACCTGACCCGGATCGAGTCCAGCGGGGTCGGCGCAGGCGCCCGCTTTCGGGTCTCGAACCCGCTGCGGGCGGTCTGGATGGACAGCGCCATCGCCGAGGTCGAGCAGCCGCACAGGCTGGTCGAGCGGGGGCGCGGCGGGCGCGGCAACAGGATCCCGTCGACCACCGTCTGGGAGCTGCTCGAGGGGCCCGGCTCGCTGACCGAGGTGCGGGTCAGGCACTGGACCGAGCCGGAGAGCCCGCTCGACCGGGCGCTCGAGGCGCTCAGCGGCGCCGGCTACTGGCAGGCGCGTGGCTGGCGCGAGGCGCTGCGCCGGCTGCGCGAGCAGCTCGAGTCGAGCGCCGCCGCCGAGAGGCCGCTGGCGCTGGCCGGCGGCAACCCTCACGCGACCGGCATCCCCTAGGCCCGCCTTAGGACCTATCTCGATAGGGATATCGCACCCCTGGATACGGCCCAGGACCGGC
>JBBDTK010000127.1:0-3022 GCA_040904405.1 Solirubrobacterales bacterium | reverse complement strand
GCCCACCGGCGCCCTGTCGGGCGCCTGCCCCGAGATGCGCCGGTTTGCAGCGTCCTGGGGTCATGCGCGGAACTCCGTGCTCTCGGCGCTGGGACCGGCGGCGGCGCCGGACTCGATCATCGCGGCGACCTCCTCGGCGCTGTAGCCGGCTTCGCGCAGGACCTGCTCGGTGTGCTCGCCAAAGGCGGGCGCCGGCCGGGTCGAGTCGGCGGGGGTGCGGCTCATCTTCACCGGGGCGCCGAGCTGGCGCACCGTCCCCAGCCCCGGCTGCTCGATCTCGACCACCATCCCGCGGGCGCGGACCAGCTCGGAGTCGAGCGCCTCGCCGACGCCGAGCACCGGCTCGATGCAGCAGTCGTGCTCGTCGTTGAAGGCCTTCCACTCGGCCCGGGTGCGAGCGCGGAAGATCGCGGCGACCTCCGCCCAGGCCTCCGAGCCCGGCGGCTCGAACTGCGCCTCGACCAGGTCGGGGCGCTCGACCCCGTTGCAGAAGGCGGCCCAGAACTTCGGCTCCAGGGCGCCGCAGGTGACCCAGCCGTCGGCCGCCTCGTAGGGGAGGTAGCAGAGCAGGCCTCCGGCCAGCTGCTGCTCGCCGCGGCGCGGCTCCTCGCCGTCGCAGAAGTAGCGGCCGGCGACCAGCGCCAGCCAGGAGAGCGCGCCATCGGCCATCGAGACGTCGACCAGCTGGCCCTCTCCCGAGCGGCGCCGCTCGTGCAGCGCCGCCATCACCCCGAAGGCGGCGATCAGGGCGCCGCCGCCGAGGTCGGCGATCTGCCCGCCCGGCTGCACCGGCGGCCCGTCCCTGGCCCCGGTCAGCCCGAGCAGCCCGACCAGGCCGAGGTAGTTCATGTCGTGGCCGGCGCGCTGGGCGTAGGGACCGTCCTGGCCGTAGCCGGTGATCGCGCAGTAGACGATGGCGGGGTTGGCCTCGCGCAGTCGCTCGTAGCCGACGCTGAGCTTGTCGAGCACGCCGGGGCGGAAGCCGTCGAGGACGACGTCGTGGCGCTCGGCCAGGCGCAGCAGCGCCTCGCGCCCGGCGTCGGACTTGAGGTCGAGCCGGATCGAGCGCTTGCCGCGGTTGAGCGCCAGGTAGAGCGCCGAGCGGGTGCCCAGCTCCTGCTGCTCCTCGTCGCCGTAATAGGGGGGCGCCCAGCGGATGTAGTCGCCCATGCCGGTGTCCTCGACCTTCAGCACCTCGGCGCCGAGGTCGGCGAGCAGGAGTGAGCAGAAGCCGCCCGGGAGGAGGCGGGTCAGGTCGAGGACCCGTACGTCGCTGAGCGGCAGCGAGTCAGGCGCCGGCGCGCTCACGCTTCGGAACCCCCAGCAGCTCGCGGGCCTCGGCGACGCCGGCGGCGCGGCGGCCGACATCCTCGGCCATCTGGCGCGCCTTGGCGATCAGCTCGCCGTTCGACTTAGCCATCTCGCCGTTGGGCAGGTAGAGGTTGTCCTCGACCCCGGCGCGGACGTTGCCGCCCAGCACCAGCGCCGCCCCGAGCAGCTTCCACTGGTCGCGCGAGATGCCGATCGTCTGCCACTGGTGCGGGCCCTGCGGCCCGCCGGGGATCTGCTCGGCCATGATGCCGACGTTGCGGGCGGTCGGCCGGATACCGCCGGTCACCCCCATCACCAGCGATATCTGCAGCGGCGTTCGCTCGAGCAGGCCCATGTCGATCAGCGGGTCGAGGTTGGCGACGTGGCCGGCGTCGAAGCACTCGTGCTCGGGCTTGATCCCGAGCTCGCGCATCGCGGTCAGGAACTCGACGATCGTGTCGAAGCTGTTCTCGAAGACGGCCTTGAAGACGAAGTCCTTGCGGCGCGAGGAGTACTTGGCGTAGTTCATCGAGCTCATGTTGAGCGCGGCGACGTCGGGCCTGCACTCGCGCAGGTACTCGATTCGCTTCTCGATCGGGATCCCGATCGCCCCGGTCGAGTAGTTGACGATCACGTCGCCGACCTCGGCCAGGATCGCCTCGGTGATCGCCTTGAAATCCTCGACCTCGTAGGAGGGCGTGCCGTCCGGCTTGCGAGCGTGGATGTGGATCTGCGAGGCGCCCTCGTCGACCGCCCGCCGCGCCTCCGCCGCGTACTCCTCCGGCGTGTAGGGGATCGCCGGGCACTGGTCCCGGTTGGCGATCACACCCGAAATGGAACAAGAGATGACGACCGGGTCCTCGAAGGAACTCATACGTCGTCCCCCGAACGGACGCGAAAACCAAGCAGGTCGTGGGACGCAGGGAGCGAGGTGAGGGGAGCGCACTTTTTTGTGCGTGACCCGATCCGAGCGACTGAGGACCGCGAGATGCACCGGTTTGCAGCGTCCGCGCTCATACGGGCATCACCCCGTGCCGTTTGCGCGGCTTCTCCACGTGCTTGTCCTTGGCCATGCGCAGGGCGCGGACGATCGTCGGCCGGGTCTCGCGCGGGTCGATGATGTCATCGATGACCGCATTGCCGGCGGCGATGTAGGGGTCGATCTGCTCGCGCACCGCGTTCAGCATCGCCTCGCGGGTGGCGTCGGGGTCGTCGGAGGCCTCGATCGCGCCGCGGCCGATGATGTTGACCGCCCCCTCGGCGCCCATCACCGAGATCTCCGCCCCCGGCCAGGCGACGATCAGGTCGGGCTCGTAGGCCTTGCCGCACATCACGTAGTAGCCGGCGCCGTAGGCCTTGCGGACGATCACCGTCACCTTGGGCACGGTGGCGCGGCTGACCGCGTAGAGCATCTTCGCCCCGTGGCGGATGATCCCGGCGTGCTCGACCTTGGCGCCGACCATGAAGCCCGGCACGTCCTGCAGGAAGACCAGCGGGATGTTGAAGGCGTCGCAGAGGTTGATGAAGCGGGCGGCCTTGTCGGCCGAGTCGTTGTCGAGGATGCCGGCCAGCTGCTTGGGCTGGTTGGCGACGATCCCGACCGGCTGGCCGCCGAAGCGGGCGAAGCAGGTGATCAGGTTCTTGGCGAACTTCGGCTTGATGTCGAACCACTCGCCGTCGTCGACGATCTCGGCGATCACCTCGTACATGT
>JBBDTK010000126.1:0-18699 GCA_040904405.1 Solirubrobacterales bacterium | reverse complement strand
CGCAGTGCGGCAAGCGCGCGCTCACCCCGGTTCGCAAGCCGCTGTTCGAGAAGGCCCGCGGAACGCAGCAGTCGATCATCGGCTTCCGGATCGCCAAGGAGTGCTCCTCCTGCGGCTGGACGTCCGAGAAGCTGTGAACGTGGCGAGCGCTTCTTGAAGGCGCCCATGCCGACCTCCCCTGAGCGCCGTGGGCGGCGCGCTGATCGGCGGCGTTCTCGTCGACCGCTTCGCGCCCCGGGTCGTGCTCGCGGCGATGGGCGCGACCCTGGTCGCGAGCCCGCTCAGACCTCGACGATCACCGGCAGGATCATCGGCCGCCGTTTGAGCCGCTTGTAGACGAACTTGGCGAGGTCGTCGTGGAGGATCTTCTCGATCAGCTCGACCGCGTGCACCTCGTCGTCGGCGGCGCGGTCGAGCGAGTCTTCGACCGCCTCGCGGACCTCGGCGAGGAAGGCGTTTTCGTCCTCGGTCATCGGCACCCCGCGCAGAACGATCTCGTGGTCGGCCACGGTCTCGCCCTCGTCGGCGGAGACCGCTGCGACGACGAACATGATCCCGTCGGCCGAGAGGGTGCGCCGGTCGCGCATCGCGCTCTCGGTCGGGTCGCCGAGCTCGATCCCGTCGACGAAGAACATCCCGGCCCGCTCGCGCTCGCCGAAGCGGGCGCCGTCGGCGTCGATCTCGAGCGGCAGCCCGTTGTCGCCGCGGAAGACGTTCTCGGCGGCGATGCCGAGCGCTTCGCCCATCTCGGCGTGCAGGCGGATCCGCTTGTGGTCGCCGTGGACCGGCATCAGGTAGCGCGGCCGGGTCAGGTTGAGCATCAGCTTGATCTCCTCGCGGTGGCCGTGCCCGGAGGTGTGGATCGGGGCGTCGCGAGCGGTGATCACGTCGCAGCCGATCTTGAAGAGGCGGTCGACGGTGTCGTTGATCGCGCGCTCGTTGCCGGGGATCGGCGTCGCCGAGAAGACGACGGTGTCGCCCGCGTGCAGGCGCACCTGGCGGTGCTCGCGGTGGGCCATCCGGCGCAGCGCCGCCAGCGGCTCGCCCTGGGAGCCGGTGGTGACGATGACCAGGTCGCGGTCGGGCACCTTGCCGATCCCCTGCGGCTCGACCAGCATCCCCTTCGGCACCTTGATGTGGCCGAGGTCGCGGCCGATGCCGACGTTCTTGACCATCGAGCGGCCGAGCAGCGCCACCCGCCGCCCGAGCGCGTCGGCGGCGTCGATCACCTGCTGGACGCGGTGGATGTTGGAGGCGAAGCTGGTGACGACGATCCGTCCCTCGCAGCGGGCGAAGACCTCGAGCAGCTTGGGGCCGACGTCGGACTCCGAGAGGGCGAAGCCGGCCCGGTCGGCATTGGTCGAGTCGCCGCAGAGCGCCAGCAGCCCCTCCTCGCCGAAGCGCACCAGCCGGGCGATGTCGGCGGGCTTGCCGTCGACCGGGGTCTGGTCGAAGCGGTAGTCGCCGGTGAAGAGGACGGTGCCGAGCTCGGTGGTCAGGGCGACGGCGGCCGCATCGGGGATCGAGTGCGTCATGTGGACCAGCTCGATCCCGAACGGCCCGGCCTTGACCTTCTTGCCCGGCTCCAGCAGCTTGACCGGCGTCTTCAGCTTGTGCTCGGCCAGCTTCGATTTCGCCATCGCGACCGTGAGCCGGCGCCCGTAGACGATCGGCACCGCGTCTTCGCCGAGCCGGCGCAGGACCCAGGGCAGGGCGCCGAGGTGGTCCTCGTGGCCGTGGGTGATCACGATCGCCTCGATCCGGTCGGCCCGCTCTTCGAGGTAGGTGAAGTCGGGCAGGACGAGGTCGATGCCGTGCATCTCGGCGGTCGGGAAGCGGACGCCGGCGTCGACGACGACGATCCGCTCGTCGTACTCGACCACGGTCATGTTCTTGCCGATCTCGCCGAGCCCGCCGAGCGGCAGGATGCGAAGCTTGGGGTCGCTCATCGGGCCGCAGTGGATCAGATCGGGGCGGTGCGCTGCTTTGCGGCAGGGTCGGATCGAGTGAACGAATGGCTAAGGTGGTGGTCGATGTTCCCCTGCGCGCCAGCTGGCCGACACGACGGCGATTGACCCGTGCGTCCCATGCCCGCCCCCGCGGCGGGTGTGAGAGAGGTCGCGGCGCAGGCTGCCCGCAGGCGCACCTTCGCGATCGTCTCCCACCCCGACGCCGGCAAGACCACCACCACCGAGAAGCTGCTGCTCTACGCGGGCGCGCTGGACCGTGCCGGCTCGGTCAAGGCGCGCTCCGGCCAGAGCCAGACGACCTCCGACTGGATGGAGTTCGAGCGCCGCCGCGGCATCTCGATCACGGCGACGGCGCTGCAGTTCCCCCACGGCGGCCTGGAGATGACCCTGCTCGACACCCCCGGCCACCACGATTTCTCCGAGGACACGCTGCGGGTGATGAGCGCCGCCGAGTGCGCGGTGGTATTGCTCGACGCCTCGCGGGGGATCGAGCGCCAGACCGCCCGCCTGCTCGAGGTGGCCCGCGAGCGCCGCATGCCGCTGCTCGTCTTTGTCAACAAGTGCGACCGGCCCGGGCTGGAGCCGCTCGGCCTGCTCGACTCGATCGAGACGGGAGTCGGCTTGCCCGCCGCCCCGCTCAACTGGCCGGTCGGCGAGCCCGGCGACCTGCGCGGGCTGATCGAGCGCGGGGAGGGAAGCTTCCTGCGCTTCGAGCGCACGGCGCACGGGGCGACCGCGGGCAGCGAGGAGCGCATCCCCGGCGAGCTCGCCGAGCGCGAGGAGGGGGAGGCCTGGCGGCGCGCCCGCGAGGAGCTGGACCTGGTCGAGGCCTCGGCGATCGAGTTCGACCTCGAGCTGTTCCAGGCCGGCGAGCAGGCGGCGGTGCTGTTCGGCTCGGCCTCCTGGAACTTCGGCGTGCGGATGCTGCTCGAGGCGATCGCCGAGCTGACGCCCCCGCCGCGGCCGGTCGCCGACGTCGAGGGGCGGGAGCGCCCGCTGGCGGCGCCGTTCTCGGGCTTCGTCTTCAAGGTGCAGGCCAACATGGACCCGCGCCACCGCGACAACCTCGCCTACCTGCGCATCTGCTCGGGCCGCTTCGCGCGCGGGATGCGGGTGACCAACGCGCGCAGCGGCAGGGAGCTGGCGCTCAACTACCCGCAGCAGATCTTCGGGCGGGAGCGCTCGACCCTGGAGGAGGCCTGGCCCGGAGACGTGATCGGCGTCGTCAACGCCGCCGGCCTGCGGGTCGGCGACACCGTCTACAGCGAGGAGCCGGTCCTCTTCCCACCCCCGCCGCGCCTCGACCCGAGCCGCTTCGCGGTCGCCCGCAACGCGGCCGGCGAGCGCCACAAGCAGTTCGAGCGCGGCCTGCGCCAGCTCGACGGCGAGGGGCTGATCCAGGTCCTGCGCCGTGACCCCGACCACCCCGAGTCGATCCTCGCCGGCCTCGGCGAGCTCCAGTTCGAGGCGGTCGGCGAGCGCCTGAGGGCCGAGTTCGGCGTGCGGCTGCGGCTCGAGCCGCTGCCCTTCAAGGTCGCCCGTCCCGCCGACCGCGAGCTGGCCGAGACGCTGCGGGGGAAGCAGGGCGCCGAAGCGCTCTTCCGCTCCGACGGCGCGATGCTGGCGGTCTTCCGCGACGATTTCGAGCTGCAGCGCTTCATCGAGCGCGAGGGTGAGTTGACGCGATGATCGACCATCGGCTTCCGGATAGCCAAGGACTGCACGTCCTGCGGCTGGGCGTCGGGGAGCCATGAGAGCGGCGACCGCGTCGCCAGCCCGTTAGCGGTTCTGGCGTTTGCCGCGTTCGCGCTGCCGGCGCGCCTTTTCCCGTTCGCGTTCCCGTTCGCGGATTTCCTTGCGCTTCTTGGCCTGGAAGCGCTGGAACTCCACCCGGGTCAGCGGCAGCTTCGGCGTCACCTCGCGGCACTCGCGGCCGACGCAGCTGGTCAGCCGCTTCATCTGGCGGTGCAGGAAGTTGCGGATCGGGAAGAAGTTGGGGACCTTGTGCAGCGAGTTCAGCTCGTTCGGGTCGCGGTTGATGTTGTAGAGCTCCTTCTCGCCGCTCGGCCAGGCGATGTACTTGTAGGGGCCGAGGCGGATCCCGGCGTAGTCTTTCGGCGGCGCCAGCAGCGAGGCGGTCGCCGTGGGGGCGGCCGAGGCGCTCGCGCCGCCACCGCGGCGGGCGGCGCCGGTCGAGATTTCGCCGTTGTTCTCGACGTCGTTGGTCTGGACGAAGGACTCGAAGAGGATCGGCCGGCGGCTGCGTAGCTCGGGGTCTTCCAGGTAGGGGACCAGCGAGCGGCCGTCGATGCTCTTGGTCGCTTCGGCGCCGGCCAGCTCGAGCAGGGTCGGGGCGATGTCGATGTTGGCCGCAAGCTCGCCGGTTTCGCTGCCCGGCCTGATCCCCGGCCCGCGGATCAGGAACGGCATGTGGGTGGCCGGCTCGTAGGCGAGGAACTTGCCCCCGAGCAGCCGGTGCTCGCCGAAGAAGAAGCCGTTGTCGGAGATGAAGATGACGTAGGTGTTGCGCAGCCGCCGCATGCTGCCCAGCGTGTCGAGGATCTGCTTCACCCCGTCGTCGACCGAGCGCAGCGAGTCGAGCTGCTTCTGATAGTAGACGCGATAGACGCGCTTCTCCTGCGGCGTCAGGCGGTCGGCGTCGCGGATGAAGCGGGGCTTGTCGGTGACGTTGTGCTCGTCGAGCCCTTCGGAGCGGTCGTGCGGCAGCCGCGCCCCCTTGAACCAGTCGTAGTGGCGCGGCGCCGGCTCCGGCCCGGCCGGGCGGCGGAAGTCGCCGTGCGGCGCGGTGTAGTCGAGCTGCACGTAGAAGGGCTGGCCACCCGGCGTCGCCCGCATCTCGTCGGCGGCGATCTGGGTCAGCTTGTCGGTGACGTGGTTGCAGGGCTGCCCGTCGGCCGGAGCGAAGGGGCAGCCGGGGTCGTCGCGCTTGCCGTATTCGCGCGTCTCCCAGCTGCCGGAGTCGCCGACCGGGCCGACGATCTGGCCGTTGGCGTTCAGCGTGTAGCCGTAGAAGTAGTGCGTCTGGTCCTCGTTGACCACCCCGTACCAGGAGCTCCAGCCGGGCGGGACCTCGGCGCCGTCGCTGAACGGTTCCTGGCCGTAGCCGTTCATCACCTTGCCGACGTGGACGGTGCGGTAGCCGGCGGCCTGCAGCCAGGTGGCGACGTTGTGGCTGGCGGCGGCGCGGAAGGAGAAGCCGGTGTAGCCGCCGTTGGGCGGGTTGTTGCCGCGCACGTTGTTGTTGTGGGCGTAGCGGCCGGTCAGCAGGCTGACCCGCGAGGGGCAGCAGAGGGGATAGGGGACGTAGTAGCGGTTGAAGGTCATGCCGCGTTTGCCGATCAGGTCGAGCGTGTTCGGCATCGCCCGCGTCTTCGCCGCGCCCGGGAAGGCGCGGAAGGTCGCGTAGAGGCTGTCGAGCGTCTGGTCGTCGGTCTGGATCAGGACGAAGTTGGGCCGCTCGCCGCCGGCGGAGGGGGGCGGGATGACGGCCTGCGCCCGCGAGCCGGCCAGGCTCAGGGCCAGGGCGCAGAGCAGGGCGAGCAGCGCCGCCGCGACCGGTAGGCGGCCACGCAAAGGCAGTCGACTGTCGCTTGCTCGATCCATCGAAATGAAGAACGCCCCCGGCGATTCCCGGCTACAGGGTCGAAACACTCGCCCGGGTCGAAGTTGCGACCCGCAACGCTAGAAGACGCTCAGGACGCGCCGAGCTTCTTGGCCGCGTCGCGGAAGTTCCTCACCGTCGCGCTCGGCGCTTTGCGGCCCTCGAGCTTCTCGTTGTGGCGGTTGACCCAGATCACCGGCACCCTCATCTTCAGCAGCGGCGCGACGTCGGTGTCGTAGTTGGCGCAGATGTGGACCCAGCCTTTTTTGCGGCCGATCCGGCGCGCACACTCTTTGAAGTGGACCGGGTCGGGCTTGTAGCTGCGCACCTGCTGGGCGGTGACGACGAGGTCCAGTTCGGTCCGCAGGTGGCGGCGGGAGATGCCGAGCAGTTTGTCGTCGATGTTGGAGACGATGCCGATCTCGTAGCGCTTGGCGAGCCGGTCCATCGCCGCGTTGGCCTCGCGGAAGGGCTGCCAGTAGGCGACGCTGTTGGGCAGGAACTGGGCCCGCGAGGGCTCGATCTCCCAGCCGACCTCGCCGGCGACCTTGACGATCGTGCGGCGCAGCACCTCGGCGTACAGTTCGTAGGAGCCGGCCATGATTTCCGCCTGCACTTCCAGGAAGCGGGCGAGGAACGGCCCCTCTTCGAAGCTGAAGCCGTCCTTCTCGGCCTCCTTCTTGCAGGCCTCGATGATGCCCTTCTCCCAATCGATCAGGGTGCCGTAGCAATCGGCGGTCACCCATTTGATGGTTTTCAAGGCGGGAAGGGGCACGGGGCGCGGCATCTTATAGGCTGCCGCGCGCCCCCGCCGGGGGCCTCTCCGACATGGACCTCCTCGAGTACCAGGGCAAGCAGCTGTTCTCCGCACACGGCGTCGCCGTGCCGAGCGGCGAGGTCGCCTCCACGGTCGAAGAGGCGGTCGCCGCGGCGGAGCGGATCGGCTTTCCCTGCGCGATCAAGGCGCAGGTGCTGATCGGCGGCCGCGGCAAGGCCGGCGGGATCAAGATCGCCGCCGACGTCGAGCAGGCGCGCGAGCACGCCGCGGCGATCCTCGGCATGGACATCCGCGGCCCGCGGGGCGAGGGGCCGTTCCGGGTCGAGCGGGTCTGGGTCGAGGCGGGCTCGGAGATCGCCGCCGAGTACTACGCCTCGGTGATCCTCGACCGCGGCGAGAAGAAGCTCCTGGCGATGGTCTCGGCCAGGGGGGGCATGGACATCGAGGCGGTGGCCGAGGAGGACCCGGCCGCCCTGGTCAAGCAGCACATCGATCCGACCCGGCCGTTCACCGCGGCCGAGGCGCGGCCGATCGTCGACGCCGCCGGGCTCGACGAGGACGTGCGCGACGACGCCGCCGCGGTGCTGGCGAAGCTGGCCGAGACGGCGCTGGCCGAGGACGCGACCCTGATCGAGGTCAACCCGCTGATCGTCACCAGCGACCGCCGGATTGTCGCCCTCGACGCGAAGGTCACGATCGACGGCAACGCCCTCTACCGCCACGGGGAGCTGGCCGAGATCGACGCCGAGTCGGTCGAGGACCCGCAGGAGGCGATGGCGCGCGAGAAGGGCCTCACCTACGTCAAGCTCGACGGCAACGTCGGCATCCTCGCCAACGGCGCCGGGCTCTGCATGTCGACGCTGGACGTCGTCGCCCAGGCGGGCGGCGCCCCGGCCAACTTCCTCGACGCCGGCGGCGGCTCGAAGGCGGAGGCGATCGTCGACGCGCTGACCGTGATCGTCTCCGACGAGAAGGTGACGGCGATCCTCTTCAACATCTTCGGCGGCATCACCCGCTGCGACGAGATCGCCAAGGGCATCGTCGAGGCCTCCGGGCGGCTCGACCTCCAGGTGCCGCTGGTCGTGCGGCTCGACGGGACCAACTCCGAGCAGGGGCTGGAGATCCTCGCCGGGGCCGGTCTGGCCAACCTGCACCAGGAGAAGACGATGCTCGGCGGCGCGCGCCGCGTAGTCGAGTTGGCGGGCACCCCATGAGCATCGTGGTCGATGGCGAGACGAAGCTGGTCGTCTCCGGGCTGACCGGGCGCGAGGGCTCCTTCCACGGCCTGCGCAACCGGGCCTACGGGACCCACCTGGCGGCTGGCGTCACCCCGGGCAAGGGTGGCCAGGACGTCGAGGGCGTGCCGATCTTCGACTCGATCCGCGAAGCGGTCGAGGAGGAGGGCGCCAACACCTCGATGATCTTCGTCCCGGCCCGCTTCGCGGCACCTGCCATCGACGAGGCGATCGAGTCCGGTGTGCACACGGTGATCGCGATCACCGAGGGGATCCCGGTGCTGGACATGCTGCGGACCTACTGGAAGGCGAGGGAGGCGGGGGTGCGGCTGATCGGGCCCAACTGCCCCGGCGTGCTCTCGCCCGGGGTGGCCAACGTCGGCATCGTCCCCGCCCAGTTCTTCGACCCGGGCAAAATCGGCGTCGTCTCCAAGTCGGGCACGCTGACCTACCAGATCGGCAACGAGCTGAAGCAGGCGGGCGAGGGCAACTCCTCGATCGTCGGCATCGGCGGCGACCCGATCGTCGGCTCCGACTTCATCGACATCCTGACCCTGTACGAGGCCGACCCCGAGACCGAGCTGATCGTGATGGTCGGCGAGATCGGCGGCGACGCCGAGGAGCGGGCGGCGGAGTTCATCGCCGCCGAGATCTCCAAGCCGGTGGTCGCCTACATCGCCGGCTTCACCGCCCCTCCCGGCAAGCAGATGGGTCACGCCGGGGCGATCGTCTCCGGCTCCTCGGGCACGGCCGAGGCGAAGAAGGAAGCGCTCGAGGCGAAGGGGGTGCGGGTCGGCGAAAGCCCGACCGAGACGGCAAAGATCGCGGTCGAGACGCTGCGCGCGTAGGAGAGGGTCTGGGCAGGGGGTTCCGCTTAACTTTTTTTGAAGACCGCCTGCGGCCGTCCGAGGACCGTTGTCCGGAAAAAGTACAAGACGCTCCACCCCTACCCAGACCCTCTCTACCTATACTCGGACCGTGATGGCTCAAGACACGATTTCCTTTGCGAGAGGGGCTCCGAGCGCGGACATTTTGCCTCGTGGGGTGGTAGCTGAGGCGGCGGCGATCGCGCTTGCTGAGGATTGGGAAAAGGCGCTTTCCTATGGAACCGGGGCCGGGCATCCGGGGCTCTGCGAGTGGGTGGCGGAGCGGCACGGGGGGCTCGACGCGGGGCAGGTGATGATCGCCAACGGCTCGCTGGAGGCGGGCTGGATGCTGTTCGAGCACCTGCTCGAGCCCGGCGACCGGGTCCTGGTCGAGCAGCCGACCTACGACCGCACGCTCTTGATGCTGCGGCGGCTCGGGGTCGAGCTGGTGCCGGCGCCGCTGGAGGCCGACGGCCTCGACGTCGGAGCGCTGGAGGCGGCGCTCGCCGAGGGGCCGATCAAGCTCGCCCACGTCATCCCCAACTTCCACAACCCGGCCGGCTGCACGCTCTCGGCGGAGAAGCGAGTGCGGCTGGTCGAGCTCGCCGCCGAGCACGGCTTCTGGATCTTCGAGGACGATCCCTACCGCGAGCTGCCCTTCGAGGGCGAGGCGCTGGCGACGATGCTCTCGCTCGACGAGGCCGAGCGGGTGGTCCATGCCTCCTCGTTCTCGAAGACGGTCAGCCCGGGCGTCCGCGTCGGCTACCTGGCCGGACCGGCGGCGGAGATCGCGAAGCTGGCCCAGCGCGCCAACGAGACCTACATCTCACCCAACATGCTGGCCGAGTCGGTGGTGCTGGAGCTCTGCCGCTCGGGCCGCCTCGACGCCAACATCGAGTTCGTCAAGGGCGCCCTGCGCGATCGTCGCGACGCCCTGGTCGGGGCGCTGCGCGAGCAGCTCCCCGAGGCCGAGTTCGTCGTCCCGGGCGGCGGCTACTTCCTCTGGCTCGACCTCGCCGAGGGCGCCGATACGCCGGCGCTGCTGGCCGAGGCGAAGCGCGAGGGAGTTGCCTTCGTCGCCGGCCCCGACTTCATGATCGAAGGCGGCGAGAACAGCCTCCGCCTCTCCTTCGCCAGCGTTCCGCCGGAGCGGATCGCGGGGGGCGTGGGGCGGATCGCCCGGGCGCTGGAGCGGGTGCGCGCCGGCTCGCCGGCCTGAGCCCCGATCTCAAACCCTCCCGCGCATACCGCGCATACCGCGTGTCCGGGCATGAATGCCCGCTCAGAGCGCCAGCGCATCTCCCAGTGTGGCTGCGCGTCCTCCGCGAACGTGTTAATGATCCGGCCGCTCGACGGGTGACCAACATCGATGGGGAGGAACCGATGCGCTTTGGCCTACGTCCCAGCTGCCCGCCTGCGTGGAGCCCGCTTTTCTCCGGGCTGATCGCTTCCATCGCATTGCTGGCGCTCGCCGCGCAGGCACACGGAGCACCGTCGATGGACTACGGCGACGCGCCGGACGGGGCCGACGCGCGCTACTCGATCCCGGTGACCGGCAAATTTCCCTCGCTGCTCGCCTCCAACGGTCCGCGCCACAAGAGCTCCGGGCCTTCGCTCGGCGTCGGGCGCGACAAAGAGGGCGACTCGAAACAGGTCGACCGCGACCGCTTCGACGACGGCGTCTCGCTCGACCGGCTCGGCCAGTGCGGCACCTCGCGACTGACGGTGCTGATCGACACGCGCAAGATCCCGGCGCGGTTGCTGCGCAGGAACGATCTCTACCTGAACTCCTGGTTCGACTGGGACCGCAGCGGCGTCTGGGGCGAGGCCAACGGCTGCCCCAACGTCGACGTGCTGCGCAACAACGAGTGGGCGATCGTCAACCAGCGGATCAGCGGCAAAGCCTTCCTCAAACAGCGCGTGCGGGCCTACACCTTCAGGTTCAAGGGCGGCCTGCACCGCGCTGAGTTCTGGATGCGGACGACGCTGACCCTGGGCCAGGGGCTGCCGATCGACGCCCTCTCGCGCAGCGGCGGGGCCAGCGCGAAACCGTACGCGTACGGCGAGACCGAGGACTACCTGGTCCAGCGCTCGCTCGACGACGAACCGCCCCCACCCGAATTCGAAGACGAAAGCGGCGAAGGCAAGAAAGGCAAAGGGAAAGGGAAAGAAGGCAAGGGCAAAGGCGAAGGCCCGTTCCGGGTGAGCTGCATCCCCAACCCGATCGCGATCGAGCACGGCAGGGCTGCGACGGTGCGGTTCCTCATCAAAGACGAAGGCAAGGGCTTCATCTTCGGCAAGCGGCTGAGCCCGAGGCGGCCCGGCGGCAACGCTACGCGGATCATCCGCCACCGCGACCAGCGGGGCGTGCCGCAGGGCTTCTTCCGCGGCGGCGGCTTCCGCTTCAAGTCGAACCACCGCGACGCGCGCCACAACCCGATCGAGCGCCACGTGGTCAGGTTCAGCTTCGCCCGCGGCAAAGTCAAACAGATCCTCAGGTGCCTGGTCAACGTGATCCACGTGAAGATCGTCGTGCCGAAGAAGCCGCACAGGCCTAAGCCCGTGGCGCCCCTGGTGGTCCAGCCGCCCCCGCCGCCCATCGTGAAACAGGTGCAGGGCTTTGGTGCCTACCAGCAGAATTCGGAATTCCCGCAGAACTTCAACATGACCGTTCAGTTCGACCAGGATGTCGAAGGCTTCCGGGTCAAGTTGAAGGGCGGCCCGCCGCCGAGCATCGTCAACGCCGAAAGCCTCTCCGGAGGCGTCAAATGCGAGAAAGCCGCCGATGGCCAGTCGGTGCTCTGTACCGGCGCCCTCAAAGCCGGCGCGCAGGCACATCTGATCGTCCAGTTCAATCCCCCGCCGGAACCGGGCGAACTCGACGGCCGGCTCGAGCTCTGCGCGATCCAGGGCGGCCAGGAGAAGGGCCCCTTCCCGATGCAGCCGGCGACCACCCTGAAATAGGAGCGCGCACTCAGGCGGCGGCGCGCTCGCGCTTGCGCTCCTCGACCATCGCCGCGACCGCCTCCCAGTCGACGTCGCGGAAGTTGTGCATCGGGCAGTACTTCGGCCCGCACATCGAGCAGAACTCGGCTGACTTGAAGTAGTCGTCGGCGAGCGTCTCGTCGTGCATCGATCGCGCCGTCTCCGGGTCGATCGCGAGCTCGAACTGGCGCCGCCAGTCGAAGTCGAAGCGGGCCTTCGAGAGCTCGCGGTCCCACTCGGCGGCGCGCCGGTCGCCGCGGGCGAGGTCGGCGGCGTGGGCGGCGATCCGGTAGGCGATCAGCCCCTGCTTGACGTCCTCGGCGTTCGGGAGGCCGAGGTGCTCCTTCGGCGTGACGTAGCAGAGCATCGAGGTGCCGTGCCAGCCGACGATCGCGGCGCCGATCGCCGAGGTGATGTGGTCGTAGCCGGGCGCGACGTCGGTAACCAGCGGCCCCAGCGTGTAGAAGGGGGCTTCGTGGCAGACCTCCTGCTGGCGGCGCACGTTCTCCTCCAGCTGGTCGAGCGGCACATGGCCCGGCCCCTCGATCATCACCTGCACGTCGCGCTCCCAGGCGCGCTTGGTCAGCGCCCCCAGCGTCCCCAGCTCGGCGAACTGGGCCGCGTCGGAGGCGTCGGCGATCGAGCCCGGGCGCAGGCCGTCGCCGAGCGAGATCGAGACATCGTGGCGGCGGCAGATCTCCAGCACCCGGTCGAAGGCCTCATACAGCGGGTTCTCGCCGCCGTGGTGGACCATCCAGCGGGCCAGGATGCCGCCGCCGCGGGAGACGATCCCGGTCACCCGGTGCTGGGTCAGCGGCAGGTGCTCGAGCAGCACGCCGGCGTGGATCGTCATGTAGTCGACGCCCTGGCGCGCCTGGTGCTCGATCGTCTCCAGCAGGATCTCGGCGCTCAGGTCCTCGATCGCCGTCACCTTCTCCAGCGCCTGGTAGATCGGCACGGTGCCGATCGGCACGGCTGCCTCGGCGAGGATCGCCGCGCGGGTCTCGTCGATCCGCTTGCCGGTCGAGAGGTCCATCACGGTGTCGGCGCCACAGCGCTCGGCGAGGCGCAGCTTCTCGACCTCCTCGTCCAGCGAGGAGCTGGTCGGCGAGCTGCCGATGTTGGCGTTGATCTTGACCCGGGCGCGCAGGCCGATCGCCATCGGGTCGAGGGCCGCGTGGTTGACGTTGGCGGGAACGATCATCCGGCCGCGCGCCAGCTCCTCGCGGATCGACTCGGCCGGCAGCTGCTCGCGCTCGGCGACCCGCTCCATCTCGGGCGAGACGACCCCCTGGCGGGCGAGCCCGATCTGCGTGCGGCACTCCGCCCCGGCGGGAAACTCGTATCTGCTGGCCATATTTCCTCCCTTCGCCGGCATGACCCGGATCAGGTTCGACGGGTCGGCGCCAGGCAGCGCCCTCTCAGCCCCTGCGACGGGGACCCCCCTGGATTTGCTCAGTCCACGAAAGGTAGCTGTTCAGCGTCCGTAGCGATCCGAGGAGAGGACGAGCTGCTCGGGAATCGCCGCGCGTGGCGGCGGCGCCGGGTCGGCGCGGACCGAGACCGTCTCGGCGACGCTGCGTGAGACCTCGTGGGCGCCGCCGGCGGAGGCAACCGTCACGCCCTCCTCGCCGCTGCTCTTCACGGTTCCCTCCAGGCCGGGCTCCAGGCCCGCCGCTTTGAGGTAGTGGAGAAGCTCCTCGGCCTCGTTCTCGAAGCGCAGGACGTGGACGCTGGCGCCGACCTCGACGTCGGCGAGCAGCGAGCCGCGCTCGCGCACCCCCTCGACGATCGGGTGGCCGTGGGGGCAGGTGGTCGCGTCGCCGATCGCCGCCCGCATCCGCTCCTCCAGCACCGGCGACATCGCGTGCTCGATCCGCTCCGCCTCCTCGTGAACCTCGTCCCAGGGGATGTTCAGCACGTCGGTGAGGAAGCGCTCGATCATCCGGTGGCGGCGGACGATGTAGCTGGCGTGCTCGCGGCCGGAGGCGGTGAATGCGAGCGATTTGTCGGCGTTGCGCTCGACGTATCCGTCGTCGATCAGGCGGCCGACCATCTCGTGCACGGTGGGCGGCGAGAGCTGCATCGCGCGGGCGATGTTGGCGCCGGTCATCGGCAGCCCCGCCTCGTCGATCCAGAACATGATCTCGAGGTACTCCTGCTCGGCTACGGTCGCATCGCCCATCGGGCCGATATTACCTGTGGGGCTGTGGGTTCAGCGGCGCTTGACCAAGGTCGAGACGATCGCCTCGTAGAAGCCCTCGCCCATCGCCCCCGCGGTGACCGTGACGTTGTCCCAGGCGGCGAGCGCGGCGCGCAGGCCGGGATCGCGCTCGGGACCGTTGGCGACGACGAAGAAGCGCCCGACCGCGGCGGCGACCTCGAGGTCCTCGACCGAGTCGCCGACGGCGATGCAGTCCGCCGGGTCGAAGCCGCGGGCGCGCGCGTGGGCGGCGACAGCGTTGGCCTTGCTGACCATCCGCGGCACCAGGTGGTAGGCGTGGGTGGGGCCCTCGACCGCCGCCATCTCGCGGCCGATCGCGCCGTTGTCGAGCAGGCGCAGGTCGTCGTGGCCCTCGGCCCCGAGCAGCTCGTTTGCCTCGCCGACGTCGACCTTGCCGCGGAAGAGGTGGGAGAGGACGCGGCCGTGGTGCCAGGGCGCGTGGTACTCGAGCCGCCCCTGGAAGCGCCCGAAGAGCAGCCTGGGGATGCCGCGCCGCTCGATCTTCTCGTAGACGGTGCCCTCCTCGTCGGGGACGAGCTCGCCGGTGAGCAGCGTCGTCTCGCCGTCGATCGCGAAGGCGCAGCCGGCCTCGTAGATGTAGGAGGCCTGGCCCATCAGGCGGGCCGCCTCGTGCACCTGCGGCTCGCGGCGGCCGGACATGATCACGACCTCGGCGCCGGCCCGGTGGCAGGCCTCGAGCCCGCGCGACTGCGCCAGCGAGAAGCCGCCGTCGGCATCGCGGAAGAGCGAGCTGCCCCTGCCGAGCAGGGTTCCGTCGAGGTCGGTGTAGACGCATC
Source organism: Solirubrobacterales bacterium (assembly GCA_040904405.1). Lineage (GTDB taxonomy): Bacteria > Actinomycetota > Thermoleophilia > Solirubrobacterales > 70-9 > VRUE01. The sequence continues at coordinate 4,222 of JBBDTK010000126.1, read as the reverse complement.
GCAGGGGCATGGTCCGGCCGCTACGGTAGCGGCGATGAACCTGCCAGGGACCATGCCCTCGACCGCGGGTCCTGTCGCGGGGCAGGGGTCCCCCGGCTCACCCGCCGGGGGACCCCAAACCCCACGCCACCCGCGGAAGTCGCGTTGATGCCCTGGCGCCTTGCCGATCGCACGCTGAAGCTAGAGCAGCCGATCGCTGCCGGGATCGTCAACGTGACCAACGACTCGATGTTCGAGGGGGCGCGGAGCGGGACTGCGGAGCGGGCGATCGCGGACGGATTGGAGCTTGTCGAGCAAGGATTCGAGATGCTCGACGTAGGGGCTGTTGCTGCTCGGAGCGGGCCGGCCGTCGACCCGGGGGAGGAGGCCGCCGCGCTGGTGCCGGCGATCGAGGGACTGGCCGGCGCGGGCGTGCCTGTCTCCGCCGACACGTTCTCGCCCGAGGTTGCGCGGCGGGCGCTGGACGCCGGAGCCGTCGCGATCAACGACATCTCCGGCGGGTCGGAGGAGATGTTCGGGTTGGTGGCCGAACGGGGCTGCGGCTATGTGCTGATGCAGATCGAGGGGCCGCCGCGGGTCGACCGCCCGGCCCGTGCCTACGACGACGTGGTCGAGCACCTGAAGTCCTGGCTGGGGGGGAGAATCGAGGTGGCCTCGCGACTTGGGGTAGGCGAGGAGCAGATAGCGATCGATCCCGGACTCGACTTCGACCTGACCACCGAGCAGAACCTGGAGGTTCTGCGGCGGCTCGGTGAGCTGCGCGAGCTGGGTCTGCCGCTGTACGTCTCGCTCTCGCGCAAGGACTTCATCGGCGCGGTGCTGGGCGGGAGCTGGGAGGGACGGCTGCCGGCGGGGGAGCGCGAGTGGGGCACCGTGGCCGCGGTGGCGCTGGCGGTGCGCGAGGGCGCGGACATCCTCCGCATCCACGACCGCAGTTCGTTGCAGGCCATCCGCGTCGCGGGCAGGGTCCCTGGGAGTGGGTTTTGACAGCAAAGAGCTTGCTGGAGACGCCGTGGGCGGTCGCGATCGATCCCGCTCGGCGCGACGGGCGGATCGTCGCCGAGAGCAGCGAGGCCGAGCGTCCGGCGAGGCCGGTGGCGATGCCGCGCACGCTCGATCGGGGCCTGGTCGAGGCGCTGGGTCGGGCCGGGATCGAGCGCCTCTACTCGCATCAGCGCGAGGCGCTGAAGGCGGCTGCCTGCTCCAACCTGGTGATCACCAGCGGCACCGCCTCGGGCAAGAGCCTCGCCTTCAACCTGCCGGTGCTGGACGGTATCGCCGCCGACGCCAAGCGCCGTGCCCTCTACCTCTACCCGACCAAGGCGCTGGCCCAGGACCAGGCGCGCAAGCTGGCGGCGCTGCGCCCGCCCAACCTGCGCGAGGCGATCTACGACGGCGACACCCCGCGCGAGGAGCGCCCCTCGATCCGCCGCCGCAGCAACTTGATCCTGACCAACCCCGACATGCTCCACGTCGGCGTCCTGCCCAACCACAAGGCCTGGGGCGACTTCCTCGCCAACCTCGACTGGGTTGTGGTCGACGAGGCGCACACCTACCGCGGCGTCTTCGGCTCCCACGTCGCCAACGTGCTGCGGCGGCTGCGGCGGCTGGCGCGCGCCTACGGCTCAGAGCCGCGCTTCCTGCTCACCTCGGCGACGATCGCCAACCCGGTCGAGCTGGCCGAGCGGCTGGTCGGCGAGCCGTTCGAGCTGATCGACGACGACGGCGCGCCGCGCGCCGGCCGCGAGATCGCGATCTGGAACCCGCCGCTGATCGACAAGGCCAGCGGGGCGCGGCGCTCGGCGCTCTCCGAGGCGGCCGAGCTGCTGGGCGAGCTGGTCTCCCACGACGTGCGGACGATCTGCTTCCTCAAAAGCCGGCGCGGGATCGAGCTGATCCAGCGCTTCGCGCGGGAATCGCTGGAGCGGCGCGGCAAGCCGGAGCTGGCGGCGCGAATCGCCCCCTACCGCGGCGGCTACACCCCCCAGCAGCGGCGCGATATCGAGGCGCGCCTGTCCTCGGGCGAGCTGCTGGCGGTGGTGGCGACCGACGCGCTCGAGCTGGGGATCGACGTCGGCGAGCTCGACGCGGCGATCTGCGTCACCTTCCCCGGCACCGTCGCCAGCCTGCGCCAGATGTGGGGTCGGGCCGGCCGGCGGCGGCGCGGGCTGGCGGTCTACGTCGCCGGCGCCGACGCGCTCGACCAGTTCTTCTGCCGCCACCCGGACGAGTTCGTCGGGCGGCCGGTCGAGGCGGCGATCCTCGACCACGAGAGCGAGCAGATCGCCTCCCGGCACATGCTGGCCGCGGCCTACGAGCTGCCGCTGAGCGATGCCGACGAGGAGGTCTTCGGCGCGGGCTGGCGGGAGCGGGCCGAGCGGCTGGCGTCGGCGGGTGAGCTGCGCCGCGCCGGCGGCAAGCTGCTGCCGCGCAGCAGCGAGTTCGTCGCGGCGAAGATCCCGCTGCGCTCGGCCTCGGCCGACTCGGTCGCGGTGATCGAGCGCGACTCGGGCGAGATGCTGGGGCTGGTCGAGGCCGAGCGCGCCTTCACCACGGTCCACCCCGGCGCCGTCTACCTCCACCTGGGGCGCTCCTACGAGGTCGAGCAGCTCGACGTCGAAGGGCGGCGGGCGATCGTCTCGCGCTTCGACGGCGATTGGTACACGCGGCCGAAGAAGGAGACCGAGATCTACATCGAGCGGGTGCGCGAGCAGCGCAGCGCCGCCGGGGTCGAGCTGCACTTCGGCGAGGTCTCGGTCAGCGAGCAGGTGATCGCCTTCCAGCGAGTCTCGATCTCCGAGCAGGAGCCGATCGACGTCGTCGCGCTGGAGCTGCCCGAGCAGCACTTCGTCACCCAGGCGCTCTGGTACGTGCTGCCGGAGCGGCTCAGCGGGGCGCTGCCGCCCGATGTCCTGCTCGGCGCCCTGCACGCCACCGAGCACGGCCAGATCGCGGTGCTGCCGCTGATCGCGATGTGCGACCGCTGGGACATCGGCGGGCTCTCGACCAACGTCCACTTCCAGACTGGCCGGGCGACGATCTTCGTCTACGACGGCCACCCCGGCGGGGTTGGGATCACCCTGCGCGGCTACGAGCAGTTCGAGCGCCTGCTCGGCGACGCCGAGCGGCTGATCGCCGAGTGCCCCTGCGAGTCGGGCTGCCCCTCCTGCGTGCAGAGCCCCAAGTGCGGCAACCTCAACGAACCGCTGCACAAGGAGGGGGCGCTGGAGCTGATGCGGTCGATGCGGGGTGCTGGCGCTAATTTATTACAGAGCTAGCTAGTACGATAGATTTACAGACAGCGCATCACACGCGCGGGTCCATCGGTAAGGGTTTGACGCATGAGGAGAGCGATGTGGACTGACGAGCGGCTCACCGAGAGATTCGATGCGATCGACAAGCGATTCGACGCCGTCGATCGGCGTCTCGACAGCTTCGAACGCCGCATGGAGGAAGGCTTCGCCCACGTCAACGACCGGCTGGACGGGCTTCAGCGCACGATGCTGCTGGCGAACGCCGCGATCGTTGCGGCGCTGATCGGGCTCATCGCCACGCAGCTCTGACCGGCCAGAGCTCGCGTATCGCGAGGATCGCGAAGGCGTGGGACCAGCCGAGGGGTGTGGTCGAGCGCGGCGCGCCGGTATGGGCGTCGACGCGCTCGGGGATCAGACCTAGCGGCGTGGCGGCGCGGCGCAGGGCGGCCATCAGGCGCAGGGCCGCGCGCCGATCGACGCGGGCTGTGGCCAGGTCATCCCGCGCCGTCGCCTCCCGCGCGAGGTCCGCCAGGCCCCAGGCGGTCCACGCGGTCGGGGCGGTCCAGGGGTCCTCGCCGCCGTCCCAGTTCGCGGAGGGGAGGATCCCGAAACGGCCGCTGCCGGCCGCGATCCGCCGCAGGGTACGCCGGATCGCCGGCAGGAACCGCGGTTGGGCGAAGGGGCGCACTCCCCAGGCCGCCGCCGAGTCCCATCCCGAGCTTGGATCGCCCTCGACCCGCGTCAGCCCCCGATCGGACACGAACCCGCCCAACCCGCTTCCGTGGGTGGCGAGGGCGTTGCCGAGATAGTCGCCCGGCGATTTCTCTTGGTAGTCGGCGCGGCTGCGCCACTGGCCTCGTGTGATCGTCTGGCTGAGGCCGGCGGCCCGGGCGGCCACCCGGACCCATCCGGCCGCGTCCCCCTGTGCGGCCCGCCCGGGCACGGGCTCCCCGGTTCCGCGGAACCGG
>JBBDTK010000125.1:0-3093 GCA_040904405.1 Solirubrobacterales bacterium | reverse complement strand
GACGGCGCCAAGGGCGCCGCCCCCGCCGACCTCAAGAGCGCGCCGCCGGAGCGGCCCTCCGACGCGGCGCGGCTCGCCGATCGCGCCAAGGAGGCGCCCAGCGACGTCCTCGCCTGGGTCGACCAGCGCACCGCCGCCTCCGGCTTCCTCACCGGGATGCTCTACCGCAAGGTCCCGAAGGGGACCAACTGGTTCTACACGCTCGGCTCCGCCACCCTCTTCGCCTTCATCGTCCAGGCCGTCACCGGCGTCTTCCTGGCGATGTTCTACACGCCCTCGACCACCCAGGCCTATGCCTCGATCTCGCACATCAACAACGAGGTCTTCCTCGGCGCCTTCGTGCACGGCATGCACAAGTGGGGCTCCAGCGTGATGGTGATCCTGATCTTCCTCCACATGGGCCGCACCTTCTTCTTCGGCGCCTACAAGTACCCGCGCGAGCTCAACTGGGTGATCGGCGTGGTGCTGCTGATCCTGACGATGACGATGGCCTTCACCGGCTACCTGCTGCCCTTCGACCAGCGCTCCTTCTGGGCCTCGGTGGTCGGCATCAACATCAACGGCACCGGCCCGATCGTCGGCCCCTACCTGAGCGACTTCCTCCGCGCCGGCCCGGAGCTCGGGGCGACGACGCTCCCGCGCTTCTACGCGATCCACATGCTGCTGATCCCGGGCGCGCTGATCGCCCTGATCGGCGCCCACCTCTACCTCGTGGTCAAGCTCGGCACCACGGCGCCGCCCTGGCTGCGCGCCGAGAAGCCGAAGGGCGCCGCGCCGGTGGCGCCGCTGGACGCGGGGGCCGAGGACGGCGGCGGAAGGCCGCGACCATGAAGCCCGCCGACAAGCAGGCCTACCTCGAGGAGTACGAGCTGCTGAAGAAGAAGGGCAAGCCCTTCTTCCCCTACGCGGTGCTGAAGGACTCGACGATGGCGCTGCTGGTGGTCGCCGTGATCATCGTCATGTCGCTGATCCTCGGCGCCGAGCAGGGGCCGAAGGCCGACCCGACCAGCACCACCTACGTGCCGCGGCCGGAGTGGTACTTCTTCTTCCTCTTCGAGGTCCTGCGGGTGATCAAACCGCCGGAGCTGGTTCCGATCGCGACGATCGGGATCCCGACCGTCTGCATGGTTCTGCTGCTGCTGCTGCCCTTCTACGACCGCGGTCCCGAGCGCAACCCGGCGCGGCGGCCGCTCGCGACCAGCGCCGGGGTGCTGACGATCGTCGCGATGGCGTACCTGACCTTCCTCGGCGCCACCGGCGGCTCGCCGACCGAGGTCGAGATGGAGGTGGCGCCGCGATACGAGGCCGGCAAGCAGACCGTCGCCGCTACCGGCTGCCTCGCCTGCCACAAGCTGGGCGAGAACGGCAACCACGGCCCCGGCCCCGAGCTGACCCACATCGCCAGCCAGGTGCCGCGGGCGGCGATCCTGCGCTCGGTGGAGATCGGGCCTGGCATCATGCCCTCCTATCGTGACCTCCCGCCGAAAAAGCTCAACGAGCTCGCCGATTTCCTCGCTTCGCTTGACTGACACCCGGCCCCAGCCGAGCGCGCAACCAGCCCAATTCTCCGAGCAGGTTCGAGGCATGTTCGATCGCGTCGCCGGTCGCTATGACCTTCTGAATTCAGTGATGACCGCCGGGTTGCACCATAGCTGGCGCGAGCGTGCGGCTGATCGTGCCGAACTGAAACCAGGAGCCGCAGTGTTGGACGTCTGCTGCGGCACCGGGGATCTGTCTTTAGAGCTCGCCCGGCGGGTTCTTCCCGGCGGCCACGTCGTCGGCTGCGATTTTTCGGAGCCGATGTTGGATCTGGCACGGGGGAAGGCCGCCGATAAGGGCGTCTCCGTCAGGTTCGAGTGGGCGGATGCGCTTAGCCTGCCTTACGACGATGGGTGTTTCGATGCGGTGGCAGTAGGTTTCGGGGTGCGCAATCTCTCAGACCTGGACCGAGGCTTGGTTGAGATGCATAGGGTATTGCGTCCGGGCGGTCGACTCGTCATTCTGGAGATCACCCAACCCACACGGTCGCCCCTCTCCACTTTCTACTCTCTCTGGTTTGACCGCATTGTGCCGTTGCTCGGCCACTTCGGCAGTGACTCGGCCGCTTACAGCTACCTGCCTGAATCCGTGCGCAGTTTTCCAAGTCCGCGGGGATTGGCGGAGAAAATGGACGCTGCGGGCCTGACGCGCATCCGCTGGACCGTCCTCGCCGGCGGGATCATCGCGATCCACAGCGGCGTCGCCCTGGGATGACCCTGTGAGCCGCCACTCGGCGGTGCCGCCGCCGGTGACGGCGGTGCTCGACGCCTCCAGCGCCTGGCTGCCGCAGCGGCTGAGCGGGGTCGAGGAGGTGTTGCGGGAGCAGAGCGAGGGCTTCGGCGAGGCGCTGGCGGCGGACGCCACGATGACCCTGGAGGCGGGAGGCAAGCGGCTGCGGCCGATGCTGGTCCTGCTCTGCGCCGGCGAGGAGGCGGGGGAGGAGGCGATCCGCGCCGCCGCCGCGATCGAGCTGATCCACATGGCCACCCTCGTCCACGACGACGTGCTCGACGCGGCGCCGCTGCGACGCGGGCGCCCCACGGTCGCCGCCAGCGCCGGCCGCGAGCGGGCGACGGCGACCGGCGACCTGCTCTTCTCGCGCGCCTTCGCGCTGCTCGCCGCCGCCGCGGACCTGCGCGCGATCGAGCTGCTCTCCGGCGCCTCGGTGGCGCTGGCACGCGGCGAGCTGGCCCAGCGCCGCGACGCCTACGACACCACGGTCGGCGAGCAGCGCTATCTGGAGCGCTGCCGGCTGAAGACGGCGACCCTGTTCGCCTGCGCCTGCCGGCTCGGGCGCGACGAGCAGGCGCTGGGTGAGTTCGGTGCCGCGATCGGCCTCGCCTTCCAGCTGCTCGACGACGTCCTCGACATCGCCGGACCGGCCGAGCGAACCGGCAAGGCGCGCGGCGCCGACCTGCTCGACGGCACCGTCACCCTGCCGCTGATCATCGCCGCCCGCGAGGAGCCGGCGATGATCGCCGGCGTCGAGCTGCGGGCGCTGGACCCGGCCGCCGCCGAGCAGCTCTGCGAGCGCATCGTCGCTACCGGGGCGCT
>JBBDTK010000124.1:0-18904 GCA_040904405.1 Solirubrobacterales bacterium | reverse complement strand
ACTCTTGCAAACGGAGGTGCCAACGGCAAAGTCGACTTGACTTTCATCCGTACGCTCCTTGAGCCGTGGATTCAGGCGGCCGGTCTCGCTCGGCCTGGCAAACTCAGTTGCGAAGCGTCTTGGCTGTCACCCGACCGAGTACGAGACCTACACAACGCAACGATCCCGGAGATGCGCAGTGCCACGCGCGTCCTCCGGGCGTGCGGGGTCGTGGAATCAACCATCTAGCCGCTCGCGGTGACCTGCGGATCGTCCTCCGCGAAGTTCGATGGCGCATCCGCTTGGTCGGGCGGTGACCGATCGACCCCGTTCGGGATGCGGGGCATGTCGACGAGCACCCAGAGCCCCGACGCGGCGGTCAGCCCGGCGACGAGCGCGATCGCGCCGCCGTAGCCGAGCGCGTCGGCCGTGGCGCCCGCGATCAGGGCGCCGAGCGCGTAGCCCATGTCGCGCCAGAACCGATACACGCCGACCACCGGCGCGCGGGCGACGGGGGAGACGGCATCGGAGATCGCGGCGATCAGGGTCGGGTAGACCAGCGCGGTCCCGAGGCCGAGCAGGGCCGCGGCCCCGGTGGCGACGGGGATCGCGCCGTCGCTGAGCGCCAGCACCACGAGCGCGCCTGCCTGAACGAACATGCCGGCCACGATCAGCGGCTTGCGCCCGGCGCTGTCCGACCAGTGGCCGGTGGCGATCTGCGCGACGCTCCAGACCCCGGGGTAGACCGCGGCGACCAGCCCCACCTCGGCGACCCCGGCGCCGTTGGCTGCCAGGAACAGCGGCACCAGCCCCCAGGCCAGGCCGTCGTTGAGGTTGTTGACGAGGCCCGCCTGCGAGGAGGAGCGCAGCGCCGGCACGCGGTAGCTCACCCGCGCGAACGCCTCGCGCAGCCGCGGCGGGTTGCCGTCGGCGTCGGGGTGGTGCGCCTGCTCGAGGGCGACGTGGGCGGCGGTGTCGCGGACGAGCAGAATGCTGAGCAGGAACGCGACCACCGCGATCAGCGCCCCGGCGACGGCGAGCACGTCGCGGGCGGCGAACTCGGCCGCGAGCCAGCCGCTCAGCCCCGCGGCAAGGGCGACTCCGCCGTAGCCGGCGGCCTCGTTCAGCCCCAGCGCGAAGCCGCGCCGCTTCGGCCCGACGAGGTCGATCTTCATCACCACGGTCATCGACCAGGCGAGTCCCTGGTTGACGCCGAGCAGGACGTTGGCGGCGACGATCCAGGCCCAGCTCGGCGCCACCGCGATCAGCAGCGGCACCGGCAGCGCCACCGCCCAGCCGGCGATCAGCAGCCGCCGCCGCCCGAGCCGCTGCGCCAGCGCTCCGGCGAAGAGGTTGGTCAGCGCCTTGACCAGCCCGAAGGCGACGATGAAGGAGAGCACCGCGACGCTGGAGGCGAGGTCGAAGTCATCGCGCCCGACCAGCGGCAGCGCCGAGCGCTCCAGGCCGACCATCGCGCCGACGAAGGCGTTGACGGCGAGCAGCAGCGAGAACTGCGGGAGGTTCTCGCGCAGCCCGAGTTGCGGATGCCGAGCGGACATCGGGTTCGCTCTAGGTGTTGCTGACCAACGGGCGGCCCGAGCGGTTGGCTGCGACGATCGCGGCCTGCTCCTTCGGAGCGGGCGGGATGTCCTCGGTCAGCGCGGCGACGAACTCGTCCTCCGAGGAGAACTGCAGGGCCGCGTTGTGGCGGCGCTCGAAGCCGATCGTCGAGGCGGGATTGCCCGAGAGGCCCCGACCGCAGACCGAGCCCGAGTAGTGGGCCGGGTAGAGCAGCAGGTCGTCGGGGAGGGAGAGCAGCCGCTCGGTCAGCGAGCGGTAGAGCGTTCGCGCCATCTCCTCTGCCGTGCGATCGCCGTGGGCGTGCAGGTCCGGCCGCCCCGCATCGCCGATCAGCAGCGCGTCGCCGGTCAGCACCATCCAGGGGTCGTCCACTCGCGCGTGATCGGTGACCAGGTATGCGTGGTGGGCGGCGGCATGGCCGGGCGTGGCGATCGCCTCGAGTTCGGTGTTGCCGACCCTCACCACGTTTGCGTCGGCGAGCGGCTGGTGGTCGAACTCGACCTCGGCGCCGGCCGGCATGTAGGCGGTCGCGCCGCTGCGCTCGACCAGTGCCGCCATCCCCGAAAGGTGGTCGGCCTGCACGTGGGTCTCCAGCACCGCGGCGATTCGCGCGCCTTGGGCCTCGGCGAGCTCGATGTAGGTGTCGACCAGATCGACGTGCGGGTCGACAACGGCCATCTCGCCCTTGCTCTTGCAGCCCAAGAGGTAGGAGGCGCAGGCGGTTTCGTCGTTGAGCAGCTGCCGGAAGAACATACGAGCCTCCAGATCCGAATCGGTGAGTGGGCTTGACAAGCTATCAAATATTCTATTGAATAACGAATCATGGCTCCCAGCGACGCGAAACAGGTGCTCTTCGAGGCGATCGCGCTGATGGGCAAGGCGTTTGCCAGCCCGCGCCGTCTCGAGCTGCTCGACCTGCTGGCCCAGGCGCCGCGCGGGGTCGAGGAGATCGCAGGCGCGAGCGGGCAGTCGACGGCCAACACCTCCCAGCATCTGCAGGCGCTGCACGCGGCCGGGATCGTCACCCGCAGGCGCGAAGGCACGCGGGTGATCTACGCGCTGGCCGGGGACGAGGCCCTGCGCCTCTGGCTTGCCCTGCGCGACGCCTCGGCGGCGCGGCTGGCCGAGGTCGAGCGGGCCGCGCACGACTACCTCGGGTCCGACGTCGAGACGATCGGGGGCGAGGATCTCGTCGAGCGGCTCGCCAGCGGCGAGGTGGTGCTGATCGACGTTCGGCCCTCGCGGGAGTTCGCCGCCGGCCACATCGAGGGCGCCCGCTCGATCCCGCTGGCCGAGCTGGAGCGCCGGCTGGCCGAGCTCCCGACCGACCGCGAGATCGTCGCCTACTGCCGCGGGCCCTTCTGCGCCTACGCGCACGAGGCGGTCCGCCGGCTGGGCGACTCCGGGCGCAAGGCCCGCCGCCTCGAGGACGGCTGGCCCGAATGGCGCCTGGCGCACCCCAGCCCGCAACAGACCTGACAGAAAGGACCCGCCACATGGCCAACCACGGACGCCCATTCGAGATGATCGAGCGCTTCGCCAACTGGTCCCGCAGCTGCCTGACCATGCAGGGCTACGGCGACCTGAGCGACAGGGAGCGCAGGAGCCTTTGGCTCGGCCTCCGCTTCTCGACCGCGCTCTGCTTCGCCGGGATAGCGCTCGGCGCTGTCCTCGCCTCGCCCGTCTTGCTGGCGGCGATGGCGGTCACGGCGGCGGTCGGCGGCTTCATCACCGCCAAGCACCCGTTCGACTACGCCTACGACGCCGTCTTGCGGCCGCTGCTCGGCGGGCCGAGCGTGCCCACCAGCCCGCCGCCGCGCCGTTTCGCCTGCCAACTCGCCACGCCGTGGATCGTGGCGATCGCCGTCGCATTCTGGGCTGGCGTGCCGACGCTCGCCTGGGTCCTCGCCGCGCCTCTGCTCGCGGTGGCGGCGACGGTCACCGCCACCAACTGGTGCCTGCCCTCGCTCATCTACGGGCTGCTGCACCGTCAGCAGGCCGGTGCGGTCGGCTATCGGGAGGCATAGAGCGACGACGGCGGCGGTTGCCACCACGGCCAAGTTGGTGGCTCGATCCTGTCGTCGGCCTGCTGATCGCCGCCGTCGCGGCCAGGGAGGGCCTCGAGGCCTGGCGCGGCGAGGGCTGCTGCGTCAGCTCGCCACTGGACGGTGTCGGATTCGCGGACGAGTGCTGCGAGGACGAATCCCGGTGAGCAGCCGAGCACCGCGCTCGATCCCTCCGGTGCGCAGCACGGTGCCCGTCGATTTGACAGTAATACCCTCTAGGGGTATTGTCAATTGGATGACGACCGCAACCCCGCCCAGGGGCTACACCGCAAGCAAGGACCAGCTGCTCAACCGGCTCGCCCGCGTCGAGGGCCAGATCCGCGGGGTGCGCAAGATGGTCGAGGAGGACCGCTACTGCATCGACGTGGTGACGCAGGTCAACGCCGCGCAGGCGGCGCTGGACAAGGTCTCGCTGGCGCTGCTCGACGGGCACGCGCGAGTCTGCATGCAGGGCGAGGGCGGCGCGCCGGAGGACCCCGGCGAGCGTGTCGACGAGCTGATGGGCGCCGTGGGACGCCTGCTTCACCGCTGATGAGCGCGACGGCCACCAGGACGGAGGCAACCGAGAGCCTGGAGCCGACCGCGGCGCACTGCGCCTCATGCGTTCCGGCCGCGGGGGGCGCCGACGCCGAGGCCGAGGCGCGTCGCGCCGAAGTCGCCGACCTCGCTCGCCGGGTGATCCTCGGCGCGGTGCTGACCGCGCCGGTCTTCGTCGCGACGATGGCCGCCGAGGTCTTCGACGCCGGCTGGGTGCCCGGCTTCCTGCTCGATCACTGGGTGCAGCTGGCCCTGATCGCCCCGGTGATGCTCTATGCCGGCTGGCCGATCCACCGCGCCGGCTGGCCCAGCCTGCTGCGCGGCAATCCCGGCATGGACAGCCTGATCGCGATCGGCACCGCCGCCGCCTTCGGCTACAGCCTCCTCGTCACCGTTCTCCCCGGTCTGCTCCCCGGCGACCTGCGCGACGTCTACTTCGAGGCGGTCGGGGTGATCGTCACCCTGATCCTGCTCGGCCGGCTGCTCGAGGTCCGCGCCAAGGCCGGCACCGGCGAGGCGATTCGCAACCTGATCGGCCTGCAGGCGAAGACCGCCCGTGTCCTGCGCGACTCCGGCGAGGAGGTCGAGATTCCGGTCGAGGAGGTCGTCCCCGGCGCGACCGTCCTCGTGCGCCCGGGCGAGAAGATCCCGGTCGACGGCGAGGTGCTCGAGGGGCGCTCCTCGGTCGACGAGTCGATGGTGACGGGCGAGTCGCTGCCGGTGACCAAGCAGCCCGGCGACACCGTGATCGGCGCCACCGTCAACGGGACCGGCGCCTTCCGCTTCCGCGCCACCGGCGTCGGCGCCGACACGATGCTGGCCCAGATCGTCCGCCTGGTCGAGCAGGCGCAGGGCTCCAAGGCGCCGATCCAGCGGGTCGCCGACCTGGTCGCCGGCTACTTCGTGCCGGCGGTGATCGCGATCGCGGCCCTTGCCTTCGGCGCCTGGCTCGCCTTCGGCCCCTCGCCGGCACTCACCTACGCGCTGGTCTCCGCGGTGGCGGTGCTGATCATCGCCTGCCCCTGCGCGCTCGGTCTGGCGACGCCGCTCTCGATCATGGTCGGGACCGGAAAGGGGGCGGAGAACGGCGTCCTGATCCGCTCCGCCGAGGCGCTGGAGACGGCCCGTGCCCTCGATGCGATCGTCCTCGACAAGACCGGCACGATCACCCGCGGCGAGCCGGCGCTGATCGATGTCGTCGTGCTCGGCGAGCTCGGCGAGGAGGCGCTGCTGCGCCTGGCGGGCGCGGCCGAGCGCTCCTCCGGGCACCCGCTCGGCGAGGCGATCGTCGCCGGCGCCGAGGAGCGCGGGCTTACGCTGCCCGAGCCCGCCGAGTTCGACTCGGTCACCGGGCGCGGCCTGCGCGCCACGATCGAGGGGCGGCGCCTGCTGGTGGGCACGCGGCGTCTGCTGGGGGAGGGGGGAGTCGACCCCGCGCCGCTCGAAGCCGAAGCGCAGCGCCTCGAGGGCGAGGGCAAGACGGCGATCCTCGTCGCGGTCGAGCGCCGGCCCGCCGGCCTGCTCGCCGTCGCCGACACGGTCAAGCCGGGCTCGGCAGCGGCGATCGCCGCGCTGAAGGAGCTCGGGGTCGAGGTGGCGATGATCAGCGGCGACAATCGGCGCACCGCCGAGGCGATCGCCCGCCAGGTCGGGATCGATCGGGTCCTGGCCGAGGTGCTGCCCGAGGACAAGGCGGAGGAGGTCCGCGCGCTCCAGGGCGAGGGCAAGCTCGTGGCGATGGTCGGCGACGGGATCAACGACGCCCCGGCGCTCGCCCGGGCCGACGTCGGGATCGCGATCGGCACCGGCACCGACGTGGCGATCGAGGCGGCCGACATCACGCTGATCTCGGGCGAGCTGCGGGGCCTGACGACCTCGCTCGAGCTGAGCCGGGCGACGATGCGCAACATCCGCCAGAACCTCGCCTTCGCCTTCGGCTACAACGCGCTCGGCATCCCGATCGCCGCCGGCGTCCTCTACCCCTTCCTCGGCCTCCAGCTCAGCCCGATGATCGCCGCCGCGGCGATGGCCGCCAGCTCGCTCTCGGTGGTCGGCAACGCCAACCGGCTGCGGCGCTGGCAGCCTGGAACGCTCGCATCGGACGGAGCTGGATCGAGGTGATCACGGAGGGGCCGGTCCGGGCGAGAGCCCGAGGACGCCGGGCGGCGAGGTAGAGCGCGCCAGATTGCGCCGTGACTACGTCGAACTCACCCCCGCGCAGCGGGTGAAGCAGGTCTTCGAGCTGTCGCGCTTCATGTCGCGAGTTGCCGACGCCGGTCATCGCCAGCGCGGTGGCTGAGCTCGATATCGAAGCGATCCTCGAGGCTCTGGTCAGAGCGAACGTCGAGTTCGTCGTGATCGGAGGAGTTGCGGTCGGCTTCCACGGGCAGGATCTCGAGGACCTGGAACGTCTCCGCCAAGCTCGGGAGGAAGAGTAGCCACGCTGGATCGCCGGCAGCCAGCGCCTGCCGCCGGATCGCCGATTACATGCGCAGGGAGATCGACCGCATCGTCTCGGTGTCGGAGCCCTGGAAGCCGGAGTAGGCGCTCAGCGCCGCGGGCCGCGCTCGCAGCCCTGCGAGCGTCCCCAGCCGCGCCCGCCGTCGCAGTGGTCGTGGCCGCGCCCGCCGTAGAGGCGGTCCTGGCTGGGGCCGCCGAAGAGCTTGTCGTGCCCGCCGTCGCCGTGGCAGCCGTCCTGGCCCGGCCCCATGACGCAGATGTCGCGGCCGGGGCCGCCCCAGCAGCCGTCGCTGCCGGCGCCGTGGCGGCAGTAGTCGTCGCCGGGCCCGCCGACGCAGTCGCTGTTGCGCTGGCCGGTGATGCAGATGTCATCGCCGCCGCGCCCGACGCAGCGGTTGCGTCGCGCCCCTTCCGAGTAGCAGATGTCGCGCTCGCCGTGGCCGATGAACTTGTCCGAGCCGTCGCCGAGGCGGACGGTGAGCGGGGCCGGCAGGCGGTCGAGCACCTCGACGAAGTCGCCCGACGGGCCCATCTGGACTTCGATCGAGCCGACCCGGCGCAGCGGGCAGACGGCGCGCAGGCGGAAGCGGGCGAAGCGGCAGCCGGTCGGGCGCGTCCGCGCCATCAGCCCGCGCACGACGAGCCGCTGCCCCTTCACCGTGAGCCGCAGGTGCGAGCCGGAGTGGGCCCCGTGGACGACGATCCGCTCCTGGGTGGTCGCCGCCGACCCCCCGTGGGCGAGCAGCAGCGCCACGGCGGCCAGCAGTGCGACCGCGATCCTGTCGAGGCGGGAGCGGATGCCCGCAGGCTAGACGACCTCCCCGACCCGCCCCAGGCGACCGGCGCCATCAAGGGGCTGTCGGCGGGTGGCTCTCCTGCGTCTCGGGACACGGTTGACCAACTTGGCCAAGCAGTGGTATCGTCCGCGTGTGACTCGCACGTTCGGCATCGGAGAGGCGAAGACCAACCTTTCGAAGCTAGTTGCGCTTGCCGAGAAAGGTGAGCGCGTGGAGCTGCGACGGGGTAAGCAGCCCGTAGCGCAGATCGTCCCGATTCCCGAGCGCGGGTCCGCCCGGCGTAAGCCCGGAGCCCTCGCCGGCCGGGTCTCAATGGCCGAGGATTTCGATGCTTGGCCCGAGGACGTCGCCCGTAGCCTCGGGGTTGTCGACTGAGGCTGCTCGCGGACACTCACGCTGTGCTGTGGTGGTTAGGTGATGATGCCCGCCTCTCCGATGCGGCCCGAGAGGCGATAGCCGGTGCGGCGGAGCCACTTTTCAGCGCCGGCACGCTCTTCGAGGTTTCGATCAAAGCGTCGCTTGGCAAGCTCGAGGTTGCCGACGAGTGGGGGGAGGAGCTGCTGGCCGAGGGTTTTTCCCTTCTCCCGATCTCGACCGCGCATGCTGCCGCCTACCGCCGCCTCCCCTACGTCGAGCTTGGCGGCAAGCGCCAACGCGATCCGTTCGACCGCCTACTTGTCGCCCAGGCCGAAGCGGAGGGCGTCCCTCTGGTGAGTTGCGATCCAGGAATCGCCGCCCACGGTGTCCCAACAATCTGGTGACGCTCCAGACAGAGCCGACGCCCGCTCGCCTATCCGGCGAGAAGCGCATCGGCACATTGAGGGCACAGCCGTTTGTGTTGTCCGGACAAAAGTCGTACAATGCGGACATGGAGCCGACGACGAGCGCGAAGACCCGCCGGGTCGAGGTCCGGATGACCGACGAGGAGCGCGACCTCGAGCAGGCCGCGGCAGCAGCTCGTGGTCAGACGCTCAGCGAGTTCGTTCGCCAAGCTGCGCGACGGGAGGCCGAGCAGGTGCTGGCCGAGAGGACCAACATCGTTCTCAGCGCCGCGGAGGCCGACCGCTTTCTTGCCGCGCTTGACGATCCCGTCTCCTTTGAGGCCGGTCTCGGCGCGCTCACTGAGCGTCCCAGCGTTCTGGACGGTTGAGCTCTCGCTTCGCGGCGGTCGAACCGCTCGGACCGAGCCATCAAGTCGATCGCTTCAGCTGCGACCGCGAGCAACTCGACCGCTGGCTGCGCGCCTACGCCGGGCAAGGCCAGCGCCGCGACACGGCTCGGACGTTCGTCGTCTGCCTTGCCGGGGAGAAGTCCGTAGCCGGCTACTACACGCTCGTCGCCTCCCAGGTCGAGCACGGCGAGGCGACCGGAGCCGTTCGACGCGGAGCCTCTAAGCACTTCCCGATTCCGGTCTGCCTGATTGCGCGCCTGGCCGTCGATCGATCCGAGCAAGGTGCCGGCCTGGGCCGAAGCCTTCTTCTCGATGCGTTGCGTCGCGCTGACCGCGCCTCCCGCTCCGTTGCGATGCGCGCGATAGTGGTTGACGCTCTCGATGAGGACGCAGCGGCGTTCTATGCCCGCTTCGGGTTCAGGCCGGCCGGCGCCGAGCCGTTGACGCTGATGGTTCCGTTGGAGTCGGTGCGCCAGAAGCTCGCATAGGCCCCTGCGCAGATGACGCCTGGGATGGAGAAATCAGTCCGCGGATTGGTCCGAAGAACCCGAGGCTCAGAATCCAGCCGATCTCAAGGCGACACCATAGGGTGTATAATGATGCCATGAGCAGAACGCAGGTCTATCTGGGCGAGGGAGAGTTGGAGCTTCTCGAGCGCGCCTCGCGCGACACGGGTGCATCCCGCTCGGAGCTGATCCGCCGCGCGGTTCGCACCGCCTTTGGGGGGCAGGAGAAGGACGAGAAGCTTCGCGCACTCCAGGCCAGCGCCGGCTCTTGGCGGGGCCGACGCACCAGCGGCGCCGAGTACGTCGACGCAATTCGCGGCGGCGACCTCAACGACCGCTTGGCCCGACTCGGCGTCAAGTGAAGCTGCTGGACACCAGCGTTGCGATCGATCATTTGCGCGGCTCTCCGCCCGCCGTTGATCTCCTAAACGGCCTGATCGAGGCTGAAGAAGCCATCCTTGCCAGCGAGGTTGTGCGCTTCGAGCTCCTGGCTGGCGTGCGCGAGAAGGAGATCGACGCACTGGAGCAGTTCTTCTCGGCGGTCTCCTGGGTGCCGGTGGGGGAGGAGATAGCCCGAGCAGCCGGCTCCCTCGCCCAGCGCCACCGCCGCTCCCACAGCGGTATCGACGATGCCGACTACCTGATCGCCGCCACCGCGCTCCTGCTCGAGGCCGATCTGTTGACCACCAACGTCCGCCACTTTCCGATGATCGCCGGGCTTCAGCCAGCCTATTGAACTGCCCGACATACTAGGCAGCGCTACCGCGCCGCCGGGTGCGGCGCGGAAGTCGCTGGTTTCCAGGGGCTTGGCGATGCGGCTGAATGGAGTCGAACCATCACGCCCCGTTAGGGGCACAAGGCCCTCAAACCGGCGGTTTGGGGCGTTTTCAGTGACGTACGACTCTCTCAGGTGACCTGAGGTTCCCTGAGGTGACGCAGGTTACCGATCTGGAGGTCCGCAGAATGGTCCGTGGCCGCGACATCTTCAGAGGACAACGAGCTCGCGCTCAGGATGCTCGGCCGGCCCGAACTCGAACCCGAGCACAGCACGGGCCCCGAGGGCATCGCCCAGTTTCTTGAGGGTTCGAGCGCTCGTCGCGTGCTGGCCGCTCTCGATCCGCGAGATGGCCGAAGCGGTCGTGCCCATCCGGGTCGCCAGCTCCGCCTGGGTCAACCCCAGGGAGCCGCGGCGCATGATGACGATTCGCGCGAGGGCCTCATATGGCGCAAGGCGCTCGCACTCCGCCCGGAATGCGGGATCCTTGAGGGACTCCTTGATGTGGTCGGAAACAGCACCGCCGACCGGACTGACCTTCTTGCTCATCGCTGGCACCTACTGATCGGGTTCGCTAAGGAGGTTAGCAGCCTTGCTAACACGCAAAATCGCCTCAAGGCGCATCACGCCCGGCGGCCCGCGGCGGTTTGCGCGGCCGGGCATCCATGCGCGCCTTGAAATCCCGCCAGCGCTTCTGCGCAATTTTGATCTCGGAGGCCGGCAGCTTGCCCGTTGTCTTTGGGAACGCATGTAGAAGGACGATCAGGCGCTCGGAACGCCGATACAGCACCCGGTAGTGCTCGGAGCCCATGTGGCAGCGCAACTCGCGCAGCTCCCCATCCACTTGCGAGCTGTGCGGGAAGGGAAGATGCGGCATCGCATCCGAGAGATCGTTCAGCCGATCGAGCTGGCGAAGCAGAGCAGCCCGGCGCTTGGGATCGAGGCCGTCGATGAATTCCCGAACCGGCTCCGCTCCATCGGCGGCGCGGAAGTAGACGGCTTGGAGGTTGCTGGTCATTCCCTCCGTATATCGAACGCAGCGGCGACCTCCCTGGGCAACCCTCTGGGAGCGCCTTAGTGCTCCCGGCCGTAAGTGGCGTCGCGGATTGGCGAGTGGCCGGGCGTGGCTGGCGGTGCGTGGTGCGCGCCCGCGTGCCAGGAGGCACGTGGGTGCGTGCCGGGTGCCGCCAGGCGCGTCCGGACGCCGCCAAACGCGACGGTATTTACGGCCGGGGGCACTTAGGTCAGTGACCGCGAACAGCAATCGTCCGCGATGTCGCTGACCATCTCAGGTGGCGCCCGGGTTCTCGAGGCCGGAGATCAGCCGCGCCACCGCACGGTAGTCGCCGGCGCCGATCCGCTCGATCGGCTTGTCGCCGTCCAGTGCGGAGATCGGCTTGTTCATCCACACCGGGATGTAGGCGGGGCGGATGACCTTGGCGAGGCGTTCAACCACCGAGGAGAGCTCAATCAGGCGTTCGGCCCGCGACCCCCTCGGCGCGCTGCGACCAGCGAGCCACTCCCGCACGGTGCTCGGCGCCGCACCGGTGGCGCGGGCGATGTCGCGGTCGGACAGGTAACCGGTGTCGCGGACGTGGACGGCCTCTTCGGCCAAGGCAGTAGTCACGCGGCCATTCTTAGCGCTCCGTCGTGATCTAGGCAAGATTTCGTCGGATTTTCGATGTCGGCCTACCTGGCCCGCATTGGGAATTCCCTAGTATCGCGCCGCTGTGGCACGAGGCCGCTGAGGCCGATCCGGAAGCCAGCCAGGAGGCAGGGGTGAGCAAGACCGCAGATGAGGTAATCGAGGCGATCTTCAACGCCGCGGCAGTGGGCGGCGAGGCGGCTGCGATCGCTGAGCCGATGCGAGAGCTCTGGCGCGGCGGGGGCTGGTCGCCTGAGCGGATCGTTGCCGGCGCGAGCGCAGTGACAGTGGCTGCGGCCGAGACGGAGGAGCGTGTCGAGACGCCGCCGTCAGCCGATACTGAGTCGGAGCAGCCGAACTGGTCTGTTGAGTCGGAGCAATTGGTTGAGCCGGGCGAGGGTTCGTGATCATCGAGCGGATCGAGCTCGAGGGTCTCCGTGGTGCCCCGAAACCCTTCGGTGAGAACCTTGGCGCCGCAGGCAACTTCTTCTACGCCGAGAACGGGCGCGGCAAGTCGACGATCGCCGACGCGATGGAGCTCCTCGTGGAAGGTGACCTGGCACGCTTTCATCGAGAGGACTGCACCCTCGCCGCTGCGATTCACCTTGATGCCGAGGCGGCGACGGTGGCGGGGAAGATTTCTGGGAATCCTCGGCTGACTCGGCGGCTCTCTGGCGACACTCCCGACCCGCTGCTCTCCGAGGACGGCAGCGAGGTCACGTTGCCGCCTCTGCCGATTCTGCGCCATCACACGATCAATGACTTCGTCGAGAAGACCGGAGGTGAGAAGCGGAAAGCGCTACTCGAGATCCTCGACCTCGATGCCCTGAATGGCTTTCGCAACGTACTGCGGACCGCGCGGGGGCAAGCGAAAGCCGCCCGCGAGGGCGCTCGCGCCCGTCGGCGGGAGGACGAGGCGGCGCTGAGCTCGATCCTGGAAGGCGCAGAACTCCTGCAGCACGTTGGCGCGCTCGCGGAGCGCGCCGGGATTGAGCAGAAGCCCCGCAGCGAGGAGGACATCGCCGCCATCGGCTTGCAGGGGCCAGTCTCCCAGCCTGACCGCCTGGGTGCAGTCGACACTCTGGTCCGAGCGCTCGCCGCATTGCCCGAAGCGGACCCGAGTGAGCCCTGGAATACCGCGGTCGCGCGGGAAGGAGTGCGCCGGGAGGAGGCGCTTCAGGCCCTGTTGCGCGCTGGCGAGGCGCTGCTCGGCGAATGGGATGGCGACACCTGCCCGCTATGTGAGGAGTCACGAGACATCGGCGAACTATCCGGCACGGTCAGTGAGCGGGCTCGTCAACTCGCCCTATCCCAGCGGGAGCTGGGGCAGGCGCGAGAGGGGGTTTCCGCCAGGCTCGTTGCTGCGACGGAGGTCAGCAACGCTCTGTCTCGTCTGCTGGGCATTGCCCCGCCTGATGGCTGGCCGGAAGAAGCTCGCCTCACCGAGATGCGCGACCGGCTTCAGGAGCATGTGAGCGCGGGTCGTGAGGCGCTCACCAGCCTCTCACCCCAGCCATCATGGCCCGATCTAGTCCCCGGCCTCACGGATCTCGTCCCGCAGCTGCGAGAGGCGGCGCGTCCGCGAGTCTCGCCGCAGCAGGCGGCGCGCGAGGAGCTCTTCGAGATTCGCGGCGCGCTGCGCTCTCTACACAACCGACGGCGCGCGGAGACAGCGACCGAAGATGCGTATGACTCGCTGGAAGCGCTTCTCGGCATCACTGATCAGGAGATCGGGAAGGCGGTCGAAGAGGCACTGGCGCCGATTGCAGAGTTCGCCGCCCGTTATTTCGAAACGCTAATGGCAGATCCGCACTACACCGGCTTGGACCTTGTGTATTCGCCGCGCCGCAGCGGACAGGTCGAGTTTTCGTTCCGTTTTGCGGGGCACGAAGATTCGCTCAGCCCGCCACATCGGATCATGAGCGAGTCGCAGCTGAACGCGCTCGGCCTGGCACTCTTGCTGGCTCGCATCAAGCACGAAGACGGCCCCTGGCGCACCCTCATCCTCGACGACGTGGTCAACAGCTTTGACGCCGCCCATCGCCATGGCCTTATGCGCTTGCTCGGGGACGAGTTCGCTGATTGGCAGGTGATCGTCTTCAGCCATGACGCCGGTTTCCGCGACATCGCGCTCGCCGCTGACGGCGGCTGGACGGTGCGAGAGATCGCCTACTGGACCCCAAACGGCGGACCGGTGATGGGAGATGGCGATCCGCTCCAGCGTCTTATTTCCGAGCTTGACCGTGGGGCTGGCGCTGGCGGCCTCGGGGGCTACGCGCGCGCCGCGCTGGAGGGCTCGCTCTCGAGGCCACTTTCAAGGCTCGGATACCGCCGCATGCGGTTGGACCTAAAGGCTCGCTTCAACGCACTTGACTTCCTCACCGGCCTGCGCAAGGGCCTCGAGGAGGCTGGCTCACCGCTCGCCGACACGCCGGTTTTCTCCCGGATCGCCGCCGACAACTACATGACGACCTCTCTTGTCCACCACCGCCCCGGCGTGCCCGAGCCGACGACCGAGGAACTGCGCCGTCTGGCTACCGACCTCACAGAGTTGCGCGATGTCTTCCGATGCGACACCTGCCAGAAGCCTGTATGGCACGCAGAATCGCCCAACGGCACCCATCAGTGCGAATGTGGAGCGCTACAGGCATAAGTGGTGATCGGAGTGGGTGATTCTCCGTAGGACGGAGCTCGCCGAAACGGGGCAGTAGGTGCGCGCGAAGGATCGCCCGGTAGGTGTCGAGGGTGGTCGCCTTGCGCCCGAGCTCTTCGAGCTCGCGGAGCATCAGTTCCGCGGTGCTCGCGAACGAGACACTCGAGCCGGCTTCGGGCGGACGCTCGCGAACCATGAGTCGCCGCAGCTCGGCCTCGGCTTGGATGCGACTGAGACCCTTGCCGGTCCCGCGCCGGCGCTTGGGTCCTAGGCGTCGGTTGACTCGCCGCCCACCCAAATACCAGCGCCCGTACCAGACCTCTTTGCCGTTGGCTCGCCCTTGGACATAGAGGGTGCCGGTCCCGTGCGCACGGCGCATGCTGGACTTGCTATCCATCTCTCCTCCTTACACGCCCCCAGCGGGGGGATGGATTCCAACTCTGGACAGCCGCATTGACGGGGTCCTGTGGCACAAAGCCGGCGGTCTTTCCCTGCGTGGGGAATCGCCTCGTCCACGCCTGGAGACTCGTGAAGAGGCGCCGTGGTATGCCGCATTGCTGCCAAATCGGTCCGCAATGGACCGCAGGGCAACAGAGCCGCGATTCTTGGTTTTATTCAAATTGCTTCTATTTACAGGGGCTTTCGATGCGGCTGAATGGAGTCGAACCATCACGTCCCGTTAGGGACACAAGGCCCTCAACCTTGCGCGTCTACCAGTTCCGCCACAGCCGCTCGAGGGTGGTCGATTCTAGATGTTTGGCTGGGGGACGGTTTGCGCGGTGTCGCGGGGCCGGCCGGATGGCCTCGCGGTTGCATGCGTCCGGGGGAGGGGGTAGCCTGCGAACAGGTGTTCGAACGATCTGAGGCCGAAATGCTCGCGAGGAGGGACGTCTGGTGGATCTGGACCTGACCAAGAGGCAGAAGGAGATCTTCGACTTCATCCGCCGCTACGCGGAGAAGACCGGCTACCCGCCGACGGTGCGGGAGATCGGCAAAGCGGTCGGGTTGCACTCCTCCTCGACCGTGCACGCCCACTTGGCGAACCTGGAGAAGATCGGCCTGCTGCGCCGGGATCCAACCAAGCCGCGCGCGATCGAGCTGCTCATCGACAAGGCGAAGAAGACGATCCTGCCGGGCGAACGCGGCCTGCCCCTGGTCGGCCACGTCGCCGCCGGCGCTCCGATCCTGGCCGAAGAGAACATCGAGGAGTACATCGAGATCCCCGACGTGATCGGCGGCGAGGAAGGCGACTACGTCCTCCGCGTGCGCGGCGAAAGCATGAAGGAAGCCGGGATCTTCGGCGACGACTACGTGGTCGTGCGCCCGACCGAGGACGCCGCCGACGGCGAGATCGTCGTCGCCCTGATCGGCGAGGAGGCCACCGTGAAGCGCTTCTTCCGCGAGCCCGACCAGATCCGCTTGCAGCCGGAGAACCGGACGATGGAGGCGATCCACACCACCGAGGCCACCGTCCTCGGCCGGGTCATAGGAGTGGTTCGCAAGGTCTCCTGACGCGACCCCTGGGGCCGTCAGGCAAGGACGCAGGGAAGGACGGCGAGGGGAGCGCACTTCAGTGCGTGACCCGAAGGCGGCCGACCGAGGACGCCGCATGGCGACCCCTGGGTCGCGTCAGGTCAGGGCCACTTTCCGGATTCGATCAACCGCTTGTAACGGCGCTGGCGCCTTCTCGCGTCCCACATCACCAGCGGCAGCAGCCGCAGGGCGAGGCGGGGGAAGAGGTCGAAGGCGCGCAGCAGCGGCCCTCGCCAGCGCGGCAGCACGAGCAGCGGCCGCGGTCGTTCCGAGAGCCGCCCGACATCGGTCGCCACCCGCTCGGCGGTGAGCAGGTGGCCGGAAAAGGAGCTGGCGGCATCGGGATCGTCAAGCCGGTCCTCGAGCATCGGCGTCCAGATCCCGTCGGGGCAGATCGCGGAGACCCGCACGCCGCCGATGCCGGCGCGGCGCAGGTCGAAGAGCGTGCCGAGGGTGAAGGCGAGGGCCGCGTGCTTGCTGGCCGAGTAGGCGACCTCGCCCGGCGCCGCCACCAGCCCGGCCAGCGAGATCACGTTGATCACATGACCGCGGCCGTCACGGATCATCGGCTCGAGTGCGGCGACCGTGCCGTTCATCGTGCCCAGCGCGTTGACCTCCAGCATCGTTCGGCGCGCCGCCTCGTCCTGGCTCCAGGAGGGGCCGGTCGCCAGCACGCCGGCGTTGTTGACCCAGAGGTGGAGGCCACCACGCGTGGTGGCAGCGGCGGCGATCGCCCGGCAGGCCGCCTCGTCGCGGACGTCGAGCGCTGCCGATGTGGCGCCGGCGCCGATCTCGGCCGCGGTCGCGGCGGCCGCCTCGGCGTCGACGTCGGTGGCCTGGACCAGGTAGCCGCGACTGGCCAGGTCGAGCGCGATCGCCCGCCCGAGCCCCCCACCTGCTCCAGTGACGACGGCAACCGGCACGTTGGCAGGATATTCGATGCAACCCTCGCAAAGCCCGTGAAAACCAAGCAGGTCGGTGGACGCAGGGAGCGAGGTGAGGGGAGCGCAGTTTGCGCGTGACCCGATCCGACCGACTGAGGATGCCGAGATGCGCCGGTTTGCAGCGGGCCGATCAGGGTTTACCATGCGTGAGCGGGCCGAGTGACCGCGGAGGGAGAGAAAACCCTTCGAGGAAAGTCCGGACACCACAGGGCGAGGGCGGTGGGTAACGCCCACCCGGGGAAACCCGCGGGAAAGTGCCACAGAAACATACGGCCGATGGCGCGGCCACACGTGAGCCGCGTACAGGCAAAGGTGAAATGGTGCGGTAAGAGCGCACCGGCGCCGTGGCGACGCGGCGGCCAGGTAAACCCCGCCCGGTGCAAGGCCAAACAGGATCGTCGACCCTGCCCGGCGAGGTCCAGGTAGGCCGCAGGGCCGCTTCGGCGGCCCCTCCGGGGCTTCGGCCCCGGGGAGATAGATGGTCGCTCACGACAGGATCCGGCTTACAGGCCCGCTTCAGGAGAGGCCCCCGCGAGGGGGCCTCTCCGACCTCTGCACCGTTTTCTGTCTTAGGACCTATCCCGGTAGGGAAATCGCACCCCTGGATACGGCCCAGGACCGGCGCGGATTCGGCCCCGTCGTGGATCCCACATGGCGCTGCCATGCGGAATCCACGCCGTGACCGCCCCGCTTGGTCCTGAACCGTCCCAGGAGCACGCCCCTACCGGGATAGATCCTTAGCGTTTGCTAACGTGCTGCCAACTTCCGCTGAATCCTCGCCACATACCGCGAGGAGCGGGGGACCCAACAGTTGGGGCGAATCGCCGGCATCCGCCGCGTAGCGCAGCTCTTTCAGCGCGAGCCCGTCAGCTAACCCCGTAAGCGCCCGAAAGAGCATGAAGAACGCCAACGACCGCCCTCGGCGGAAAACCCGAACCCGCGCCGCAGCTTTGCTGCTGGCCGTCGCCTCCCTGGCTCTGGCCGCCGTGCCCGCGCAGGCCGGCACCGGCGGCGCCGCGACCCCCTCCGCCGGCAAGGCGCGGGCGGGGGCCGGGCACGCCTTCACCGCGCTGCGCTGGGGCGGCGCCACCTGGTACGGCCCCGGCCTCTACGGCAACAGCACCGCCTGCGGCCAGACCCTGCGCCCGCGCACGCTCGGCGTCGCCCACCGCACCCTTCCCTGCGGAACCGCCGTCAAGTTCGTCTACCGCGGACGCCGGGTCGTCACCAGGGTGATCGACCGCGGCCCCTACACCCACGGCAACGACTGGGACCTGACCTACGCCGCCGCCCGCGCCCTGAACTTCCACAACGTCGGCGTCGACCGGGTCGGCTTCGCGCTCTCGCTCAAGGACGCGCGCAAGGCCCGTGCCGCCCGCCGCGCCCGTCGCTGACCCTTCACCGGCCGCGCCGATGGCTAGTCTTCCCCGGCTGAGCGTTCGTCGACGAGAGGAGCAAGGGCAAATGTCGAGGTCTTCCCAGGTATCCGCAGTCGCCGCAGGGATCTACGGCCGCCGCCTGCGCCTCGCCGCCGCCGCCGCCCTTGCCGCCGGCTTGGCGCTGCTCGTCGCCCTCTCGTCCGGCGCCGGCGCCGCGACCAGCTCGCGCACCACCGTGGTGCTGGGCAGCACCGCCAACGCGCCCGACCCCTCCTGTCCGGAGCTGCCCTGCCAGGCGGTCGGCAGCGTCACCGGCTTCCAGGTCAGCACCAACCAGACCAGCCTGCCCTACCGGGTGCCGGGCCGCGGCAGGGTCAAGGCCTGGACCCTGACCCTGGCCCAGCCGACCAACCGCCAGCGCTCCTTCTTCAACGGCTTCTTCGGCACGCCGCCCGAGGCGCGGCTGGCGATCCTGCGCCGCATCCCCGGCACCAACCCGCCCCGCTACAACCTGCGCCGCCAGGGCTCGGTCCGCGTGCTCAGCCCGTTCCTCGGGCAGACGGTCAAGTTCGGCGCCTCGCTGCGGGTCGAGAAGGGCGACATCGTCGGCCTGACGATCCCCACCTGGGCCCCCGCCTTCGCCCAGGACCTCTCGGCGAAAAACGTCTGGCGCGCCAGCCGCGAGCCGGGCAAGTGCGCCAACAGCACCGACATCCGCCAGGGCAAGGCCCAGCAGCGCGTAGGCAAACGCGCGACCTACGGCTGCCGCTACTCAACCGCCCGCCTGCTCTATACGGCGACGGTAGTCCTCGACTGACTCCTTAGTGCCCCCGGCCGTAAATACCGTCGCGTTTGGCGGCGTCCGGACGCGCCTGGCG
>JBBDTK010000123.1:0-3126 GCA_040904405.1 Solirubrobacterales bacterium | reverse complement strand
CCTCGAGGAACTGCTGGATCGCCTTGTGGAGCATCGGGCCGCGCCAGACGACCGCCGAGTTCTCCTCGACGAAGAAGCCGATCGACATCACCTTGACGCCGCCGGCCGCCTCCAGCGGCAGGATCTTGCGCTCGCCGTTGACCTCCGGCTTGCGGTTGACCCCGAGCATGCGCGGGATCGAGTAGCCGTAGACGTCGCAGTCGAGCGCGCCGGCCGGGTGGCCTTCGGCACACAGCGCCGCGGCCAGGTTGGCGGTCATCGTCGACTTGCCGACCCCGCCCTTGCCGGAGGCGACGCAGATCACGTTCTTCACCTGGGCCAGGGCGCCGGCCGGCAGCTTGCTGCGGCCGAGCGTCTTCTGCAGATCGCCTTTCTCCTCGTCGGAGAGGACGTCGAAGCCGACCGCGACCGCGGTGACGCCGTCGAGCTCGTTGACCTGCTGGGCGACGGCCTGTTCGAAGTGCGAGCGGATCGGGCAGCCGGCCGTGGTCAGCGAGACGACGACCTCGACCCGGCCGTCGTCCCTGACCTCGATCGAGCGCACCATGCCCAGCTCGACGATCGAGCGGCGCAGCTCGGGGTCGATCACGGCGCGCAGCTTCTCGGTGACCTGATCGGGGCTCGGCAGTGGCATCGGCTGCATTTTCGCAGAGCGGCGCGCCCGGCACTTCCCGCTCGTTGCGGCGACATCCGTCCGGCCGGGGGGAGAGAACACGCCGCCGCCCGCTTGGGCCTCCGTGCAAACGCGAGCGGAGGAGGGTTCGATGTTGGGAGCGCGGGTGGGAGTGGCGCGGATCGTGGCGATCGGGGTGGCGCTGGCGCTCGCCCTGCTGTTGCTGGGGGCTCGCGAGGCGAGCGCCGCCAAGTACGCGGTCGCCCAGTGCGGCTGGCACGTCGGCGCCGACGCCGGTTGGGCCGACACGACCGGCGGCGCCAAGTTCCGGCCCGACGCCTGGTGCGTGCCGCCCGCCGGCGCCGATCCCTTCGCCGGTGTGCACATGAAGAGCTTCACCCGCAACGCGGGCACGGTCTCGGGGACCCGCTTCGCCCGCTGGCGCTGGGAGGCGCCGCCGGGGACCGGGATCACCCGGGTCAGCGGCACCTGGTGGCAGACCCTGCACGACGGGATGGAGCAGCGGATCGGCACCGGCAACTGGAGCGGCGGCTTCGACCTGTTCGCCCGCGCCACCGGCACCGACGTCAGCCCGCACGATTTCGTCGCCGGCTTCTCCACCCCGCGGCCGGCGCTGGAGGACCGTCTCCTCTGCGCCCGCGCGGAGAGCAAGTGGTGCAGCCTCGAGCCGACCTCGTGGTCGTCGCTGCGGGCGCTGACGATCACGGTCCAGGACGACGGCGGCCCGGGAGCCTGGGTTGGGGACGAGCTGACCGCAGGTGGGTGGCGCCGTGGCTCACAGCGCTTGATGTTCTCCGGCACCGACGGCGGCAGCGGCGTGCGCTTCGGCGAGACCACGCTCGACGGCAACCGGATCTCGCTGCACGAGTACGCATGCTCGAAGGCGATGATCGGCGGCGAATGGAGGGGAACCCGGATGCGGCCCTGCGGGACCCAGGGCGCCGCGGGGGCGACGATCGACACGACTCGCTTCAGCGACGGCCCGCATCGCCTGCGGCACTGCACGACGGATTTCGCCGGCAACGTCGGCTGTACCGGAGAGCAGACGGTCGCGGTCGACAACAACCCGCCGGCCCATGTCCGCAACCTCGTTCTCGCCGGCGGCGATGGCTGGCGCCGGGTCAACGACTTCGACCTCCGCTGGTCGAACCCGAGCCAGGGCCCCGCCAGCCCGATCGGGGGCGCCCACTGGCGGATCGTCGGGCCGGCCGGCTTCGATACCGGAGCAAAGCTCGCCGGCGGGCGCGACATCGTCGCGATCTCCGACCGCAGCGTGCCCGGTCCCGGCACCTACAGCTTTCACGTCTGGCTGCGCGACGAGGCGGGCAACAGCACCGCGAGCACGGCGATCGAGCTGCCGCTGCGCTTCGACGACATCGCCCCGGGCGTCGCCTTCGAGCCGGTCGCCGAGCAGACCGCGACCGAGCTGCCCGAGAGCGTGCGGGCGGAGATCCAGGACGCCCACTCCGGCGCCGTCGCCGGTGAGATCCACTACCGCCGGCTCAACGCCGAGCGCTGGATCGAGCTGCCGGCTAAGTTCCGGCCCGGGAGCCGCGACGGGTCGGCGCAGCTGACCGCGCGGCTGCCGGAGGGGCTCGGCGCCGGCACCTACGTCTTCCGCGCCGACGCGGTCGACGGCGCCGGCAACAGGGCATCGAGCACCCGCCGCACCGACGGCACCGAGATGGCGCTGCGCAAGGCGGCGCCGGCGGTCGCCGCGAGCCGCGCCGAGCGCAAGGCGCCGGCGCTCGCGGCGGCGAAGGCGAAGACGCGGATCTTCGCCCGGCTGCGTCGCGGCCGGCGCTCCGGCCGCCTGGTCACCGTCCCCTTCGGTGGGGGCGCCGCGCTGACCGGCCGGCTGCTGACCGCCGAAGGCGCCGGGCTGGCGCGGCGCAAGCTGCGCGTGGTCTCGCGCTTCTCACGCGGGTCGTTCCGGCGCAAGCGGGTGGAGACGCTGATCACCGGCAAGCGGGGCGGCTTCCGGCTCGGCCTCCACCCCGGCCCCTCGCGGCGGGTGACGGTGCTCTTCCGCGGCGCCGACGGGTTGGCGACGTCGCGGCGCGCCGGCATGTCGCTGCGGGTCCGCGGCGGCCTGCTGCTCGGCGCCGGGCCGCGTCGCCTGCGAACCGGCGACTCGGTCCGCTTCTGGGGCCGCGTCCGCGCCCGGGGCGCGCCGCTGCCCCGGCGCGGCAAGCTGGTCGCGATCCAGTACTACGAGAGCGATGCGCGCCGCTGGCGACCGGTCCTGGTCACCCGCAGCGACCACGGCGGCCGCTTCAGCGCCCGCTACCGCTTCCGCTACGTCAGCGGAGCCGCGGCGATCCGGCTGCGGGCCGTTGCCCTGCCCGAGGAGCGCTGGCCCTACGCGCCGGGGGCCTCCCGCCCGGTCACGGTCAGGGTCAGCGGCCCGCTAGATGTAGGGTGAGCGGCCATGTCAGACCTAGATCGGTGAGTAACGCCGAAAGCGCCGCTTGAAGCGGTTCAAACAGCCC
>JBBDTK010000122.1:17769-19048 GCA_040904405.1 Solirubrobacterales bacterium | reverse complement strand
CGCGGTGATGATGTCGATCGTCTCCAACACCCGCGTCGACATCGTCGCCCGCGGCACGATCAAGGCCTGCCTCGAGCTCGGCAAGGACCCGGGCGAGACGATCGCGATCTTCCGCATCCCCGGCGCCTGGGAGGACGAGGGCTTCAAGATCCTCGACTCCTACGGGGTCGAGTATTGCGACCGCTCGGTCTCGATGTGGGAGGCGGCGGGCCGCGCCGTCGCCAAGATCCAGGGGGCCGCGGCGTGAGCCCCGCCAGTCCCGCGAGGTTGCATCCGGACCCGCTATGCGGGCATGAATGCAACCTCGCGCGGGGGGCCGCGGCGTGAGCATCCTGCTCGACAAGGAGACGACCTTCATCGTCCAGGGGATCACCGGCCGCGAGGCGGTCAACCTGACCCGCGAGTGCCTCGACTACGGCTCCAAGGTCGTCGGCGGCGTCACCCCCGGCCGCAAGGGCCGCGAGGTGCATGGCGTGCCGGTCTTCGACACCGTCGCCCAGGCGGTCGAGCACCACGGCGGGCCGATCGACGGCTCGGTCGTCACCGTCCCCCCCGCCTTCACCAAGGACGCCGTGCTGGAGGCGATCGAGAACGGGATCGAGCTGATCGTGATCGTCACCGAGCGGATCCCACGCCGCGACGTCGCCCAGGTGGTCGAGCTGGCCGAGCTGCGCGGGGCGCGGATCATCGGCCCCAACTGCCTCGGCCTGATCGTCCCCGAGGTCTGCAAGATGGGCGGCATCGGCGGCCCGGCCAAGGACGCGGCCAAGGCCTACGCGCCCGGCCCGGTCGGCGTGATGAGCCGCTCCGGCGGGATGACCACCGAGATCTCCTCCTCGCTGACCCAGGCCGGGCTCGGCGTCTCGACCGCGGTCTCGATCGGCGGCGACGCGATCATCGGCTCCACCTACGCCGAGCTGATGCCCTACTTCGAGGCCGACGAGCAGACCGAGGCGATCGTGATCTACACCGAGCCGGGCGGGCGGATGGAGGCGCAGCTCTCCGAGTGGGTCGCCGAGAACGACTCGCGGCTGCCGATCGTCGCCTTCATGGCCGGCAAGTTCATGGACGACGAGGAGATGAAGGGCATGAGCTTTGGCCATGCCGGGACGATCGTCGAGGGCAAGGAGGACACCGCGACCGAGAAGATCGCCCGGCTCGAAGCGGCCGGGATCCGCGTGGTCGAGCGGATCGACGAGATCCCCGACGCGGTCAAGGAAAGGCTCGAGGTGGCAGCGTGAGCTTCCAGCGCCTCCATCGCTTCCGGTGCGCTTTATGT
>JBBDTK010000122.1:0-17759 GCA_040904405.1 Solirubrobacterales bacterium | reverse complement strand
CCCCCCCCCCCCCAAGGCCGGGGGGCGACCGTGAGCGCGCGGAATCGGGTCTTCATCGAGGTCGAGGTCGACGCCTCGGTCGCCGGCGACGCCGAGCTGGCGCGCAAGCTGGAGGAAGTCTGCCCGGTCGACATCTTCGCCACCGGCGGCTCCGGCGTCGAGATCGTCGAGCAGAACCTCGACGAGTGCGTCCTCTGCCGCCTCTGCATCGAAGCGGCCCCGGCCGGCACTGTGCACGTCAAGAAGCTCTACGACGGCACCGAGCTCTCCTAGCGCCTATTTCGCCCCACACGGCCGCTTCGTCGCGCCCGCCGCGGGCCCGTCCGTGTGCGACCGGTCACATAGACCTGGACATCGATCGGTGTCTCGGTTACGTTTACATCGATCCATGTAGCGGGTAACCGGCGGCGGGAGGCTTTTGCGGCCCCTGCACATCCCGGTATCGCACTCCAATCGAAAGGCACCGACGTTGACTGACAGTCCTCGCCGGGTCGCCGTCGTCGGCGGCAACCGGATTCCCTTCGCGCGCTCCAACTCGGTCTACTCGCGCGCCTCCAACCAGGACATGCTGACCGCCGCCCTCGACGGGCTGGTGCGGCGCTACTCGCTCGAGGGCGAGGCGCTGGGCGAGGTCGCCGGCGGCGCCGTGCTCAAGCACTCGCGCGACCGCGACCTGACCCGCGAGAGCGTGCTCGGCACGCGGCTCGCCCCCGAGACCCCCGCCTACGACGTCCAGCAGGCCTGCGGCACCGGGCTGGAGACGACGATCCTGGTCGCCAACAAGATCGCCCTCGGGCAGATCGACTCGGGCATCGCCTGCGGCGCCGACACCACCTCCGACGCGCCGATCGGCGTCAACGAGGGCCTGCGCGAGATCCTGCTCGACGCCAACCGCGAGAGGTCGACCGGCGGCCGGCTGAAGCAGCTGACCCGGCTCCGGCCCGGCCACGTCGTGCCCTCGATCCCGCGCAACGAGGAGCCGCGCACCGGCCTCTCGATGGGCGAGCACTGCGCGATCATGGCGACCGAGTGGGACGTCGGCCGCGAAGAGCAGGACGAGCTCGCCGTCGCCAGCCACCACAACCTCGCCGCCGCCTACGAGCGCGGCTTCATGGACGATTTGGTCGACTCCTACCTGGGACTCGAGCGCGACCAGAACCTGCGTCCCGACTCCTCAGCCGAAAAGCTGGCCAAGCTCGGCCCGGTCTTCGGCGGCGAGAGCGGGACGATGACCGCGGCCAACTCGACTCCGCTCTCCGACGGCGCCTCGGCGGTGCTGCTGGCCAGCGAGGAGTGGGCGAAGCAGCGCGGCCTGCCGATCCTCGCCTACTTCGTCGATGGGCAGACGGCGGCGATCGACCATGTCCACAAGCGCGAGGGGCTCTTGATGGCGCCCGCCTACGCGATGCCGCGGATGCTCGACCGCAACGGCCTCGCCCTGCAGGACTTCGACCTCTACGAGATCCACGAGGCCTTCGCCGCCCAGGTGCTCTGCACCCTGCGCGCCTGGGAGGACGAGCGCTTCTGCCGCGACCGGCTCGGCCGCGAGCAGCCGCTCGGCGCGATCGACCGCGAGCGGCTCAACGTCAACGGCGGCTCGCTCGCCGCCGGCCACCCCTTCGCCGCCACCGGCGGGCGGATCGTCGCCTCGCTGGCCAAGCAGCTGCACGAGCGCGGCGAGGGTCGCGGCGCGATCAGCATCTGCGCCGCCGCCGGGCAGGGCGTCGTCGCGATGCTCGAGAGCGCCGGAGGAGAGGGCAGATGAGCTTCCGCTGTTCCCTTTCCTCGCCATGGGCCGATAAGGCACAGCGGAAGGGTCGCTATGAGTGACCTGTATTCGCAGCTGGTCAACTCGCCGCCCGGCCGGCTGATCGCCCCCCGCGTCGGCCTGCCCCGGCCCACCAAGCTGGAGCGCCAGAAGCCCGACGGGGCCGGTCCCGCCGCTCCCCGCGAGCCCGGCGCGGCGCTGGCCGGCGGCGGCACGGCGCTGGCCGGCGGCGCCCCCGGCGGGCGGCTCGGCAAGCCGCTGGCGCGGCTGCTGGGCGAGCTCGGCGCTCCGCCGCCGGAGCGCTCCGACAGCCCGGTCAAGGCGCTCGTCTTCGACGCCACCGGGATCTCCGACTCGACCGAGCTGGTCGAGCTGCAGCGCTTCTTCCACCCCAACGTGAAGCGGGTCCAGCGCAGCGGCCGTGTCGTCGTCCTCGGCACGCCGCCGGCCGGGCTGCCGCCCCGGGCCTCCACCGCCCAGCGCGCGCTGGAGGGCTTCACCCGCTCGCTCGGCAAGGAGATCGGGCGCGGCATCGCCGTGCAGCTCGTCTACGTCGAGGAGGGCGCCGAGGAGCAGCTCGACTCGACCCTGCGCTTCCTGCTCTCCCCCCGCTCCGCCTACGTCTCCGGCCAGGTGATCCGGGTTGGCGCGGGCGTCGGCGCGACCCCCGAGATCGATTGGGAGCGGCCGCTGGCCGGCAGGCGGGCGCTGGTCACCGGCGCCTCGCGCGGGATCGGCGAGGCGATCGCCACCGTCCTGCACCGCGACGGCGCCGAGCTGGTCCTGCTCGATGTCCCCGCGCTCGCCGACGACCTGGACGCGGTCGCCGCCCGCCTCGGCGCCGAGACGATCGAGCTCGACATCACCGAGGACGAGGCCCCGGCGACGATCGCCGCCGCCCTCTCCGGCGGTGTCGACGTCGTCGTCCACAACGCCGGCGTCACCCGCGACCGCACGATCGCCAAGATGCCCGAGGACCGCTGGGCCTCGCTGATGGAGATCAACCTCTCCAGCGAGGAGCGCATAAACGAGGAGCTGCTCAGCCGCGACCTGCTGCGCCCCAACGGCCGCATCGTCTGCGTCTCCTCGATGAGCGGCGTCGCCGGCAACTCCGGCCAGACCAACTACGCCACCTCGAAGGCCGGCGTGATCGGCATGGTCGAAGCGCTGGCGCCTGAGCTGGCCGAGCGCGGGGCGACGATCAACGCGGTCGCTCCCGGCTTCATCGAGACCCAGATGACGGCGAGGATGCCGATCGCGATCCGCGAAGCCGGCCGCCGCATGAACAGCATGTCGCAGGGCGGCCTTCCCGTCGACGTCGCCGAGACGATCGCCTGGTTCGCCAGCCCCGCCTCGACCGGGGTCAACGGCAACACGGTCCGCGTCTGCGGCCAGAGCCTGCTGGGGGCGTGAGGATGCCCACCCGCACGCTCGACAGCGCGCCCAGCATCCTGCCGCTCTACGCCCGCGCCGCGGCGCCGCTGATCCCCGGCGCCTCGCTGCTGCCGTTCGTCCCCGGCCGCGGTGAGGAGATCCCCGACCTGGAGCTGGAGCTGGCGGGGGTGCGGGCGGAGCGCGACGCGGTCGCCGCCTACGCCCGCGTCTGCGGCTTCGCCCTGCGCGACCGGCTGCCGCCCACCTACCCGCAGGTGCTCGCCTTCCCGCTGCAGATGGCGGTGATGGCCGACGGGGGCTTCCCCTTCGGCGCGGTCGGCCTGGTCCACGTCGAGAACCGGATCGTCCAGCGCCGGCCGATCGGCCTCGACGAGGAGCTGAAGCTGCGCGTGCGCCCGACCAAGCTCGAGCCGCACCCGCGTGGCCGCACCTTCGGACTGGTCACCGAGGCCTGGGCCGGCCGCCAGAAGGCCTGGGAG
Source organism: Solirubrobacterales bacterium (assembly GCA_040904405.1). Lineage (GTDB taxonomy): Bacteria > Actinomycetota > Thermoleophilia > Solirubrobacterales > 70-9 > VRUE01. The sequence continues at coordinate 14,117 of JBBDTK010000122.1, read as the reverse complement.
TCGGTCAGCACGATGCTGCGCCGCGGCGCGGGCTCAGACGCCGAGGGGGGGACCCCCGGCGCCAGCGCGAGCTCAGGCGCCCCCACCACATCCGGCGCGAATCGGGTTCGGGGGACATTTCCCCCCAAAGGCGATGCGGAGGGGCCGGATGCGGGGCCGCGGGGGGCGGAGTGGAGCCTCCCGGGCGACCTGGGACGGCGCTATGCCGCCGTTTCCGGCGACCGCAACCCGATTCACATGCACGCGCTGACCGCCAAGCCGCTCGGCTTCCCGTGCGCGATCGCGCACGGGATGTGGACGAAGGCGCGCTGCCTCGCGGCGCTCGAGAGCCGCCTGCCCGACGCTTTCGCGGTCGACGTCCGCTTCCGCAAGCCGGTCCGCCTGCCGGGCCGGGTCGAGTTTCTGAGCGACGTCGAGGGCAAGGAGTTCGCCTTCGCCGTGCGCGACGCCAAGCGACATACCCCCCACCTCGACGGCCGCGTCGCGCCGGTCGAGGCCAAGCAGGCGCCCACGGGCGTGACCAGAGAGAGCAGCGGGAGGAGATCGAAGTGAACGGCAACGACAAGGGAGTCGCCGAGCGCGGCATGGGGTTCGGGCTGCGCGCCATCAACTGGCTCGCCGGCACCGACCTGCTAGACCGGATCCGCATGCGCAAACAGGTCGAGCGGGCGCTCTTCCAGGGCACCAAGGGCGGCTTCCGCACGGCGACCGCCGCCGGCCGCAGCTTCAAGGCGGCGCAGAAGCTGGGCAAACCGGCGCGGCAGGCGACCGGCAGGCCGCGCAGCCTCTTCGACGTCACCCCCGACGACGAGCAGCAGATGTTCCAGGAGGCGGTCCGCGACTTCGCCGCCGCGAAGGTCCGCCCCGCCGCCCAGGAGGCCGACACCGAGCGCGCGAGCGCGCCGGAGCTGCTCGCCCAGGCGAGCGAGCTCGGCGTCAACATGCTCGGCATCCCCGAGGAGCTCGGCGGCGTGATGCACGAGCAGGCGGCGACGACCAGCGCCCTGGTCGGCGAGGCGCTCGCCCACGGCGACATGGGGATCGCCTACGCCGTCCTCGCCCCCGGCGCCGTCGCGACCGCGATCGGCCACTGGGGCAGCGCCGAGCAGGAGGCCGCCTACCTGCCCGCCTTCGGCGGCGAGGACGCTCCCGCCGCCGCCCTGGCGATGCTTGAGCCGCGGCCGCTCTTCGACCCGCTGAGGCTGGAGACGACGGCCCGCCGCGACGGCGAGGACTGGGTCCTCAGCGGCGCCAAGTCGCTGCTCGCCCGGGCCACCGATTGCGAGCTCTTCCTGGTCGCCGCCGCGGTCGAAGGCGGGAACCCGGCGCTGTTCGTGGTCGAGTCGGGCGGCAAGGGGCTCTCGGTCCAGGACGAGCCGGCGATGGGGCTGCGCCCCGCCGCCACCGGCCGACTGCTGATCGAGGACGTGCGCCTGCCGGGCGCCGCGCTGCTCGGCGAGGGCAAGCGCGAGGACTACGTCGAGTGCGTGCAGCGGGCGCGGATCGCCTGGTGCGCGCTCGCCGTCGGCGCCTCGCAGGCGGTGCTCGACTACGTGATCCCCTACGTCAACGAACGCACCGCCTTCGGCGAACCGGTCTCCAACCGCCAGGCCGTCGCCTTCGGCGTCTCCGACATCGGCATCGAGACCAATGGGATGCGGCTCGCCACCTACCGGGCGGCCAGCCGCGCCGACCAGGGCCAGGAGTTCGGCCGCGAGGCGGCGCTGGCGCGCAAGCTCTGCGCCGCCAAGGGGATGGAGATCGGCTCCGAAGGCGTGCAGCTGCTCGGCGGCCACGGCTTCGTCAAGGAGCACCCGGTCGAGCGCTGGTACCGCGACCTCCGCGCAGCGGGCGTCATGGAGGGCGCCCTGCTCGTCTGACCGGCACGCCAGAGCGAAAGGGAGAACCATGATCAACCTCGAGATACCGAAGAAGTTCAAGCCGCTGGCGAGCCAGGCCAATCAGGTCGCGACCGAGGTCTTCCGACCGATCTCGCGCAAGTACGACGTCGAAGAGCACTCCTACCCCAAGGAGCTCGACATGCTCGCCTCGCTGATCGACGGGATGAACGAGGGCAGCGACATCGGCGGCGCCGGCGCGGCCGGCGTGCGCCGCGAGTCCAACGGCGACGGCGACAGCGCCAACCGCAACGGCTCCAACCTCTCCACCGTGCTCGGCATCGTCGAGCTCTGCTGGGGCGACGTCGGCCTGCTGCTCTCGATGCCGCGCCAGGGGCTCGGCAACTCGGCGATCGCCTCGGTGGCGACCGAGGAGCAGCTCGAGCGCTACGGCGGCAGGTGGGCGGCGATGGCGATCACCGAGCCGGAGGCCGGCTCGGACTCGGCCGCGATCCGCACCACCGCGAAGCTCGACGGCGACGAGTACGTGCTCAACGGCGAGAAGATCTTCGTCACCTCCGGCGACCGCGCCGACCTGATCGTCGTCTGGGCCTCGCTCGACCCGTCGAAGGGCCGCGCCGCGATCAAGTCGTTCATCGTCGAGCGCGACAACCCCGGCCTGAACCTGGACCGGCTCGAGCACAAGCTCGGCATCCGCGCCTCCGACACCGCCAACTTCACCCTGCAGGACTGCCGGGTACCGAAGGAGGCGCTGCTCGGCGATCCCGAGGTCAAGGAGAAGGGCTTCGCCGGGGTGATGGAAACCTTCGACAACACGCGGCCGCTGGTCGCGGCGATGGCGGTCGGCGTCGCCCGCGCCTCGCTGGAGCGGGCGCGCGAGTGCCTGGCCGCAGCCGGGGTCGAGATCGAGTACGCCGTGCCGGCGCTCTCCCAGCCGGCCGCCGTCTCGCGCTACCTGGAGATGGAGGCCGACTACGAGGCTGCCCGCCTGCTCACCCTGCAGGCGGCCTGGATGGCCGACAACGGCAAGCCCAACTCGTTGCAGGCCTCGATGGCCAAGGCGAAGGCGGGGCGCACCTGCGTCGACGTCGCGCTCGGCTGCGTCGAGCTCTGCGGCGCGGTCGGCTACGGCGAGGACGAGCTGCTCGAGAAGTGGGCGCGCGACGCCAAGATCCTCGACATCTTCGAGGGCACGCAGCAGATCCAGCTGCTGATCGTGGCGCGCCAGCTGCTTGGCAAGAGCTCGGCGGAACTGCGCTGAGCTGTTCTGGCCGCTCGCCGAGAGCAGTTCGGCTGGCTGGACAGCCAGGAAAACATGTAGGCTTCCACCGCGATGAGACGCGTCGCCGACCTCACCTGGAAGCACCCGAAGCTCGTCCTCGCCGCGGTCGCCGTCTTCGTCCTGATCGCCGGGATCGCCGGCAAAGACGTCGAGAGCCAGCTCAAGGCGGCGGGCTTCACCGACTCGGCGTCGGAGAGCGAGCGGGCGACGGTGCTGCTGCGCGACGCGCTCGGCTACAACCCCAACCCGGCGATCGTCCTCGTCGTCCGCGACCCGGACGGCGGCCGTCTCGACACGGCCGACCCCGCGGTTCGCGCCGAGGTCGCCCGGATCAGCCGCGAGATGGCCGCGGTCGAGCACGTCGGCCGCGTCGTCAACCCGCTGCGCGACCGCCGCGCCGGCGCCCAGCTGATCGCCCGCGACGGCGAATCGCTGGCGATCGCCGCCTATCTCTCGACCGCCGACTCCGAGGAGGACGGCGGCTACGCGGCGGAAGGGGTCGAACCGGTGATCGCCGCGAGCTCGCTCGACGTCGGCATGGGCGGCTTCGCGCCCGGCTTCAACGAGACCAACGACCAGACCCGCGAGGACCTGACCAAGGCCGAGCTGATCGCCTTCCCGATCCTTGCCCTGCTGCTGCTCTTCGTCTTCCGCGGCGTCGTCGCGGCGGCGATCCCGCTGCTGCTCGGCGTGATCTCGATCATCGGCACGCTGCTGGTCCTGCGGATCATGGCCGGCTTCGCCGATACCTCGCTCTTCGCGCTCAACATCGCAACCGGGCTCAGCCTCGGCCTGGCGGTCGATTACGCCCTGCTGCTGGTCTCGCGCTACCGCGAGGAGATCGGCGGTGGCGGCGCGCCGCGGGAGGCGCACCGCCGCACCGTCCTCACCGCCGGCCGCACCGTGGTCTTCTCCGGGCTCACCGTCGCCGCCGCGATGGCGGCGCTGATCTTCATGCCGCAGCGCTTCCTCTACTCGATGGCGGTCGCCGGAGCCTCCGTCGCGGTGCTCTGCTCGCTGATGGCGATCCTCGTCGTGCCCTCGCTGCTGGCCCTGCTCGGGCCGCGCATCGACGCCCTCTCGATCCGCCGCGGGCCGGCGGTGTCCGATACCTCCGACGGGTGGTACCGCCTCGCCCGCGGCGTGATGCGCCGCCCCGTCGTCGTCGCCCTCGCCAGCTCGGCGCTGCTGCTGGCCGCCTCGGCGCCGCTGCTCTGGACGACGCTGACCGGGCCCAGCGCCGAGGCGGTGCCGCCCGACCAGCCCTCGGCCAAGGCCTACGACTACCTCGAAGCGCACTACCCGCGCGACGTCACCGAGGCGGTCACCGTGACCGTCGAGGGCGCCGCCGGCCCGGCGCAGCTTGCCGGCTTCCGGCGAGAGGTCGAAGCGGTCGGCGGGGTCAGCCGCGGCGCCCCCTTCGTCCCCGCCGCCGAGGGGGTCGCCTACGCCAACTTCGCCCTTGCCGGCAAGGCGCTCGACCCGACCACGCAGGACGTCGTCCACGAGATCCGCGACCTGGCGCCGCCGGCGGCGACCGCGACGCTCGTCTCCGGCAACACCGCCGGCTTCATCGACCAGAAGCAGAGCCTGATCGAGAATGCCCCGCTGGTCGTCGGCATCGTCGTCCTGACCACGCTGATCCTGCTCTTCCTGCTGACCGGCTCGGTGCTGCTGCCGATCAAGACGCTGGTGATGAACTCGCTCACCCTGGGCGCGACCCTGGGCATCCTCGTCCTCGCCTTCCAGGCCGGCTGGCTCGAGGTCCCGCTCGACTACACCGGCCCGGCGGCCATAGAGGTGACCAGCCTGGTCTTCCTCTTCGCCGTGATCTTCGGCCTCGCCACCGACTACGCGGTGCTGGTGATGGCGCGGATCAAAGAGCGCTACGACCTCGGCGACGGCAACGAGGAGGCGGTGGCGACGGGGATCGGCCGCACCGGCCGGGTGATCACCGCGGCGGCGCTGGCGATCGCGATCGTCTTCCTCGCCTTCAGCGTCAGCTCGGTCTTCTTCGTCAAGCAGATCGCGATCGGGATGGCGATCGGCGTGCTGCTCGACGCGACCGTCGTCCGCGCCCTGCTCGTCCCCTCGCTGATGCGCCTCTTCGGCAGCTGGAACTGGTGGGCGCCGCGGCCGCTGCGCCGCCTCCACGAGCGCTTCGGCTTCGCCGAGGGCGCCGAGGACGCGGCCTCAGCCGTCGCGGCCGAGGCTGGCTCGTAGCCACTCCGCAAGGAAGGGCTCCGAGATCCGGTAGGCGCCGTCGGCGCCGCTGACGGTCTCTCGCCGTTCCAGCGCGCGAAGCGCCTTTTGCACGTTGGTCGCCGGCGGCAGGTCGTGACGCTCACGATAGGCGGCGGTGAACGGCCTGCCAGGCTCGCGCGCCAGCGCCTGCAGGACGAGCCGCTGGACTTTGGACGCGTCTTCCCAGCGCAGGCTGAAGTGCGCGTGCTCGGAACGCAACACCGCGACCAGGGCCTCGCGAACCCGCTCGCTCGATGCCGTCTCCCCCGGCGGCACGATCTCCCAGAGGAAGTAGGCGAGCTCCTGGGTGGCGTAGGGATGCCCGCCGGTGACCGCCAGCAGCTCCCCGATCGCCGCGTCGTCGGCGGCTCGGTCGGTCTGCGCGAAACGCTCGGCGATGAAGGCGCCGAACGCGGTCGGGTCGATCATCCCCAGCTCGATCGGCTTCGCGCTGCGCCAGAAGGGCTCGTTGGCGTCGCTGAAGATCTGAGCCATCACGTGACGCTTGCTGCCCAGGTAGACGTGCGCGACCTCGGGCTGCTGCTGGAAGACGGAGCGCAGGAGGCGGGGCAGGCTCGGATCGACCTCGACGATCTCCTGAAACTCGTCCATGACGAGTGCGGTCCTGCGCTTCCCCGTGCCGCCCAGCTCGGCCGGCAGCTCGAGCAACCGCTCGAGGGTCGCGTCGATGTCCGCCGCCTGGCGCCCGAGCTCGAAGCTGAACGAGTACGAGCCGTCGTCCGGGTCGACCCTGATCGTCGGTTGCACTTGCAGGCCCCGGAAGGGACGCAGCGCACGCTCCTTGAGCTTCTCCATCGGGGAGGCGATCTGCTCGAAGATCGAGCTGGCAAGCGCCGCCGCGAGCTTCTCCCTGGTCGGACTCCTCATCAGATCGACGTGCGCAACCAGGATTCCCTCGTGCTGGAGCGCCTGGATCGCGCTCCAGACAAGCGAGGACTTGCCGCAACGGCGTGGCGCGAAGACGACGACGTCCTGGCCGTTGCGGATGTCGGCGACCAACTCCGCCCGCTCCTGCTCGCGGTCGGCGAAGGACTCGTCGAGCGCCAGGGCTCCATAGCGAAAGGGGTTCGACGGGGGATGCGACGACATACCTTCAGGCATTATACCTAGTGATATGACGTTTTGATTTTCTAACTTATATGTTTATGAGTATTATACCTGCGGGTATGACAGCTACGGGCCGTCATCCCGAACCCGGGTACCTGTAGGTTCGCCGCGACGATGCGAGACCCTGCGCGATGAACTTCGTCGAGGACGTGATGGAGCGCTTTCCGGCCTCCGCCCTGGGGATCGTCGCCGTCGACGCCGAGGGGCGGCGGCGCGAGTGGCACTTCGGCGAGCTGATCGCCCGCTCGGCCGGGCTCTCGGGCGCCCTCGCGGGCCGCGGCGTGCGCCGCGGCGACGTGGTGATGACCCTGGTCGGCAACCGGGTCGAGTGGGCGCTGACCCTGCTCGCCTGCTGGCGGATGGGCGCCGTCGCCCTGCCCTGCAGCCCGCAGCTGCGCCGCCACGAGCTGGGGGCGCGGGGGAGCGCCGCGGCGGCGGCGCTCTGCGTCGTCGACGAGGCGCTGGCCGGCGAGCTGCCGGACGGGCTGGCCGCGATGACCCTGGCCGAGGTGGCCGAGGCGCTCGACGAGGACCGGCCGCAGGAGACGCCGGCGGCGATCGAGCAGATGGCGGCCGAGGACCCGGCGCTGATCGTCTTCACCTCAGGCACCACCGGGCAGCCGCGCGGCGTCGTCCACGCCCACCGCTATCTGACTGGCCAGCGCGCCCAGGGCGAGCACTGGCTCGGCTCGCGCCCCGGCGAGCTGGTCTGGTGCACGACGGCGCCGGGGTGGTCGAAGTCCGCCCGCAACGTCTTCCTGGCGCCCTGGCTGACCGGCGCCGCCGCGGTCATCCACGACGCCCGCTTCGACCCCGCCGAGCGGCTCGACCTCGCCGAGGCGCTCGGCGTCAACGTGCTCTGCCAGGCGCCGACGGAGTACCGGATGCTGGCCAAGCGCACAGCCCTGCGCCGCCTGCCCGCGCTGCGCCGCATGGTCTCGGCCGGCGAGGCGCTGGAGGCGGAGACGATCGCCGCCTTCGGCGGGGCGATGGGCGTCGAGCCGGCCGACGGCTACGGGCAGACCGAGACCGGGCACGTCAGCGGCAACCTCGTCGGCGAACCGCTCCGCCCCGGCTCGATGGGCAAGCCGCTGCCGGGGATCGAGGTCAGGATCGGGCAGGGCGAGCTGCAGCTGCGCGCCGCCTCCTCCCCCACCTTCTTCTCGCGCTTCCTCGACGGCGAGCGCTTCGCCGGCGAGTGGTGGCCGACCGGCGACCTGGTCCGGCAGGAGGACGACGGCCACCTCTGGTTCGAGGGCCGCCGCGACGACATCATCGTCTCCGCCGGCTACCGGATCGGCCCCGGCGAGGTCGAGTCGGTCCTGCTCGCCCACCCCGCCGTCGCCGAGGCGGCGGCGGTCGCCGCCCCCGACCCCGAGCGCGGCGCCGTGGTGCGGGCGATCGTCGTTCCCCGCGGGCGCGAGCCGGGAGAGGAGCTGGCCCGTGAGCTGCAGGAGCACTGCAAGCGCGAAGCGGCCCCCTACAAGTTCCCCCGCATCGTCGAGTTCGCCGCCGAGCTGCCGAAGACGAGCTCGGGCAAGGTCAGGCGGGCGGACCTGCGCGGTTGAGTGCGCTCAGGCGAGGTCGCCGCCGGCCAGCGCCTCGGCGAGGTCCACCGGGCGGCCGAGGTGGTAGCCCTGGGCCATGTCGACGCCGTACTCGCGCAGCAGCTCGGTCGTCTTGTCGTCCTGGACGTACTCGGCGATCGTCGCCTTGCCGAGGCCCTGGGCGATCTGGACGATCGCTTTGACCGTCAGCTGGTCGGCGTCGCTGCGGGGCATGTCGCGGACGAAGGAGCCGTCGATCTTGATCAGGTCGAAGGGGATCCGCTTCAGGTAGTGGAAGGGGCCGAAGCCGGCGCCGTAGTCGTCGATCGCGACCTGGCAGCCGAACTCGGTCAGGCGGTCGGCGAAGCCGCTCGCGACCTCGGCGTCGTAGACGCCCGCCGTCTCGGTGATCTCGAAGGTGCAGTTGGAGGGGTCGGTGCCGACTTCGTCGAGGCGGCGTTCGATGAACTCGAGCACCGAGACGTCGTTGAGCGAGGCGCCGGAGAGGTTGACGTGCAGCGACAGCGGCGCCCCCTGGCGCTCGCGCTCGGCAAGCAGGTCGAGTGCCCGCGAGACCACCCAGCGGTCGAGCTCCTGGATCATCCCGGAGCGCTCCGCCGCCTCGATGAAGGAGGCGGCCGGCAGCAGCTCGCCCTCCTCGCTGGTCATCCGCAGCAGCAGCTCGTAGCGCTCGACCCCGCCCGAGGTGAGGTTGTGGATCGGCTGCGAGTGGAGGCTGAGGCGGTCGTTGGTCAGCGCGTCGCGGATCCGCGCCGAGGTGGTCTGGCGCCGCTGCGGCTCGCGCTGCGGCTCGCCCGGGTCGCGGAAGAGGGCGATCTGGTTGCGCCCCCCCTCCTTCGCCCGGTACATCGCCTGGTCGGCGGCGACCAGCACGGCTTCGGAGCGGCTGTCGCCCTCGCCCCCGAACATCGTGATCCCGACGCTGATCGTCGCCGGCTCGGAGTCGGACGTCGCCTGGACGCTGTCGGCGACCTGTTCGCGCAGGTCTTCGCCCAGCTGCAGGGCGCCCTCGGTGTCGGTCTGCGGGATCAGGATCGCGAACTCGTCGCCGGAGAGGCGGGCGACGATGTCGGTGGCGCGCACGCGCTGGCGCATCACCTCGGCGACCTGGCGGATCAGGTTGTCGCCGGCGTGGTGGCCGAGCAGGTCGTTGATCCCCTTGAGCCCGTCGATGTCGACGATCATCACCGCGCCGCGGCCGCCGTAGCGGGCGCTGAAGGAGACGTACTGGTCGAGCTCGGCGCGGAAGCGGCGGCGATCGAGCAGGCCGGTCAGCGAGTCGTGGTCGGCGAGGTAGCGCAGCTCGGCCTCGGTCCGCGCCGCCCGTTCGAGCGCCGCGACGACGACCTCCCGGTCCTCCCCCTCGAGCTTGCTCAAGACGGCCTGTATGGCCGGCTCGCTCGGGACGGGAAGTCGTTCTTGTGCCACCTTTGGAAAGGTAGACCCAGAGCGGCTCCGCGCGGCCCGCGAGACTCGCCGTTTACCGATCGCGACCCACTTTCGGCGACCCCCGAAAGCCAATAGTTGGCCTGCCTGCGCCGCGGGTAGTGTGAAGCCATGGCCAACCGCCTGGCCGGCGAGACCAGCCCCTACCTGCTCCAGCACCGCGACAATCCCGTCGAGTGGTACCCGTGGGGCGAGGAGGCGCTGGCGCGGGCGCGCGAGCTCGACCGCCCGATTCTGCTCTCGGTCGGCTACTCGGCCTGCCACTGGTGCCACGTGATGGAGCGCGAGTCCTTCGAGGACGCCGAGACCGCCGCCTACATGAACGAGCACTTCGTCAACGTCAAGGTCGACCGCGAGGAGCGGCCCGACCTCGACGCCCTCTACATGGAGGCGGTGCAGTCGATCAGCGGCCAGGGCGGCTGGCCGATGACGGTCTTCTGCGACCCCGACGGCGTGCCCTTCTACGGCGGCACCTACTTCCCGCCCGACGAGGGGCGGGGCATGCCGAGCTTCCGGATGGTGATGGAAGCCGTCCTCGAGGCCTTCGAGAACCGCCGCGAGGAGCTGCGCGAGCGGGCCCCGCAGACGCGGGCGCAGCTGGGCGCGATCGGCGCGATCGAGCCACACGCCGAGCCGCCCGAGGAGGCGCTGCTGGAGCAGGCGGTGGCGACGCTGGGCGAGAGCGCCGACCGTGAGCGCGGTGGCTTCGGCGGCGCCCCGAAGTTCCCGCCCTCCTCAGCGCTGGAGCTGCTGCTCGCCCGCCGCGTCCGCGAGCCGGTCGAGCGCACGCTCGACGCGATGCTGGCCGGCGGCATCTACGACCAGCTCGGCGGCGGCTTCTCCCGCTACTCGGTCGACGCCGCCTGGCTCGTCCCCCACTTCGAGAAGATGCTCTACGACAACGCCCAGCTGGCGCGCGCCTACCTGCACGGTTGGCAGGCGCTCGGCCACGAGCGCTACCGGCGGGTCTGCGAGGAGACGCTGGACTGGGCGCTGCGCGAGATGCGCGGCCCCGAGGGCGGCTTCCACTCGGCCCTCGACGCCGACTCCGAGGGCGAGGAGGGCCGCTTCTACGTCTGGGCGCCGGCGCAGATCCGCGACGTGCTCGGCGCCGAGCAGGCCGAGCCGATCCTCGACTTCTACGGCGTCGGCGAGGCGGGCAACTTCGAGGGACGCAATGTGCTCCACATCGCCGGCGGCGTCGAGGCGCCCGAGCCCGAGGGTCTGGCCGAGGCCCGCAGCGCCCTGCTCGAGGCGCGGGCGCAGCGGGTATGGCCGGGCCTCGACGACAAGCGGCTCGCCGCCTGGAACGCGCTGATGGTCGGCGCCCTGGCCGAGGCCGGGGCGGCGCTCGAGCGCGCGGACTACCTCGACGCGGCGCGCGAGTGCGCCGACTTCGTGCTCGAGCGGATGCGCGACGAGCAGGGCCGCCTGCTGCGCACCTACAAGGACGGCGAGGCCCGCCTCAACGCTTATCTCGAGGACCACGCCTTCCTGCTCGAGGCGCTGCTGACCCTCTACGAGGCGAGCTTCGAGCAACGCTGGTTCGAGCAGGCAAGAGCCCTGGCCGAGACCATGATCGAGCGCTTCGGCGACCGCGAGCGCGGCGGCTTCTTCTCCACCTCGAGCGACCACGAGCAGCTGATCGCCCGCCGCAAGGAGATCGGCGACCACCCGATCCCGTCGGGCAACAGCAGCGCCGCGCTGGGCCTGCTGCGGCTCGAGGCGCTGAGCGGCGAGCGCTCCTACGGCGAGTGGGCGGAGGGCGTGCTGCGCCTCTTCGCCCGGGCGGCGCCGCGCCGCCCCGAGGCCTTCGCCCACCTGCTGCGGGCGCTCGACTTCCAGCTCTCGCCGCCCAAGCAGGTGGCCCTGGTGGCACCGTCCCCAGGCGGTTCCGCGGAGCTCCCAGGCGGTTCCGCGGAGCCGCTGGCGCCGCTGACCGCGGCGGTCCGCTCCGAGCACCGCCCCCACCTCGTTCTCGCCGGCGGCTCCGAGGGAACGCAAGCTCCTCCCCTGCTCGAGAATCGCGTCGCCGTGGCAGGCAAATCCACCGCCTACGTCTGCGAGAACTTCAGCTGCCGGCAACCCGTCACAGACCCCGACGCCTTGGCGTCCTTGCTTCGGCCCTCACGCAGGAGGTCATCCCGGCAGGGATGAAACGTCTTGTACTTTTTCTGCGGCGGGAAGGGCGGCCAGCCGAAAGCTGTCTTCAGAAAAAGTTAAGTGTAATCCCTGCCGGGATGGCCTCCCTCGCGAGAGCCCTAAAGAACCGGCAGGAAGTTCTCGATCTCGTAGGGGGTGACCTGCACCCTGTACTCGTCCCATTCCTGCCGCTTGATCTCGATGAAGCGGCGGAAGGTGTGCTCGCCGAGGGTACGCAGGACGAGCTCGGAGCCGGCGGCGACGTCGATCGCCTCGCCGAGCGTCTCCGGCAGCTCCTCGATGCCGCGCTGCGAGCGCTCCTCGGGCGAGAGGTGGTAGAGGTTCTGCTCCATCGGCTCGGGCAGCTCGTAGCCCTTCTCGATCCCCTCCAGGCCGGCCTGCAGCATGCCGGCGAAGCAGAGGTAGGGGTTGCAGGCCGGGTCGGGGCAGCGCAGCTCGGCCCGGGTCGCCCCCTCCTTGCCGGGGTGGTAGAGCGGCACCCGGATCAGCGCCGAGCGGTTGCGCCGCGACCAGGCCAGGTAGACCGGCGCCTCGTAGCCGGGGACGAGCCGCTTGTAGGAGTTGACCCACTGGGCGAAGAGCGGTGAGATCTCGCGCGCGTGGCGCAGCTGGCCGGCGATGAAGGCCTTCGCCGTGGGCGAGAGGTAGTACTGGTCGTCGGGGTCGAAGAAGGCGTTGCGGCCATCCTTGGTCAGCGACTGGTGGACGTGCATCCCGGAGCCGTTCTCGCCGAACAGGGGCTTCGGCATGAAGGTCGCGTGCCAGCCGTATTTCATCGCGTACTCCTTGACCACGATGCGGTAGGTCATGCAGTCGTCCGACATCGCCAGCGCGCCCTTGTAGCGCATGTCGACCTCGTGCTGGGACGGGCCGACCTCGTGGTGGGTGTACTCGACGTGGATGCCCATCCGCTCCAGCGCCAGGACGGTGTCGCGGCGCACGTCGGAGCCGGCGTCGAGCGTGGTCAGGTCGAAGTAGCCGCCCTCGTCGAGCACCTCGGGCACGCCGCCGTCGGGCTTGGCCGAGCGGAAGTAGAAGAACTCCAACTCGGGGCCGATGTTGTAGTCGTCGAAGCCGAGGTCGTGAGCGCGTTTGAGGGCGCGCCGCATGATCCAGCGCGGATCGCCCTCGTAGGGATCGCCGCCGGGCACCTGGATGTCGCAGAACATGCGGGCGACGGCGTTTTCCCCCTCCGGCCGCCAGGGGACGATCGCGAAGGTCGAGGGGTCGGGCATCGCGATCATGTCGGACTCCTCGATCGGGTTGAAGCCGGTGATCGAGGAACCGTCGAAGCCCATCCCCCCCTCCAGCGCGTCCTCCAGTTCGGAGGAGTTGATCGAGAAGCTCTTGAGCTGGCCGAGCACGTCGGTGAACCAGAGCCGGATGAAGCGGACGTCGCGCTCCTCGACGAGGTCGGCTACGTCGGCGGCGCTGGTCGGTTGCTCTGCCATGCGGTCTCCTTCTCTGGTGCGCGGAGGGGCAAAGATAGGCGAACTGAACCGGCGAGGTGCGACTCGGCGTAATTGCGGGTAGAGCAAGAGAGCCATGGGTCCTGGGTCGGACTTGCGAAAGCGTCCGATTCGAGCTATAACTTACTTCGCGTAAGGTAATGGCTTAAAGTAAAGTAAAGGCCACATAAAGGCTCTGTGAAGCGAAATGCGCGGATGCGAGCCAAAGGCGGGATGCAAGTGACTGTGAAAACGGCAGTGAGCAGATTTCAGATCCACGACGAGCTGACGGCGCCCGACGAGAGCGCTCCCCTGATCAAGAGCATCCAGGCGGCCGGCGGCGCGGTGACCAAGTTCGTCGGCGTCCTCGCCGGCGCCCCCGCGGTGCTGCGCGCCTACACCCGGATGCGCTCGGAGCTGCGCGGCGGCGTCCTGCCGCGGGCGACCCGCGAGCGGATCGCGCTGGCCGTCGCCGAGCACCGCAACGACACCTACAGCATCGCCCAGCACGCCAAGTCGGCGCGCCACGCCGGGCTCGGCCTCGACGAGGTCTCGCGGGCCCGCAGCTTCGACTCGGGCGACGAGAAGGAGAGGGCGCTGCTGGCCTACCTCGAGGCGACGCTCGACGCCGAGGAGCCTCCCCCCCACCACCTCCACGAGGAGGCGCGGGAGATCGGCTGGAGCGACGAGGAGCTGCTCGAGGCGGTCGCCCACCTGGCGCTGAACGAGTTCCAGAGCCTGATCGCCAGCGCCGCGGCACTGCCCAAGGACCAGGCGACCTCAACCGTCCTCCCTTCGGCGGCTTAGGGCCGAGGGGCCGGTAGCCCTCCCGGCTCAACTTTTTGCGAAGGCAGTCTGTCGCCGTCCGAGAACGGAACCGCGCAAAAAGTACAAGCCGCCGGGAGGGCCACCGGCCCCTCGACTTCTAAGTGCTCCCGGCCGTAAGTGGCGTCGCGGATTGGCGAGTGGCCGGGCGTGG
>JBBDTK010000121.1:14343-19071 GCA_040904405.1 Solirubrobacterales bacterium | reverse complement strand
AAGCTAGACTCAGGTCCGGATGGGCTTCCGCGGCGCAGTTTCATACCAATAGGGTGCGGCCCGCATGGGCGTCCTGCTGATAACCGCGGCGATCGTCGCCGCGGTCTCGTTCGGCGTCTGGGCGGAGCGGCGCAGGCCTCGCGCCGCGGCGCTGGCGGCTCGCCGGGCGCTGACGCTGATGCTCTACGGGTTGGTGCCGCCGGTGATCTTCTTCAACCTGGCGGCGGCCGAGGTCGAGATCGAAGACGCCGCCGGGCTGGGGCTCGGGCTGATCGCGATGGCGCTTGCCGCCACCGTGGCCTGGCTGCTCGCCAGCCGGGTGCTGCGGCTCGGGCGGCCGCAGACGGGAGCCGTCGTCTCGGCCGTGCTCTGCGTCAACAGCGGCTACCTCGGCTACCCGCTGACGGTGGCGCTGCTCGGCCGCGAGGAGCTCTCCACCGCGGTCCTCTACGACATCGCGGTCACCGGCCCCTCGCTGCTGCTCGGCGCCTTCGCGGTCGGCGCCGCCTTCGGGACCAAGGCCGGCGAAGGGGTCGGCGACCGGGTGCGCGCGTTCTTCACCCGCAACCCGCCGCTCTACGCGGCGATCGCCGCGCTGCTCGCCCCCGATGCGCTTGCGCCCACGCTGCTGGTCGACGCCTCGCAGGTGCTGCTGGTGGCGATCCTGCCGATCGGGTTCTTCGCGGTCGGCGCGACGCTGGCCGAGAACGCCGAGCACGGTGAGCTGCCGGTGCCGCCGCCGCTGACCCGGCCGGTGGCGCTGGTCGGCGCCACGCGGCTGGTCCTGGTCCCGGCCCTGCTGCTGCTGCTGGCGGCGCCGCTGATCGACCTCCCCACCCCCTACCTGCTGCAGGCGGCGATGCCGACCGGGCTCAACTCGATGGTCGTCGCCCACGCCTACGGCCTCGACATGGAGATCACCGCCGAGGCGGTCACCTGGACCACCGCGATCGTCGCCCTCGTCGCCCTCGCCTCGCTGCTGGTCTAGAGCGGCCGGCCACCGGGTCGAGTTCATGGCCACCACGGCTACCCGGGCGGCCCAAGCTGGCTTTTCGGCCGGGCGCTTCCGTCCGCGATAATTGAGAGCTTGGGGACTGTGGCCTTCGAGACTGAGGCAAAGACGCTCGCCGACTCGCGGTCGCCCGCGGGGCGTCGGCTGACGACGCTGGAGGTCACCTTTCCGCGCTTCGTCCTCGCCGAGTTCAACACCCACCGGGTCTTCTCGCGCAACTCGGCCAGCTCGCGGGCGATCCCGATCGTCAAGCAGCTGCGCCGGATGCTCGAGCACCCCTTCGTGCCGCTCGAGTTCGGCTCCAACCAGCCGGGCATGCAGGCCGGCCCGCCACTCGAGGGCGATGCCAAGCTGGCGGCGGAGGAGGAGTGGCTGCGCGCCCGCGACGACGCCGTGCGGCGGGTGCTGGGGCTGATCTCCAGCCCCGCGGAGGCCGCGGCAGGCGGCGAGCTGGAGGCGCAGCTGGATCGGGTCGAGGCGATCGTCAAGGACCGGGCCCAGCCGGCAGAGTGGCTCGACGTCCACAAGCAGGTCGCCAACCGGCTGCTCGAGCCGTTCATGTGGCACACCGTGATCGTCACCGCGACCGAGTGGGACAACTTCTTCAACCTGCGCTGCCACCCCGACGCCCAGCCGGAGATCAGGCGGGCGGCGACCGAGATGCGAGCCGCGATCGAGGCCTCGGAGCCGGCCGAGCTCGGCGGCGACGGGTGGCACCTGCCGCTGATCCACCCCGAGGACCGCGAGGAGGCGCCGATCGAGGACCTGGTCAAGATCTCCGCCGGCCGCTGCGCCCGCGTCAGCTACCTGACCCACGCCGGCAAGCGCGACCTCTCCGCCGACATCGAGCTCTGCGAGCGCCTGCTCGAAAGCGGGCACATGTCGCCGCTCGAGCACCCGGCCCGACCGCTCACCGCGGCGGAGCTGGAGCAGGGCGAGTGGAGCGGCAACTTCCTCGGCTGGCGTCAGTACCGCAAGACGATCGAGGGCGAGGAGAACCCCTTGGGCCTTACCAAGCCTGCTGAGGCGGACGCGGAAGAGACTCAGGTTGAGCGGCCGGTGTCGAGCCAGACCCGGTAGGGGGTTCCGCTTAGGACCTATCTCGGTAGGGAAATCGCACCCCTGGGACGGCCCTATCGAGATAGGTCCTTAACAAGACGCTCCACCCCTACCGGGGTCCCTCCTCATCGTCCTGGTCAAGATCTCCAGCTGCCTTCTCACCCGGAGTCGGCCAGGGCTCGGCTTCACCGCTGGTCCAGGCTGATGGTTTCCCACCGGGGACCCAGCCGGCGAGCAGCAGGCCGAGGTAGACGAACCAGAGCAGGGCGAACTGGAAGAAGAGGAAGGAGACGGCGCCGAGGGCCATCCCGAGCGAGCCCCAAAAGCGGGTCAGGAGCCCGGTCCGCATCGCCTGCATCGCGGTGTAGAACATCGCGACGAGGAAGCCGATCTGGCCGCCGAGGCCGAAGCCGGCGGCGAGCGGGCGCAGGGGCGCGTCGGCGATCGTGTCGTTGGCGACCTCGTTGGCGCGGTCGCTGTTCAGCTCGACCCCCTGCTGGATCAACCGCGGCACCTCCTCGCTGACGAAGTCCGAGGCGGCGCTGAGGGTCGAGAGGCCGCTGAGGATCGCCAGCACGGCGAGGAAGAGCGGCGCCGCGACGATCACCCCCACGAGCTGGGTGCGAACGGCGTCGCTGCGCGCCGCTGCGGCGCGAAAGAGGAAGTAGAGCGGCGCCGCCAGCAGGCCGACGCCGAGCGCCTGCAGGATGCTGGAGATCAGCTGAGCGTCGCGGTTGGCGTCGACGTTGCGGAGCAGCTCCGAGTCGCCGTCGCTGCCGCCGACCGCCTGGGTCGAGACGACGATCGCGACGACCACCAGGGCGATCGCGCCCAGCGCCGCCAGGCCCGCCGGCAGCGACCACTGTTCCTCCCATGACAGGACCTCCCGGCGGTTGGGGCGCAAGCTCGTCAGCCCCGCTCGTGGAAGTAGAACTGGGGCAGGGCGCCTTCGATCACCTCGGCGGTCATCCGCTGGGCGATCTCGAGGTTGCCGGTGCGCACGGCGATGTCATCGAGGGTGACGATGCCGGTGAGGCTATCGCCGTCGACGACCGGAAGGCGGCGCACTCGGTGCTGGACCATCAGCGCCGCCGCCTCGTCGAGGCCCATTCCCGGCTCGCCGCAGACCAGCGGCCGCGTCGCGTGCTCGCTGACCGGCGAGGAGGGATCGACCCCCGCGGCGAAGACCCGGACCGCGATGTCGCGGTCGGTCACCATCGCCACCGGCGAGCCGGCGGAGTCGACGACGACCACCGAGCCGACCCGGCTGTCGCGCATCTGCCGGGCGACCGAGACGGCGCTCGCCTCGGGCGCGGCGGTGACGACGCCGGCGGTCATGATCTCGCTGAGAACCATGGCGCGTACGCTACCGGCATGAGCGCGCAGCGAACCGGTGCCGAGCGCACCCCGGTCGTCCCGCTGGAGGCGGGGATCGGGCCCGACAACCCGCCCTGCCCCGCCTGCGGCGAGCCGCTCTTCGGCTGGGTCGACGAGCGCCCGGGGCTGGCCGGGCCGGTCAGCCGCTGCGAGAGCTGCGGCCTCGGGGTCGTCGGCGCGCCGGGCACCGCCGAGGACGCCCTGCGCGAGCTCGACAATCAAGCTTCCGCTGTCCCTTTTCCCGGTATAGGGAGGAAAAGGAGCAGCGGGAGCGTCTTGTTCGCCAACCGCGACGGCTTCGCCGCCTGGATCGGCGGGATCGGCTGGGCCGGCCTGGAGCGCGACGTCCGCTACCTGTTCACGACCGAGGCGGTGCGGCGCCTCGTCGCCCGCCGCGACCAGGTGGTGACGCGAGCCGGCTGGGCGCCCGGGCCCGGCATCGCGACGATCTGGCAGACGCTGCTCAACGGCTTCACCTTCGGCCACAACGTCGCTCTCGGCGCCCTCGGACGCAGCGCCGCCGTCCCCGCCGAGCGGCCCTGGCAACGCCGGCTCGACGCCCTGGTCAGCGTCCTCGTCGCCCTACCGGCACTACTCCTCGCCGTGCCGATAGAGCTGATCGCCGCCGCCCTGCGCCGCGGCGACGCCATCTCAATGCGCATCGAGCGCCTCTAGCAACTCGATCCTCCACCAGCTCAAACGCAAGGGGCATCCCGGTAGGGGTGGAGCGTCTTGTACTTTTTTTGCGGCGACATCCTCGGACGGCCGCAAGCGATCATCAAAAAAAGTTAAGTGGAACCCCTGCCGGGCTGGCTCCGCTAAGACAACCCTTCGCGCGCCTCGCGGACGAGCGTCACGGCCTCGGGGAAGAGGACGCGGATCGCGTCGCGCACCTGCATCGCCTGCTCGTCGCTGCTGCCGGTCAGGTCGAGCCGCTCGACCGAGGCGACGGTCAGCTCGACCGCCAGCTTGATCGCGTTGTCGGCCCAGGCGACGCGCTGGGAGGACTGCATCTGCTCGCTGAGCTCCTCCATGCGGGCACGGAACTCGTCCGGGTCGCCAAAGAGGTTGAAGCTGCCGCCCTCCACCTGCGATATGTAAGCAGACCGCGCGCATCGTGGCGACGACAATTTGCATTTGGCGCGCCACCCGCGCGGCGCGGACGCCTAGCGTCGGATCGATGCGAGAGCGAGAGCACGAGCGCGGCGCGGCGAGCGTCGAGCAGGCGGGGCTGACGGCGCTGATCGCGCTGCTGTCGATCGCCGCGATCGCGGCGATCG
>JBBDTK010000121.1:0-14333 GCA_040904405.1 Solirubrobacterales bacterium | reverse complement strand
CCGCCGAGGGCGAGATCGAGCCGGGCCGCGAGCTGGCCGGCAAGATCGGCCGCCGCATCGCCTGCGCGCCGCGCCTGCCGGACGCCTGCCGTCACCACCCGCTGGTCCCGGCCTACGGCTGGCCGCTGGCCCGCCTGGCGCGGGCGCTGGCGCCGCTGCCGGCGGCCCGCCGCGGGCCTGCCGGCCTGCCCCTCGTCCCGGTCGACTTCCGCCGCTGCCGGCGCCAGAGCTGCGCGGTGCCGCTGCCGGGCGCGGCGGGGCTCCACCTGACCGCCTCGGGCCGCCGCACGACCGCCTTCGTCGCGCTCGAGGACCGGCGCCGGACGCTGGGCTGGGTCGAGCTGACCTACTGGCTCTACCGCCCCGGGCTCGGCTGGGAGCGGCTGGCGCGGCGCGCCGGCGCCGCCGAGATCGCCGCGGCAAGCGGCGTGCGGGTGCTGCTGGGCGACGACCCGGCCCTCGTCCCCCTGGAGACCCTGCCCGGCCGCGACCACTACGAGTTCCCGCCCGCCGAGCGCCCCCCCTGGCAGTGGCATGTCAAGAGCCGCTACCCGGGCTGGTCGAGCTGACCGGAAGCTCAGGCGGGGGCCGGAGTGTCGCCCTCGCGGCTTCGGTCCTCTTCTGCCTGCCTTATGAGGCCGCGCCAGTCCGTGGTGCGGAAGACGAGCAGGATCGCGGCGAAGCCGAGCACCACCGACCAGGCGGCCATCGCGATCTGGGTGCCGACCGAGTAGGAGAGGACGGCGGTGCGCGAGGGCCCCTGCAGCGTCGCCACCAGCAGCGCCTGCTGGGCGCCGGCGCCGCCGGGGGTGAAGGGGACGACGTTGGCGATCGCCTGCACGCTCATCACCAGCAGCACGTTGCCGAGCGAGCCGCCGATCCCGAAGGCCTCGAGGAAGAGCCAGAAGGCGGCGAAGCGGAAGAGCCAGCCGACGCCCTGCCAGGCGGCGACCTCGCGCAGGTAGCGGCGCGGGGTGCGGAGGATGACGACGCCCTGCTTGACCCGGTCCCAGAAGCGGCGCACCCGGTGCGCCAGCAGGTAGACCGCGAGCGCGGTGGCGAGCAGCAGCGCCGCGACGGCGATCAGGAAGGCCTGCGGGTGCTCGGCCCAGAAGGAGAGCTCGAAGGCGGGCAGGTTGGGCAGCTGCGGCGGCCGCGGCAGCAGGCCCTGGATGATCGCGTAGAGCAGCACGAGCACGCCGACCGAGGTGTCGAAGATCGTCTGCACGAGAAAGGACGAGGTGACGGCCGGATAGGAGGAGCCGGGGATCTGGCGTTTGGCGAGGAAGACTTTGGTGACGTCGCCGGCGCGGGCGGGGACGATCGCGTTGATCCCGGCCCCGGCCAGGTAGGCGGCGGCGAGGCGGAGGAAGGAGATGCGGGTGCCGGGATAGGCGGCGCGGAGGACGTTGCGCCAGGCCCAAGCGCGGGCCAGCTGCATCGCGGCGAGGCAGCAGAGCGCCAACCCGAAGGGGGCCCACTCGATCGCCGAGAGGTTGCCGAAGAACTCCGCGGTGGCGCGGCCGAAGGCTTCGAAGCTCGATCCGAGGTCGGCGAGGGACATCCTGGCTACACTAGCCCGCTCGTGTCGGACCCCGAGACGGCCCAGACGATGCCCGCGGCGCCCCGCGACCCCGCCGACGAGGCGATGTGCGCGCGTGCCCGCGAGCGCTACACCGGCGATCGCCGCAGCCGCCTGCGCCGCCGCCGCAAACGGCACGCGCAGCTGCCCAACCTGATCATCGTCGGCGGGCTCAAGTGCGGCACGACCAGCATCCACCACTACCTCGGCCTGCACCCGCAGATCCAGATGTCGAAGCCGAAGGAGCTCAACTTCTTCGTCTCCGAGCTCAACTGGGACCTCGGCCTCGAGTGGTACGCGAGCCGCTTCGACAAGCGCTTCGAGGTGCGCGGCGAGTCCTCCCCCCACTACACCAACCTGCCCCGCTTCGAGGGCGTCGCGGCGCGGATCCGCCAGCACTGCCCCGACGCCCGCCTGATCTACATGGTGCGCGACCCGATCAAGCGCATCCTCTCGCACTGGGTGCACGCGACCGGGGCCGGCTACGAGACCCGCGAGCTGGTCCCGACCCTCTCCGAGCCCGACTCCTCATACATCCACCGCTCGATGTACTGGATGCAGCTGCAGCCCTACCTGGAGCTGTTCGAGCGCGAGCAGATCGAGGTGATCGCGCAGGAGGAGCTGCAACGCGAGCGCGAGGAGACGATGCGCAAGGCGTTCCGCTTCGCCGGCGTCGACGAGGACTTCACCAGCGAGCAGTTCGACCGCGAGTGGGAGAAGTCGAGCGCCAAGCAGGGCGGCAAATACCAGGTGATGGAGAAACTGGTCAAACTGCCGGGGCTGCGTTCCTTCGACCGCAACTTCGACCGCCTGCCGGAGTCGCTGCGCTGGGTCGTCGAGAAGGTCGTCCACGACCCGGAGAAGCCGCCGGCGGCGAAGCCGGTGCTGCCCGACGACCTGTTCGAGACGCTGCGCGGCCGCTTCGGCGCCGACGTCGCCGCGCTGGAGCAGTTCGCCGGCCGCGAGTTCGCCGGCTGGCACGACTACTCGTAGCTCAGCGCCGTCTGGGTCAGGGGCGCCGCTCGGCGGGTGGGAGCCCGAGCCCGCGCCGCACCTCACCTACAAGATGGGTAGAGCCGAAGACGAGCACCGTCCCGTCGAGCTGACGGGCTCGCTCGAAAGCTTCCTCGATCGCCGCCCCGGCATCCTCGACCGCGGTTGCGTCGATCGCCGCCCGGCGTAGCTCGCCGGCCACTTTGCGCGGGTCGGTGGCGGGTCGGGCCGTGTGACGGGTCGCGATCGCCATCGCAAGAGTCGGTATCGAATTCAGCGCTCGCGGCAGGGTGTCGCGCCGCTTCCCCGGCGAGACCGAGACGAGTGCGACAAGCGGTCGTCCGCCCAGATCGCCGGAGCGGCGGCGGAGCTCAGACGCCAGCTCGGACCAGGCCTGCTCGTTGTGGGCGACGTCGAGCACGTAGGGAACGCCGTCGCGCTCCCCGCACTCGAACCGTCCTGGCAGCCAGAGGTCAACCGGGACGCGTGGAACGACCGCCGGCTCCTGATCCGAGCCCACGCCGCGCATCGCGGCGACGTGCGCTCTCGCCGCTTCGGCCAGGGCGAGCGCGGAGCGCAGGTAGGCGGGCAGATCCGGGGTGACCAGCCCGCGAGGGCTCGGATCGACCCGGACAAGCCGAAAGCCCACCTCGGCGGCGATCCCCGCAGCCAGCTCGTCCAGCACCCGTCCCAGGGGGAGGCTCAGTACGGTCGCCCCGGGCGGGGCGACGAGGAGCTTCTCCTCGAGGATTTCCCCCAGGTCGTCGCCGAGAATCTCGGCGTGGTCGAGTCCGACCCCGGTGAGGAGGGTCAACCGCGGCTGCAGCAACCGGACTGCGTCGAGGCGGCCGCCGATGCCGGCCTCGAAGACGGAGACCTCGGCGTCGCCCAGCAGCTGCTCGGCCGCGAGCGTGAGGACATCGAAGAAACGCAGGTCGGAGCGACGCTCGCTCGCCTCACTGGCCGCGTGGACGGCGGTCAGAGCCGCGATGAGCCGCTGCGGGTCGCAGGGGACGTCGTCGACCCGGATGCGTTCGGTCCAGCTGGCGAGGTGAGGCGAGACGTAGAGGCCGGTGCGGATCCCCGACGCCGTCAGCAGGCGTGCGAGATAGGTGGCCGTGCCGGACTTGCCATTGGTGCCGACAACGGCAACGACCGGTGCTCCGGCCCGCGGCGCCAGCCGGCGCCGCAGCGCCGAGACCGTTTCGAGCGAGGCCCGCTTGCCGTGGCTGGGGTACTCGGAAGCGATGCGACGGACCTCGCGGTCGAGGTTCACGGTCGCAAGGGGAACATTGTGGCTGGAGGCGCGATCGGTTTCCTCATCCCATAGGCTGGTCGCGTGCTCGATTACCGGCCGGTGGGCCTCCTGCTGGGTACGGAGGGGGAATGCGACCTACTGCTCCCCGAGGGCCGGCCGCTCTCCTATCTTAGGGTTGACGGCGAAGGGCAGGCAACGGCGACGCTGGCACGGGCGCTGCTCGAGCGGCGTGCCACCGAGTTCCGGCGCCGGATTCCGGTGATCAGGCCAGTCGCCGAAGGTTGTGAGGATCTGCTGGAGGCATTCCGCGGCTCCGGCCTTTGCACGGTGTTCCCCCTGCTGCGGGGGCGTGGGGACGATGGCTCGCCGCTCGACGTGCTCTGGCTCGATCGAGTCCAGGCGCTTGCCTTCGCCCGCAGGCAGGGGCGCCTGCTGCGGCGACGTGGGCGGCCCGTTCGAATCGACGGGGTGAAACTTTCCCCGACCTTCGAATCCGATCGAGGATCGAGCGGGGAGATCGCCGAAGGGGTCGATGAGCGCTGGCAGTACTGGAACTCGGTGTGGGAGTTCGAGCAGATGCCGGCTGGGTCGGAGCGCTGGTGGCGGGTATGGCCGAACGAAAACCGCGACCGGGGCGGCCTGCTGGGCCTCTCCAGCCGGACCGCCGCGCGGGGTACGTCGGCCGCTTGCCTCGCCCCGCGGACGCTGCGGCGACTCGGCTCCCCACGCTACCTGGTGATCGAACACCCTTTCCGCAGCGGCAACCTGCCGGTTCTCGCGCTCGCGGACGAGAGGCTGGAAGACCTGCCCGGCGACGCGGGTGGCGGCGTGGACCGGCTGGTCCTCTGCCTGGACCGCACCGCCCGCGACGCGCTGGGGATATCCGACGGCGAGTTCTGCCTCGTACATCCCTGGCTGCGTCCGCGGGGCGACGTCTGGCGGCGGCTCCTGCGTGACCGCTATGTCGGCTCGCGAGCAATCTCCGCCAACGTAAGGACCTCGGCTCGGGCCGACCTGGAGAAACCGGTCTGCCGTCTCGACGAGGAGAGCCTGGCCGCGATTGGCGGCCACCCGGGAGAGTTAGTCACGCTCGAAACCCTGCAATGCAAGGACCCCGAGCGGGAGGGCGGGGTGGCAGAGCGCTGGGAGCGGGTGCGAATCGGCCAGCGGGTGGTCCCGATCGACGGCGGCGAGCGCTCGCGCCGCAGCGCCTGGGAGGCCGGACAGCTATGGGACGACGACTCGGCCTCGCCGGCCTCGTGGCTGCGAAGGGAGTCGAGACTGGAGCCTGAGGGCTTTGTCGACTGCGCCGAGACCCTGGGAGTGCATCCCGCCTACCCGACCGTCTACCTCAACTTCAACGCGCGTAAGCAGCTGGGGCTGAGGCTCTGCCAGCCGGTCGAGGTCCGGGTCAAGGTCGTGAGTAGGGTAATGGCCGACCTGGGCAACCTCGTCTGGCTGGTCTTGATCGGGCTGATCGGAACGGTCGCCGCCCTGCTCGAACTGTCGATCGGGCTGATCGCCGCGATACTCGGCGCCACTCTTCTCCTGCTCCTCGCCCTCAGAGCGATCCGGACGCTCCGATGAGCGAGCCGATCGAACTGCGGCCGATTTGGATGCGAAGCCTGATCCCGACCGAGGGCCGCCGGGACTTCGGGGCGATGATCGAGAAGCTGTTGCGGGCTCCGCCCGGGGTGCGCCGTCCCTATGTGGCCTGCAACTTGATCGCCACCCTCGACGGGCGGGCGACCGTCGGCGGCAGCACCGAGGCACTCGGCTTCCAAACCGACGCCAGGGTGCTGATGCGGATGCGAACCTTCGCCGACGCGATCTTGATCGGCGCCGGGACGATGCGGGTCGAGCGCTACGACCGGATGCTGCCGGTCTCGCGACTGCGCGGTTACCGGCGGCAGATCGGGCTGCCGGAGGACCCGTTGACGGTGATCGTCAGCCAGACGCTGGATCTTCCCTGGGACGCGGGCCTCTTCAGTGACGGCCACGGGAAGGTGGTCCTCGCCACGGCCTCATCCGCCTCACCACCGCCAACGCGGACCGAGGTGGAGATGCTGCGCTACGAGGGGGAGGCCGACTTCGAGTCCATCTTCGCCCATCTGCACCGCGAGCACGGGGTGGAGGCGGTCTCCTGCGAGGGGGGCCCGGCCGTCCTCCACGCCCTGATCCTCGCCGGGCTCGTCGACGATCTTTTCCTCACCCAGAACCCGATCCTCATCGGCGATGGGGAGCGAAGCCTGGTGCGGGGCTCGCTGCCCGGGCCGGTCCCGGCAGAGCTGGTCTGGGCGCTGGAGGCCGAGGGCGAGCTCTTCACCCGCTGGGACATCGGCGGGGACCGGCGTGGGACGGCTGAGCAGCGATAGGTTCCCCCGATGGACTTCAAGCCCAGCCCCCAGGTCGAGGCCCTGCGCGAGCGCATCCTCGACTTCATCGACGCCGAGATCTACCCGCAGGAGCGCGAGATCATGGCGGCGCTCGACGCCGAGGTGGCGCCCGGCGTCCCCTACCCGAAGCTGCTGGTCGAGGTCCGCGAGCGGGCCAAGGCGGAGGGGCTCTGGAACCTCTTCATGCCCGACGAGCGCTTCGGTCCCGGGCTCTCCAACTGGGAGTACGGGCTGCTCTGCGAGGAGATGGGGCGCAGCCCGGCGGCGGCGCCGATGGCCTTCAACTGCTCGGCGCCGGACACCGGCAACATGGAGATCCTCGCCGAGCACGGCACCGAGGAGCAGCGCGAGCGCTGGCTCGAGCCGCTGCTCGAGGGCCGGATCCGCTCCTGCTTCTCGATGACCGAGCCCGAGGTGTCGGGCTCGGACCCGACCCTGCTGCAGGCGCGGGCGGTGCGCGACGGCGAGGACTGGGTGATCGACGGCCACAAGTGGTTCACCTCGGGCGCGATGGGGGCCGAGCTGGCGATCGCGATGGTGGTCACCGACCCCGACGCGCCCCCCTACAACCGCGCCTCGATGATCTGCGTGCCGACCGACAACCCCGGCTTCGAGCTGGTCCGGCCGATCCCGGTGATGGGGCACACGGCCGGCCCGGGCCACTGCGAGATCCGCTACAGCGAGTGCCGCGTCCCCGCCGCCAACCTGCTCGGCGAGGAGGGCAAGGGCTTCGCGATCGCCCAGGACCGGCTCGGCCCGGGGCGGATCCACCACTGCATGCGGGCGATCGGGACCGCCGAGCGGGCGCACGAGATGATGTGCAGGCGGGCCAACGAGCGCCAGGCCTTCGGCGGGCCGCTGGGCGAGAAGCAGTTCGTGCAGGAGGCGATCGCGACCTCGCGGATGGAAATCGACCAGGCGCGGCTGCTGACGATGTACGCGGCCTGGAAGATGGACACCGAGGGCAAGCGCGCCGCCCGCCAGTCGATCTCGGCGATCAAGATCGTCGCCGCCAACATGGTGATGGAGGTGCTCGACCGGGCGATCCAGGTGCACGGCTCGCTCGGCATGACCGACGACACCCCGCTCGCCGCCCTCTGGCGCTTCAGCCGCATGCTGCGCCTGGCAGACGGCCCCGACGAGGTCCACAAGATGGTCCTCGCCCGGCGCGAGCTGAACCGCTGGGCGAAGCGAGCCGAGGCCGAGGCGGCGGGCGAGCTCGAGCCCCGCCACGCCCCCCGCCCGATCTGAGTTTTGAGCGAACGCTGATCAACTTCGCCAGAGAGCGCTGATCGGCACCGCCCAGAGCCGATCGCCAAGCGGCAGGGTTCGCTCTCCCGCATAAAGCAGGAAACCACTGCGGAATTTCTCCCCGCGCTCATCGCGCAGCACCTCCATGGCGCGCCAATCGCGCGCGCCGAACGAGGCTGCCGCCTTGACCTCGACACAGGCAACCTCCCCCCTGCGGCTCTCCAGAATGAGGTCGATCTCGCGTCTCCCGCTCCGGTAATGGAAGAGTCGAGCGTCGGTTTGCGCCCAATCCGCATGGCGAGCAACCTCCATCGCCACGAAACTCTCCAGAGCCTTCCCAGTGACCTGATCGTCCTCAGCGAGTCGATTGGAATCGGCGCCGAGGAGATGACACAGCAGACCACTGTCGGTCGTATAGATCTTGGGCGTTCGAGCCTCCCGAGCGCCTATCCCAGGGCACCAGCCCGGAATCCGACGGATCAGGAATGCGGCTTCGAGCAGGTCGCAGTAGGCGTCCACCGTACGACGATCGAGCCTGAGCCGCTTCGCGGCGCTGCTGACAACGAAGAGGTTCGCCGATTGGGCGGCAAGGAGGCGGAGTAGGCTAGGCAACTCCCGCAGTTTGTGAGCATCGCTGATCTCGCGCAGGTCGCGTCCGAGAGCCGCCTCCAGATAGCTGGTGAACCATGCATCGCGACGGCGTCCCGCACGGCGTAGTGCCGCTGGATAGCCACCTCGAACCACGCGCTCGACGAAAGCACGGCGTCCTTTCGGGGCATCTGCGATTCGTACGGGCTCGTTGGCGAAGAGCGCGTCGACGATGCTCGCGGACGACCCCTCGACCTCAGACTGGGTAAGCGGGGAAAGGTGGATGATCTCCATCCGGCCGGTGAGTGCCTCAAAGGTACGTCGCGTCGCGAGCAGATTTGCCGAGCCGGTGAGCAGGAATCGGCCGGGACGCTTGTCGCGATCCACCGCCGCCTTTATCTCCAGCAACAGGTCGTTGCCGCCGCGCTGAACCTCGTCGATGAATCCAGCCCCGCCCACTTCGGCCAGCGTTCCAGCGGGATCGGCCAGGACAGCCTCACGGGTCGCGCGCTCGTCGAGATTGATCACCGTGGCTGGGAAATCGCGCTTGACGATCTCGAGCGCGAGCGTGCTCTTGCCGACCTGCCTGGCGCCAACGACCACCACGACGCGAGTATCGCCAAGGGCTTCGAGGATGCTCCGGCGCGAGCGGCGCTCGATGATTCGGCTCATACGTTGAAATTATGACATATTCGCCGTTGCAATATCTACAATTTAGCCGTTGCAATTTCTACATCGCATTCCCGATCCGTCTCCGCGCCGCTCCCAATCTGTCCCGCCGGGACCTCGTTATCTGATCTGATAATCTATCTCTCCTATGACCGACGACGGGGTGGCATCGCAGCTCGCCCGCCAGCTCTCCGACCCGATGCCGGCCGACCGCTCGGTCACCGGTCAACTCTCCTCCTACCGCCGGTTGCGCAAGCGCTGGAGCGAGTGGAGCGACGTGACCGATGTCTTGGGCGAGGTGGGCACAGGGATGGTGGAGCCGTGACCACCCTCGCCTTTCGCAACGTCGACGCCTCTCCCGACGACCCGGTATCGGAGTGGCCCCAGGAGGCGATCCAGACTGCGCTTGAGCGCGGCGGCCTCTCGCACTGGCGGCGCCTGGCGGCGGCGATTCAGGATGACCCCTGGGGGCCCGTCGCCCGCCGGGTCGAGGAGGTGCTCACCTACAGCCAGCCGTACGGTGTTGCCGAGACGATGGAGCGGGTGATCGCCCGGGCGCGCAAGTCCGCCGAGGCGGCAGAGCGCAAGGAGGTGGCGGCCGAGGTCGACCGGCTCGTGCGGGACTCCGGCCTCTCACGGGCCGAGTTCGCCTCCCGGATCGGCACCTCGGCCTCCCGCCTCTCCACCTACGTCAACGGCAAGGTGACCCCGTCGGCCGCACTGCTCGTACGGATGAGGCACGCCGTCCGGCGCGATCGCGGCGACGGCTTCGCCTCCGTCGCGGGCGCCTGGCGTGGTCGCGTGAAGATCGCCGAGGACTTCGACGAGCTGCCCGACGACCTCGCCGAGTCGCTCGGCGCAGGACCCTGACGCTCCTGCTCGATACGAGATGGAGTCATTTGGCAGGCGCTCGGTCGAGATTGCGATCTGGACACATGAGCCTAGGACTTGCCGAGCCCGCCAAGGGTGGCTGGTAGGGGCGGGGTCCTTCTCCCTGATACTTGATTCGGTATCATCGCTGGGATGACCGAAACCCCCGCGGACACCGTCAGGCGCCTGCGCGCCGCGGCCGGGCTCTCGCAGCGGGCGCTGGCGCGACGCGCCGGCACCTCGCAGCCGGCGATCGCCCGCTACGAGGGTGGCCGGGCGACCCCATCCTGGGAGACCCTGGAGCGGATCGCCGCCGCATGCGGTTGGCAGGCGCGGATCGCGGTCCTCCCCCTCCCCGACCCGGACGACGTCGAGCTCGCCGAACACCTGCTCGACCTCGAGCCGCCGGCGCGCCTGCGAGCCCTGCGCAGATTCGCCCGGCTGCGCGGGACCGCCGAGGTTGCCCGATGAACGAGCTGGATCCCGAGAAGCTGCTGCGGACTCTGGTCGAGCACGAGGTCGAGTTCTGCCTGATCGGCGCGGCGGCGGCCTGGCTGCAGGGCAGCCCCGCGGTGACGCTGGACATCGACGTGATGCCCCGCCGCGACCTCGACAATGCCGATCGTCTCGCCGCCGCCCTGAACGCGCTCGGCGCGCGCCACAAGGACAGCGCCAGCGCCAGCGAGCTCGAGGGCGCCGACTTCCTCGGCTGGCAGACCCAGCGCTTCGAAACCGACGCCGGCCCGCTCGACGTGGTCCCCGGCGCGGCGGCGATCGGCGGCTACGAGGACGTGGCCACGGTGGAGATCTCACTCGGCGAGTTCTCGATCCGAGCGATCACCGTCGACCAGGTGATCGCCTCGAAGGAAGCCCTCGGCCGCCCCAAGGACCTCGCCGCGCTCCCCGCCCTCTACGCCGCGCGTGAGCAGCTGCGCCGCAAGCGCCGCGGCGATCCCGACGGCTGACCGTCACGCCGCCCCGCCAGCCGTTCTCGAACGATCGGGGCGTGGTGGCATCTCGCCCCAGCGTCTCCCCCCCCCTTTTTTTGGTACCTGCGAGGAGAGGCGAGCGCGGACCTCGTGCAGGAGCTCGCCCATCAGCGACTTCGCCGTACGCGGAGTCGGGCGCAGGCAGCCGAGGCAGCCCGGATGGCCGCCAGGGTATGCAAGCTGCACTCGCTCGAGCCGGGTGACGTGCGGCGCGGAGTCGACCTCTTCGAGACCGACCACAACCTCGACGCCCGCGACGCGGTCTTCGCCGCCCTCGCGCTCAACCGCGGGATCGACGCAATCCTCGCCACCGACCGCACCTTCGACGGAATCGACGGCCTCGAGCGGATAGACCCCGCCGACGAGAAAGGCGTCGCCGCGCTCGCCGGCTGACTATCGACGCACGACGTAGTCGCGCTGGATGAGGCGCGTGTCAAGCGCAACCCGCGCGACGTAACGCACGCGGCGGAGCGTTTCCTAATTGCCCCAACAGGCGACCCGGGGGGAGGGTTGCGGGCCAGGTGCGGGTGGGGGCCGTGCACAATTCAGCGACCACAGCGGTGTCGCGGCGGCGGCTTCGCCTCCGTCGCGGGCGCCTGGCGTGGTCGCGTGAAGATCGCCGAGGACTTCGACGAGCTGCCCGACGACCTCGCCGAGTCGCTCGGCGCAGGACCCTGACGCTCCTGCTCGATACGAGATGGAGTCATTTGGCAGGCGCTCGGTCGAGATTGCGATCTGGACACATGAAGGGTATATTCTGGACACATGAGCCTAGGACTTGCCGAGACCGCCAAGGCGCTTGAGTGCAACGAGCGCACGCTGCGCCGCTACGTCAACGAGGGTCTTGTGCGCGGGGAGCGCCACGGTCGGCAGGAACTGCGGTTGCCGTATCGCGAAGAGCGCTACCTGCGGGAGCACTGGGGACTGCTGAGCGGCCTGCGTCGCGCGCTGCGCACCGAGCATGGCGTCCGCCTCGCTGTGCTCTTCGGCTCCACGGCGACCGGGGAAGACGCCCCCAGCTCGGATGTGGATCTGCTGATCGAGCACTCGACGGGGGACCTCGAACAGGTCGTAGAGCTTCAGCGTCGCCTTCAAGCGCGAATCGGCCGGCCGATCCATCTCGTGCTTCTCGAGGATGCCGAGCAATCGCCACCCCTGCTCGCCGATGTGCTCGAAGAGGGCAGGCCGATCGTCGACAGGAACGGCACCTGGCGCCGGCTCCAGCGCGATAGGCGGCGAGTATCGCGACGGGCCGCCGCGCAAGAAGAGGCAACCCACTTCGCCGCGCTCCGGGCAGTCGCGGATGCCCGCGGGAGGCTGCCAGCCTGATGGAAGAGACCACGGACGCCAAGAGCCCCGGCAATGAGCCGAGACGGCGGACGAAAGGCCAGAAGCGACTCGAGCACGTCCTCGGGCAGATTCCAGTTGCCCGTGAGCAGCTCTTGGCTGCAATCGACGACCTGGCTCCGAGTTTCACCGTCCCCGCCATCCAGGAAGCCGCGCAGTCCGGCGATCCACGAGAGCGGAACAAGGTCGCCGTGATCGAGCGGGAGCTGGACGTGCTGATCGCCTACTTGGAGGAGTTGGCCTCGCGTGGCATCGCGGAGGCCCTACGCCTCGACCCGACCTCGCGAGGCGCCGGCCCTGCCTGGGAGCGTTTGGCCGAACTTCGAGTGATTTCGAAGGCGACCGCCACTCGACTTCAGAACGTCAAGGACATGCGCAACGAGCTTGCCCATGCATACCCGCCGATCTCGTGGCGGGCCCTTCATCGGACCACGGAAACTCTGCTGGCCGAGCTAGACAGCTACAAGGTCAAGTGCGCCGGGTGGCTGGTAGAGCGCGGGGTCCTTCCCCCTGATACTCGATGACGGTCACGATCGGTCCCAGCTTGCTCGCGGTCACCGCGCCGACGGCGAGCTTGGCGCCGGTCACGGCGTTGTCGCGCAGCCGGTTGGTCGGCACCGCGTCTGTCGCGAATTTCCCTTTGGTACCTACACATATATGCGCATGTAGTTTGCTAGGGTTTGCGCATGTTGAATCGGCGTCTTCAGGTGCTCGTCGACGACGAGCGCTACGAGCGGCTGGCGCGGGAATCGCAGCGAATCGGGGCCCCCGTCGGCGAGCTCGTCCGCCGCGCGATCGACCACGAGTTCCCAGTGGCCGGCGACCACACGGAGCGCGAGCGTGCCGGGCGGGAACTGCTCGCCATGCCCCCTCCGCCGGGGGAAGGGCTCGAGCCAGAGTGGGAGGATCAAAAGCGGGAGCTGCGCGACGCTCGGTCGGACAGGTGGCCGGGCGCTTGAGGCGCTTCCTCTACGACACGTCGATTTTCATCTATGCGTTGGGCAGAGAGCACCCGTATAGGGAGCCGTGCCGCGAGATCGCCCGCCAGGCCTCGGTCGGGGATCTGCAGGGGGAGGCGAGCGTCGACCTGCTCCAGGAGCTCGCACATCAGCGAGCGCGACGCACCGGCGACCGGCGGGACGCGGCAAAGGCAGCACGAAGCGTCGCGAAGCTGGCTTGGTGGCATTCAGTCGAGCCCGCCGACGTGCAGCGGGGAATCGACCTCTTCGAGACCCACGAGAGCCTCGATGCCCAGGACGCTGTCTTCGCCGCTCTCGCGATCAACCGCGGCATCGACGCGATCCTCGCCACCGACCGCGCCTTCGACGGGGTCGATGGCCTCGAGCGGATCGACCCCGCCGACGAGAAAGGCGTCGCCGCGCTCGCCAGCTGACTACCGACGCACGGCGTAGTCGCGCTGCACGCTGACGCAGGCGTTGGCGATCGCCGGCGCGACCGGCGGGAACCTGACCGTGCTGTCAACCGTGCCGGTCACCGTGCCGGCGCCGCGGCGCAGCTTGCCGGTGACGAAGAGCTGGTTGAGGTGGTTCGGGGCCGGCAGGCCGCTGCGCGGACTGATCACCTTGAAGAAGGTGTAGCGCGCGGTAATCCCAACCTTGAGGATCGGGGCCTGGCCGAGGCGCACGTTCAGCTCGCGCACGGCGCCGTCCGAGCAGCGATGGTCGAGCCGCTTGAATTCGATCCGCTTCGCCCTGACCGACGTCCCCCGGACCTTGACGACCTTCATCGTCACCCGCGAGTTGGCGTCGCCGGGCACGGTGCCTTTGAGGGTGACGATGGCGGCGTCGGCACTCGTCGCGAAGAGCAGCAGCAGCGCCAGCGGAGCGATCGCGCAGAGCCCGTACCGCCTGAGGTCGATCACCCGACGCATCGGCCCCACGATCACAGGTCGCGGGGCCGGCGTCAAGAAAGGGCCGGGCTTTCGCCCGGCCCTTTCTTTGAACCTGATGAAACGGTTACTTCTCCAACGGACGCGTCAGCTTCCGTTGAGCGACCCAACCTTGATCGCAGTAAGGCCACGGCCGAGCCAGTTTCCGCTAGCCGTAGATGAGGTGCATCGATATTGCGCCGTTCCGGCGACAGCCAACGTTCCTCCTGCAGTCACGGTCAGGATCTGCCTGTCCAAGCCAGTGTTTGGTCCGAGGTTGACGACGTCAAACGTGTTCCCCAACTCCGTTCCACCGAGCAGTATTCGACAGGTCGCGGTCTCCTGCGTGCCAGCATTGTTGTTCGCCACGGTGTAGCCAGTCAGTATGTATTTGCCAGCAGGAAGCGAGATTGAGCGAACTATCTGCTCCGCACCAGTGTAGCCAAGGGATGCGTATCCGGTTGGTTCCGTCTGGGCCGATTCGTAGCTTCACGGGGTGCCT
>JBBDTK010000120.1:0-3330 GCA_040904405.1 Solirubrobacterales bacterium | reverse complement strand
GATGGGGGTCGAGACCGGGATCGACCTGCCGTGCCTGCTGGCGGCCTCGCGCGCCGCCCAGGAGGTACTCGGCCGCCCGCTCGGTGCCCACCTCCTGCGCGCAGGGCCGGTCGAGTGGGCCCGCGATGCGTCTGGCGGCGGCGGACACTGCGCGGTGCGGCGTCCTCGGTCGTCCGAATAGGTCACTATTCGGACTCCCTGCGTCCTTGCCCCGCTTGGTCCGGCGCGCGCCAAACGCACCGCGGTTAGTCTGCCGCCGTGACCGATATCCGACCCGCCCTAGAGGCCGCCCTGGGCGGCGGCCCGCAGCGGCATCACGAGAAGACCGCCGAGCAGGGCAAGCTGCCCGTGCGCGAGCGGGTCGACCGCCTGGTCGACAAGGGCTCCTTCGCCGAGGAGGGGCTGCTGGCCAACTGGGAGCAGGAGGGGCTGGGCGCGGACGGAGTGCTCACCGGGCTGGCCGCGATCGACGGCCGCCGCGTCGCCCTGATGGCCAACGACCCGACCGTCAAGGCCGGCTCCTGGGGCCCGAAGACGGTCGAGAAGATCCTCCGCATCCAGGAACGGGCGCTGAGCCTGCAGCTGCCGATGGTCTACCTGGTCGACTCGGCCGGGGCGCGGATCACCGACCAGGTGCAGATGTTCCCCGGCCGCCGCGGCGCCGGGCGGATCTTCCACAACGAGGTGCGGCTCTCCGGCCAGGTGCCGCAGGTCTGCCTGCTGTTCGGGCCGAGCGCCGCCGGCGGCGCCTACATCCCGGCTTTCTGCGACGTGGTGATCATGCGCGAGGGCAACGCCTCGATGTACCTGGGGTCGCCGCGGATGGCCGAGATGGTGATCGGCGAGCAGGTGACGCTGGAGGAGATGGGCGGGGCGAAGATGCACACCGGCGTCTCCGGCTGCGGCCACTTCCTCGTCCGCAGCGACGAGGAGGCGATCGAGCTGGCCCAGCGCTACCTCTCCTACATGCCGGGGAGCTGGCGCGAGGCCCCGCCCGCGGCAGAGCCTGCCGGGCCGGCCTCGACGACCGCGATCGAGGAGATCGTCCCCGCCGACGAGAACCGTCCCTTCGACATGCGCGAGGTGCTCGACGTCCTGCTCGACGCCGGCAGCCTGCTCGAGGTTCACAAGCGCTGGGCGAAGGAGCTGATCGTCGGCTACGGACGGCTCGACGGGCAGGCCGTCGGCATCGTCGCCAACCAGCCGCAGCAGAAGGGTGGCGTGCTCTTCGTCGACTCGGCCGACAAGGCGGCGCGCTTCATCCAGACCTGCAACGCCTTCAACCTGCCGCTGCTCTTCCTCGCCGACGTGCCCGGCTTCATGATCGGCGCCGCGGTCGAGCGCCAGGGGATCATCCGCCACGGGGCGAAGATGATCAGCGCCGTCTCCGAAGCGACCGTGCCCAAGCTCAGCGTCATCGTGCGCAAGGCCTACGGCGCCGGCCTCTACGCGATGGCCGGGCCGGCCTTCGAGCCCGATTGCTGCATCGCCCTGCCGAGCGCCTCGATCGCGGTGATGGGGCCCGAGGCGGCGATCAACGCCGTCTTCTACAACCAGATCCAGGCGATCGAGGACGAGCGGGAGCGGGCCGGGTTCGTCGCCCGCAAACGCGAGGAGTACGCGGCCGACATCGACATCCTCCACCTCGCCTCCGAGTTGGTCGTCGACGCGGTGATCGAGCCGGCCGAGCTGCGCGTCGAGCTGATCCGCCGCTTCGCCGCGGCGGCGAGCAAGGACCGCGGCTTCGCCACCAGGCGCAACCCGATCACTCCGGCCTGAGGGCCGACCCCCGGGCGGGTCCGGCGCCCTGGGCGCCGTCTATCGTTGGGATTGCGCCGGAGTGGCGGAATTGGGATACGCAATTGATTCAAAATCAATCGCCCGAAAGGGATTGTGGGTTCGAGTCCCACCTCCGGCATCCGCGGCCTGCGCGGGGACGCGATCGTGGACGGTCGCGCGAGGCGACCGCTTCAGGCGGGTTGAGGGGCGTCCGGGGAGTCCAGCGGCGGGGCGCCGGCGCCGTAGTCCTCGCCGGAGCCGATCGGGCGCTCCTCCTCGACATGCCAATCCTGGCTGAAGCCGTAGAAGGCGGCGGCGATCAGGATCAGCTGCAGCAGGGCGAGGACGATCACCAGCAGGCCGATCAGCGGCACCGGGATCAGCGCCTCCTCGAAGCCGGCCTTGTCGCGGGCGAACCAGCTCTCGGCGCCGACCGCGCAGAAGATCGCCAGGATCATCGAGAGCGAGGCGGCGACGGGGAGGATGCCGCGGCTCCAGCGCCAGACGAGGAAGCCGAAGAGGGCGTAGAGCGCGGCGAAGACCAGGCAGACGATGCCCATGCCGCCGCCGCCGCTGAGCAGCGCGAAGCCGGTGATCGTGACCAGCGCCGCGATCGCCGACGTGGCCAGCATCAGCAGCGCGATCACGAGCTTGGTCGCAATCACGTCCGCCTTCTCCCGGTTCGGGTGCCAGAGCTCGTACCCCGGCGTGACCTCTCCAATCGCCACGATGCGATCATAGAACGTCGCGCGGGCGTGGTGAAATGGGAAACACGCCGGCTTTAGGTGCCGGTGCTCGCAAGAGCTTGGGGGTTCGAGTCCCTCCGCCCGCATAGATCGAAGGTCGCAGCGGCGGATCGAGGTCGCGGGTCCGCGTGCCGCCCGGCTAGCATTGCCCGTCTCGGGGCAGTGGCCCAACTGGCTAAGGCACCGGTCTCCAAAACCGGCGATTCCAGGTTCGAGTCCTGGCTGCCCCGCTCGCTTCGCTTGGCTCTGTAGGCCGCATTCCCGCTCGTGGAGCGGGTTTGCGGCGACTCGGCCTGACCTGGGGCGGGAGGTCAACGAAAGTCAGAAGAGGTCAAGAAAGGGCTGTTTTCGACCCCTTTCATTCCCCTGGACATTCCCCTGGACATTCCCCTGAGCGAGTCTCGATGCTGCCGACCGTGCTCGGTCTCACCCTGCTCGTCCCGAGCTGGGTGGCGATCACAGGCTTGCTCGGACTGGTAGTTGCGCTGGAGCTTCAGTGCGGGTGGTCGAGGAGCCCTACCTCCTGCGGGCGCACGGGGAGAGCTACGCCTCCTATGCCGCCAGGGTGGGCCGCTTCGTCCCCGGCGTAGGGCGCTTGCAGCCAGGGCAGAACCTCTACTGAACGACCCGCTCCCTTCGACTCGCCGATCTTCGGGAGGGCGGGTCGGGTTGGAGCTGGACCGGGGCGGTCGAGAGCGCCTGGATGCGCAGGTCCTTCCAGGTCATCCCCTCGCGGAGTAGGGCGGGCGTGCCCATCGCGACCGTGGTCGCAATCTCCACGGCCTGGAGGACGACTCCGTAGGCG
>JBBDTK010000119.1:0-20353 GCA_040904405.1 Solirubrobacterales bacterium | reverse complement strand
GGGCGGCTTCGGCGAGCCGATCCGGCGGAGGGCGCGGCGGCGCGCCCCCGCCGCCCGCGCAGCGCGGCGCGGCGGCGGCGCTGACCTCGCGCGAACGGCGCGAGCGGGCGTTGCTGGCGATGTGCGTGGCGCTGCCGGCGGAGGGCAGGGAGTACCTGGCCCGGCTCACCGACGATCACCTCTCGCCCAGCGGCGCCGGCGCCGCAGCCTGGCTGCGCCAGCACCCCGAGGACCCGGCCTCCAACCTGCCCCACGACGACGATGCCCTCGCCAGCCTGATCGCCGAGCTGGTCATCCTCGCCCACGACGAGCCGGCCTCGCCGGAGTCGATGGAGCTCAACTTCCTGCTCCTCGAGCAGCGCCGGATCGAGGCCGAGATCGCCGCCGCCGGCGAAGCCGACGAACACGAGCGCCGCGCCGCCCTGAGCCGAGAACGCGCCGCCCTGGTGGAGCGCATAGCCCGCACCGAGCGAGTGGGGGGCTGAGCAGGGCACACCGGGGCCGTGGCGAATAGTCTCCCGTTATCTATCGGTACGGGAGGTGCCTTCAATGGCCAATGCGGAATTGGTGAAGCAGGACGTTTGGGTTGCGGCGCGCTTGCTGCCCACCGCCGGAATTCGCAACCAGAACGAGCAGGAGCGCCGCGCCGCATCGGCGCTGCTGGCGGTGATGGGGGCGGTCCCAGACTTCTGCCACGCGCTGCTCTCCGGAATGAAGGTCCCCAAAGGGAAGGTCTCCACCTACACGGAGCTGCGCTTCAAGGATGGAGACAACAAGACGCACATCCCCGATGGCGGTGTGATCGTCGAGCGCGGCAAGA
The DNA here is from genome assembly GCA_040904405.1 of Solirubrobacterales bacterium. Taxonomy (GTDB): domain Bacteria; phylum Actinomycetota; class Thermoleophilia; order Solirubrobacterales; family 70-9; genus VRUE01. Next base: position 19,533 of record JBBDTK010000119.1, on the reverse strand, counting down.
AGCGCTGGGGCTGTCTGGTCGAGATCAAGACGGGTACGGCGGAGTTGGACACCGAGCAGGTTTCCCGCTACCTCGATCTCGCGCGTGAACATGGATTCGACGGGCTGCTGACGATCTCGAATCAGATTCGCAGCGATCCGCAGGATTTGCCGTACGAGATCCGCAAGTCGAAGTTGAAGGGGCTGGCCGTCTATCACGCTTCTTGGTGGAGGATCCTGACCGAGGCGATCGTCCAGCACCGATTCCGCGGGATCGACGATCCCGACCAGGCCTGGATCCTCGGCGAGTTGATCCGCTACCTCGACGACGAGAAGTCCGGCGCGAGTGGCTTCGAAGGATTGGGCCAGGACTGGGTGCGCGTCCGAGAAAGCGCTCGCAACGAGACGCTGCGGCCGAGCGACGCGAAGGCGAAGGCGGTGGCTGCGCGCTGGGAACAGTTCGTCGAGTATCTCTGCTTGCATCTCAGCCAAGAGCTCGGGGTGGATGTCAGCAACCTGCGGCCAAGAGGCAGGAGCACCGAGGAACAGATAGCCGCGACCGCTGACAGCCTGGCCCTGCGCGGCGTGCTCCAGTGTTCGATGCGAGTTCCGGACGCGGTCGGCCCGATCGGCGTCCAGGCAAACCTCCGAACCCGTCGGGTCACCACGACGGTTGAGATACCTGCGCCCAAGGAAGGTCGACCGCGCACGCGCATCAATTGGCTTCTCCGCCAGCTGAAGGATGCGCCAGAGGACCTACGCATCGACGTCAGGTTCGCGCGGGTGCGTGCGACCCGCTCAGAGCTGTTGCGCGACTGCAGGGAGCTCCCGGAGCGACTCCTGATGGAGGACGAACCAAAGCGGGAGCCACGCTCGTTCCTACTCGCCCTCTCGATGCCCATGGGAAAGAAAGGGGGGCGAAAGGAGGGGTCCTTCGTCGCTGAGACGCGCCGACACGCAACCGACTTCTACCGCGATCTGGTTCAGGGCTTGATGCCACCGCGCACCAAGGCGCCGAAGATCCGCGAGGACGAGTCGAAGGTGAGCGAGCCCGAGCGGTCGGCGCCAGCCCCAGAGCAGTCGGAGAGGGTGGTGCGACGAGAGCATGAGGCAAGCATCCGACGGTTGGCCGAGGGCATGCCTTTCACACCCAGCTAGACGAACACACGTTCGCAGAGTTCTGTCTGCCTCGTTTGCAATCTTTTTGCACATGAGGAGGAAATTCTTGGAGGAGTGCTTGGCGAAGGGAATGTCGTTGGAAGCGATCGGGCGGGAGGCTGGCAAGCATCCGTCGACCGTCGGGTACTGGTTGAAGAAACATGACCTTGTCGCCAACGGGCGAGATAGATTCGCTGCGCGTGGCGGGCTCGATCGTGATCGGCTTCAAACAGCAGTTGAAGAGGGACTGACGCTTGAGGAAATGGCCAAGCTGGTCGACCGGGACATCACGACCGTGCGGTACTGGCTCAACCGATATGGCCTAAAAGCCACCGGCGGCTCGCGGCGGAAGGAGGCGCGAGAAGCCAAGCAGCGTGGTGACCGATACATCCGGAGGTCATGCAGCCGGCACGGTCGAACGAAATTCGTTCTTGAGAATCGTGGGTCGTATCGCTGCATGAAATGCCGCAGGGCCGATGTCTCAGCCTGGCGGCGACGGGCAAAGGAACGCCTGGTGGAGGAAGCGGGCGGAAAATGCCGCCTCTGTGGCTATCGCCGATATCAGGGCGCATTGCAGTTTCACCACCTGGACCCAACCGAGAAAGAATTTTCACTGTCAAGACGAGGTTGCACACGTGCGTTTGCGGAGCTCAAGTTGGAGGCGGCTAAATGTGCGCTTCTCTGTGCCAACTGCCATGCGGAGGTCGAGAATGGAGTGGCGATCCTCGAAGAGTGACCACCGAAAGCTCCCCCGGGTGGATTCGAACCACCGCGAACTGATTAACAGTCAGTCATGCTTCCGCTACATCACGGGGGACCGTGCGCCCCTGACCTGAAACGCGTTGCGCCATTCTAGGTCCTGGCGGTGGCTTTGGTCTTGACGGCCAACCGCTCGACCAGCTCAGCCCCGCGTTGGGCGCCGGCATGCTCCCGCGTCCAGGCGGCCAGCTGGCTGGCGCGCGCCGCGAACGACGGCTCGCCGAGGATGCGGCGGGTGGCCCAGCGCAGGGGCGCGGGATGGCAGAGGCGCCAGGGGACGGAGAGGCCGGCGCCGGCCCAGGCGACCCGCATCGCGGTCTCGCTCATGTCGCCGATGATCGGGCTGATCAGCACCGGCGTGCCGGCGCCCAGCGCTCGCGCCACCGTGCCGTGGCCGCCGTGGGAGATCACCAGCGAGGCGGCTGGCATCAGCTGGCTGTAGCTGAGCCACTCGACCAGGACCGCGTTGCCGGGAACGTCGATCGGCTCCTGCGGCACGACCCGGTTGGTCGTCGCCACCACCCGCACCGGCTCCTCGGCGAGCGCCGCCTGGGCGGCGCGGACGAGCCGGTTGCCGGAGTCGTGAGCGGTGCTCGGCGCCACCAGCACCAGCGGCTCCTCGCCCGGCGGCAGCTCGATCTCCGGATGCGGGACCTCGAAGACCATCGGCCCGGTCACCTCGACCCCGGCCGGCCAGCGGCGCGGGTACTCGAGCTGGGGGAAGGTGCCGACCAACGCCAGGTCGGGGCTGATGCCGCCGTGGAAGCGCTCGGTCGGCGGCAGGCCGAGGCGGGCCCGCTGCCTGTTGAGGTCGGCGCGACCCTGCTCGAGCCCGACGTTCAGCGCTCGCTGTCCCAGCCGCCAGACACCCCGCCCAAGCGGCGTGCGCGGCGGTCGCAGTCCGACCGCGAAAAAGGGCAACCCCGGCTCGACCACCGGGTAGATGTGGGGGATCAGGGTGGCCCGTGGGATCCCCGCCAGCTCGGCGGCGAGCGCCGGCGCCAGGGTGAGGATGTCGCTGACCACCGCGTGCGGCCGCATCTCCTCCAGCAGCGGCAGCAGCGCCCGCGCCGCCTCGGCGGCGTGCGCTCCCTGCGGCGAGTTGGGATCCGGCGGCGGGAACATCCGGTATTCCTCGGCGGCGGCGAAGCCGAGCCCGGCGCCCTCGACCGCCGCCCGCCGCTCCTCCCAGGTCTCGATCGTCACCGCGTGGCCACGCCCGGCCAGCGCCCGCCCGAGGGCTATCGCAGGGAAGACGTGCCCGGGATCGCCAAAGGCGGCAACTAAGAAGCGCATCTGACGCGGCCCAGGCGTTGCCAGGCAAGGATGCAGGGAGGCCGAATAGCAGCGCTATTTGCCCGACCGAGGACGCAGCATGGCGACGATCTGGGACCGTCAGGGGGTATCGAGGCCCTCGTTGGGTCGGGTGAAGACAATCTCGGGGACGTGGCAGTTGGGTGACGTGCGCAGCAGGAAGCGGACCGCCTCGCCGATGTCCTCCGGCCGGATCATCTCCTCGGCCGGCACCTGGCCCTTGGCGAACTCAGTCATCGGCGTGTCGACGAAGCCCGGCGCCAGCGCCGTGCACTGGATCCCGGCGCTGCCCACCTCGCGGTGGGTCGACTGGGTGAAGTTGATCACCGCGCCCTTGGTCGCCGCGTAGACGGAGAGCCAGGCCTGCCCGGCTTTGCCGGCGATCGAGGCGGTGTTGACGATCAACGCCTTGCCGTGCTCGCCGCCGGCCTGGCGCAGCATCGGCAGCCCCTCGCGGGTGCCGATCACCAGCGCCCGCAGGTTGACCGCCAGCTGCATGTCGAGGTACTTCGTCTGGATCTCCTCCATCGGCGCGCCGATCCCGACCCCGGCGTTGTTGACCAGCACGTCGAGTCGCCCGTAGGCCTCGCGGTGCTTGGCGAAGACGCCGACCACGTCCTCCTCGTCGGTCATGTTGGCGGCGACGCTCTGCACCTCGGGGGCGACCTTGCGCAGGCTCTCGGCGGCGCCCTCCAGCTTCTCCAGGCGCCGTGAGGAGACCGTCAGCGCGTAGCCCTCTTCGCCCAGCGTGCGGGCGATCGCGAGCCCGATCCCACTCGACGCCCCGGTGATCAGTGCCGCTCGCTCCGCCAATTCCCTCTCCTTGCGCTCGCCTGCAACGGGCGCCCAGCGTATAGGGAGCCCGCGCCGCCGCGCGCGCAGGCCGGAGTTCGGCCCCCGCCGCCGAATAACATGGTCGCTTCGGATGTCCCCGCGTCGTCTCACAAGCGCTGCCGCCTGCCTGCTCGCGGCCTCGGTCCTCGCCGCCGGCTGCGGCGGCGACTCCGATACGGACGCCACCGGCTCCTCGACCGTCGCCTCCAGCCGGCCGGCGCCGCCGAAGAGCGCCTTCCCGGCCGCCGCCGGCAGAAGCCTGGGGGAGATCGTCAAAGCAGCGGACGGCCACGCCGAACTGGTCGTCTCGCCGGCGGCGCTGGCCTTCCAGCCGGGGGAGAACCGCTACCCGTTCGGCGTCTTCGAGCCCGATCGCAGCCAGATCGACGATGCCGAGGTCGCCCTCTACGTCGCCAAGGTCCCGGCGGCGAAGGGTGGCGGTGACGGGACGGCGAAGAATGGCAAGCAGAAGAAGGGCGCCGTGGCGCGGGCGCGCACCGAAGCGCTCGAACAGCCCGCCGAGGGCCCCTTCCCGGCGGCGATCGAAAGCATCGGCACCAAGCCCGCCTTCCGCGCCCAGACGACGACCAGCGATCCCGACGCCGCGACCGTCGTCTACACGACCGAGCTCAACCTCCCCAGCGCCGGAGAGTGGCGGATCGCCGCCCTGATCAGGCAGGGCGAGGAGATGGTCGCGACGTTGCTGCCGAGCGCGACGGTCGGCGAATTCGAGCGGATCCCGCAGGTCGGAGAAAAGGCGCCGCGGATCCACACCCCGACCCGGGCCGACGTCGGTGGAGACCCCGGGAAGGTGACCACGCGCATCCCGCCGGACACGCAGAACGACGTCGACTACGCGGACGTTCTGGGGAAAGAACCGATCATCCTCTTGTTTGCGACCCCCCAGTTCTGCCAGAGTCGGGTATGCGGCCCTGTCGTCGACGTGGCCGAGCAGGTCAAGCAGGAACACGGAGACGGCATCGCCTTCATCCATATGGAGATCTTCAAAGACAACGATCCGGGCAAGGGCGTGAGGCCTCAGGTCAGGGCCTTCCACTTGCCGAGCGAGCCGTGGCTGTTCGCGATCGACCGCCAGGGCATCATCCGGGCGGAGATCGAGGGCGCTTTCGGCGTCGAGCGCCTGAACCGGGCCGTGGAAGAGGTGAGCGGGAGGTGAGCGAGAAGACCGCGCCGGACCCCGAGCTGCTGAAGTCGTTCGCGGAGGAGGCACGCCGTCGCTGCGACGTGATCGCCGCCGGGCTGGCGACCGAGACCGAAGACTTCGAGACGCTGCGAGCGGAAGCCCACGCGCTGAAGGGGACGGCCGGAGCGGTCGGCCTGCGCCGCCTCGCCGAGCTCGCCGGGCTGATGGAATCCGACCTCGCCGAAGCGAAGAAGTCCGGCGAGCTGCGCGGCGCCCGTTCGCAGCAGATCGCTGACGCCGCCAAGGCCCTCTCCGAAGGCGCGACCGCCGCCGCCGAGGGCAAGGAGGAGCCCCCCGACGTGGGCCGCTCCCTCGCCCAGCTGTTCAGCGCCTGATCGATTCGACCCCCGCCGGCGCGCTACGCTCGGCCCACCCGGGGCGGTAGCTCAGCTGGTCAGAGCAGCGGACTCATAATCCGTCGGTCGCTGGTTCGAGTCCAGCCCGCCCCATCGCTTTGGCCGAACGGTTGCCGCGTCTGCGACACCACCGATCGTGTCCTCGCATTTTGCGAATCTGGTGGTCACTGGCATCTGGGGGCGCCCGTAGAGTGGACGCGATGAATACCGCAGAGCGAGTCCGCGAAGAAGAGCACTTCCGCAAGGTCGAGGGGGCGATGATGGAGGTCGAATACGCGGCACGCCGCCTATCCGAAGCCGCCAAGGAGCTGAAGAAGGACGGCGCCGCTTCGTTTGAGAGCCTCTGTCTGTGGTCCCGACAGAGCGAGAGATCTTCATCGATGTGGAGCCGGACATCCGCATCCGGTACCGGCGCAGTGAGTCACCGCCGCCTGCGTCCTACGCGATCACGCTGGAGGTTATTGAGGGCGGCGAGTGGACGACTGTGCGCCTGTGGGACAACGCCGATGCGGTCGATGAGCATCACGAGCACGAGTACACGTGCGCCAGCGGGAAGCAAGCGCCGACGGTCCTCGATTTCAGCTCCCCGAATGAGGCGATGGCAGCGGCGATCAAGAAAGCCAAGGTGGAGGCTCCGGCGATCGTGAGACAATGGCGGGAGTCATGAGCCACGACGCCAACATCGATCCTGCGACTGAGAGAGTCCTCGCCGGCATCGAGAACGAAGACCTGGCTGCTCGCTACCCAAATCGAGCGCACTTCATTTCGGCCGACAATCCCCGCCAGGGGGAGATGGCCACTCGCGCGTTGTTCGATGGCGACCCCGTCGTGATCGTCTACCCCGATGGGCATGAGCTGCTCGTTCAGCCCGAGCAGGCGCACGGCTTTGCGCGCTGGTCTCGAGCTGCGGCGGCACTCCTGCTTCGCTTCAGGCGTTTCGACCAAGGCACCCTGCAGTTGCCTCCTCGCGCCCATATAGAGGCCCGGGACTCCGGCGGCCATCCAATCGCGGCGTAGTAGCGCAGGGACTTCCCGCAGACTGCGAGGCGAAGGAACGCTGATCGACGAGCTGATCGGCGGCCTCGAAAACTTGGTCCCGAAATTGGTCCCCGACTCCACCGAACTCAGGCGAACTCCTTGGACGTGATTCGCTCTAGCGGGCCAGGTTTGGCTCTATAGACGGGTTCCGGCGCGACTCATAATCCGTCGGTCGCTGGTTCGAGTCCAGCCCGCCCCATGTTCATCCTTCGCGAAGCTGCCTGCGCCTGGGATGACTCCGGTCCCGTCCTCGCATTTTGCGGACCTGGCGGTCGTCGGCATCTGGGGGCGGCCGTAGAGTGGGGCCGATGACCGCCGCAGAGCAACGTCGCGAGGAAGAGCACTTCCGCAAAGTGGAGGGCGCGATGCTTTACGTCGAAGATGCCGCCCGCCGCCTCGACGAAGCGGCCAAGGAACTCAAGAAGGACGAAGCTGCGCCGTACCTGATCGCTGCCCTGGAGACGGCAGCTGCGGCGGCGCGGGCGGATCACTCGCAGCTGATGAAATCGGTCTATTGGCGAGCGCCGTCCGCCGACCAAGCCGAGTTGGTTCCGGTCGCCGAGGAGCAGCAGCGACTCGCTTCCTGAGGCGCGGGCTCGACTCCGCGATGAGCATTTTCTCGAAGGGGGGCATGGCACGGCGGCGCCTGGTTCGGCAGAGTGCCCGGCCAGATGCGACGCGCGAACGTCTACATCGACGGCTTAAACCTCTTCTACGGGGCGCTCAAAGGCCGGCCGCCGCTCAAGTGGCTCGACCTCGCGGCCTTCGGCCGCGCCCTGTTGCTCCCCGACCAGGAGCTGCATCGGGTCCGCTACTTCACGGCTCGGGTGGGCGGGCGAGCGGTCGACCCGCATCTTCCACAGCGCCAGGACACCTACCTGCGTGCCGTGGCGACGCTGCCAGAGGTGTCGGTTCACGAGGGCTACTTCCAGACCAAGCCGGCTCGGCTGCCTCTCGCCTCTTCACCGGCTCACTTGCCGGAGATCGTCGAGGTCCTGCGGACAGAGGAGAAGGGCTCCGATGTGAACCTCGCCACCCACCTGCTGCTCGACGCCTTCCGTGAGGAGGCCGAGATCGCTGTGGTCGTTTCCGACGACTACGACCTCAAGGAGCCGTTGCGGATCGTCGGCAGCGCTCTCGGCCGGACGCTCGGCGTCGCAAGCCCGCGGTGCAGCCCGCGACTCGGCCGCGCCGTGGAGGCGAGCTTCTACCGGCCCGTTCACGAGGCGACGTTGCGCGAATGCCAGCTCCCGGCGACGGTGGAGACGGTCGGCGGTGCGATCAACCGACCCGCCAGCTGGTCGCCCTGAAAAAAGTGAGGCCGCCTTGCGGCGGCCCCCCTCCGGCTCCCGAAGCAACCGGAGTAAGTGCATGCAGAGTAGCAGGACGTCAGGTTCTCAGCGCCGGGGAGGGGTGAAAGGGAGTCGCTCAAAGCTGGTCCGACGGTCTCGAAAACTTGGTCCCGAAATTGGTCCCCGACTCAGCCGAACTCCCTGGACGTAGTTCGCTCTATCAGGCCAGATTCGGCTATATAGACGGGTTCCGGCGCGACTCATAATCCGTCGGTCGCTGGTTCGAGTCCTTCCCGCCCCACTACCCTGAAGAGCTCTTCAACGGATTTGCGGAAAGAGGCCGGGTCGATTGCCGGGAAGCGGTAGAGCTCAGGCTCGATCGTGTCGAACTGAGCGCGGACGTGAGTGGGATGAAGTCGGAGGGGGCCGCAAGCTCGACGTTGAGGTCCAGCTCCTCCTTCAGGCGGGGTATTTCGCGGAGGATCTCATCGTTGTCGGGGACGAGCTTGATGTCGACGTCGATAGTCGTTTCCCGCCAGCCGTGGAGCACGGCGGTCGCTCCGCCGGTGAGATAGACGCGGCCCTCGGCCCGGGCGGCTCGCCCCAGCTCGCACACGAAGCGCTCGATGCGAGTCGAGTCGGCTAGCTCGCGCATGCTGCCGCTCGCTCGAAGCTGACGAGCCGGCGGATTAGGGCGTTGTAGGCCGAATGGGCGCCGTCGCCCCGCTCGCGGGCAAGGAGCAGATAGAGCTTGTGCTCGGGAGATGCGATGGGCGCGGACACCCCAACGCCCACCGACTGCAGGCGCGGCGCGCCGATCGACACGAGCAGGGCCTCGGCTGATTCGCGACCGGCATCCAGATCTTCGATTCCGCGCTCAACCAGGTCAGCGCCGGGGAGGGTCTCCAGGTCGGCAATGGTCATCAGCTGTGAGGTTAGCGGCCCCTGGACCCATCCTCGGGCACGATGACGACCGGGCACTTGGTCCCGAAATTGGTCACCGACAAAGGAGCTCGAGCCATTCGTGCGGGACGAGGCCCGCTGGAATCCCCGTCGGGTAGTCGGGCATCAGCTCGGTGGCGAAGCGCGTCGCCTTGCGGCCCTCCAGCGCCGGCGCCAAGTCCGCGAACGTGAGCAGCAGCCGGACCGATGTCCCGATCTGGAAGTCGGCGGCATTGCGCTGCTCGCCACCGATCGTCCCCTCGTTGAGCAACTCGTCGACGTGGTCGAGCAGGGGAGGCAACATCTCGACCGTCTTCCTCACGGGCTCGGTGTCGTTGGCCCCGACCTTGCGCGCGTTGTACCAGGTCACCGGCCAGCCGGCCAGGCCGAGCAGGCGTGGCGCCGGCAGGCCGGCCTCACGGGCCAGGCGAGTGCGCATCTCGGGCCGGTTCGCAAAGACCCAGCCGCCGATTCGCCGCGGAACCGGCTGCAGGATCTCGTCGCCCCAGAGCTCCGCCTGCTCGACCCGGATCCGCTCCTGCGGGTCGGCGGGGAACAGCGGCGGCTCCGGCTGCGCGTCATCGAGCGCGCGAGAGATCGCGCGCGTGCCCTGGATGCGGCGCCCGTCAAGCCTCAGGGCGGGCACCGTGCCACCGCGGAAGCCAAGCGCCCGGACCGCCGCGGCGTGAGTTCCGGGCACCAGGTTGACCACCCGGTGCTCGATCCCCTTGTGCTCGAGCATCAAGCGTGCGGCGTGTGCAGGATGCGAGGTATATACCGCGTAGAGCGCCGCCGACACGCGAGACAACATAACTACGCCGCCGCATGAACGAGCACGTCATCGATTGCCTCCCAAAACTTGGTCCCGAAATTGGCCCCCGACTACTCGCTGGGATGTAATCCCAACTCGGAGAGGGAAAGGGCATTCAACGGCGAGTGATCGCGCTCTCGGGCTACCTTTAGGGCATGCCCGATGCCCCCGAGCCCGACCAGTTCGAATCGTTGGTCGCTGACGCGATCGATCGACTGCCCGAGGAATTCCAGGAGCTGCTGGCGAGGGTCGCGGTCGTGGTCTCCGACCGGGGCGCGGAGGTGCGGGCCTACGGCCACTACATGGGGGACGGCGTCGCTCGTGAATACGTCGAGGACCGGATCGTGATCTACCGCGACACGCTGGAGCGCGACTTCGGGCACGACCGCGAGCTGCTCGCCCACCAGGTCGAGCGGACGCTCCGTCACGAGCTCGCCCATCACCTCGGCTGGGACGAGCCCGGGGTGGGTGGTCTCGGACTCTGATCTGAGCCCGGGGCTCAGCTGAGCGGGTGCTCGCGCACCTCGTCGAGGACGACCGAGCCGCCGATGTCGACCCAGCCGTCGCCGATCGGATCGGTCCGACCGTCGAGGTGAGAAGATCGGGGACGACTTCGGAGTGGCCCGCGAGCGAAAGGAATCGACGTGAAGGAAGAGGGACCGAAGGAGAAGCGGGCGCGGCGGCTGACGGCGCTGCTGGTTGCGCTTGCGATCGGCGTCGCCGGTCTGGCGTGGGCCGGATGCGGCGGCGACGACGAGGACAGCGGCGGCGAAGCCCAGGAGCGGATCGAACGGGGGGCGGAGGAAGCCCGGCAGGGAATCTGGACCGCCAAGGACGAGGTCCAAGAGGGCTTTGAGAAGGCCGAAGAGGAAACGAAGCAGGGCGCCTCACAGGGCTCCGACGAGGCGCGGAAGGGAATCGGGAAGGGCAAGAAGGAAGCCGAAGAGGCTCTCCGGAAGGGCAGGGAGGAAGCCGAAAAGGGCATCGAAGAAGCCCAGGAACAGGCCGAAAGGTACCTGCCCTAGCCCGCGGCGATCGGCGTGGCCTCCTCGGCCAGCTCGGCGCTCAGCGCCTCGACCACGCGCGGGTCGAACTGGCTGCCGGCGCCGCGGCGCAGCTCCGCCAGCGCCTCGTCTGAGCCGCGCGCCTGACGATGGGGTCGCGGCGAGGTCATCGCGGTGTAGGCAACCGCGACGGCGATCGCCCGCGCGCCGAGCGGGATCGCCTCGCCGGCGAGGCCGTCGGGCGCGCCGGAGCCGTCGAAGCGCTCGGCGCTCGAGCGCACCAGGGTGGCGACCGGGGCGAGCCCCGATGCGGCGGCGACGATCCGCTCGCCCTCGAGCGGGTGGTTGCGGATCGGCTCGATCCGCTCGGCCTCGAAGCGCGCCTCGCTGTCGAGGATCGCTTCGGGAACCGAGAGCAGCCCGATGCTCTGCAGCTCGGCGGCGAGTGCCACGTCGTCGATCTCCCCGGCGCTCATCTCGAGCCGGCGAGCCAGCGAGATCGCCCGGTAGGCGGCGACGCGCAGCTCGTCTCGCAGTTCCGGCTGGCGAGCCGCGAGCGCCGCCATCAGCACCGCATGCGCCTGCCGCCGTGCCGAGCGCAGCTGGCTTTGGCGTTGCGTGGCGAGCCTGGTCCCGGCGAGCTGGAAGGCAGCCTCCGCGTCGCCGGCCTCGGCCGGGATCGCGACCTCTCCGTGCGCGCGGGCGGGCATCGCCTCGCCCTCCTCGCCGCGCAGCGAGCCGCTCGTCGCGAGGACGATCTCGCCGAGCGAACGCTCGCCCGCCGGCACCAGGGCCGCAAGCCGGCTCGCGGCGACCCGGTAGGCGATTCCACCGAGTGGCGCCACCGCCTCGGCGAGCTGGTGGGCGGAGCGGCGCAGCAGCTCGTCGCCGGCGGCGTACCCGCGCCGGTCGCCGTGGGTCTCGAGACCGCTCAGCTCGACCAGGACGAGGACCCAGCCCGGGCCGGCGGCGGCCGCCGCGGCGGCGATGTCGGCTTCGAGGCTGTGGCGGTTGCGGAGGCCGGTGACGGCGTCGTCGAGCGCCTCGCGCCGCTGCCGCGCAAGCGCTCGCGACTGGCGGCGGTTGGTTTCCAGCATGCGGCCGAAGACGGTGACGATCAGACCCAGGGTCAGCCAGAAGACGACATCGGTGACCCGCTGGTTCAGGTGGTCGTAGACCAGCAGCCCGATTCCGAGCAGGACGAAGACGACCGGTCCGACGATGGAGCGCCAGCCGCTCGGGCCGACGACGCCATGCCAGACGCGAGCCAACGGGTTCATGGTCCGGTCATCGGCGTCGGGGTCCGCGGCGGCAAGGCCAGCGGACATTTGGTCGAAGCGGGCGCGCCGCTACCGGACCAGGCAGTCGCGCACGACCGCGGTGCGGATGCTCTTGCCGCCGGCGAAGAAGAAACTGCCCTTGGCGAAGGTGAAGATCGCGCCGGGGAAGCCGACCGGCGCGGCGCAGCGAGCGCTGATGAAGCTGCGTGACTCGCCGGCGAAGCGGTAGCGGCGTCCGAACGTGAGGGCGACGTCGGTGACGTAGCCGAGGTCGGAGGCGATGCGCGGGATCCTGGTCGTGAGCACGGTGCCGAACCTGCCCTTGCCCAGGCGCTTGACCCTGAAGGTGAGCACGACGGTCGCCTCGATCGGGTTGGAGCCGTGGATGTGGAGGTAGATCACCTGCCTGCCGCCGAGCCGGCCGTTGAAGGCGAGCATCCTGCCCTTGACCGGGAACGGGGCGACGTTGGGGAACTCGACCTTGGCGCCGAAGCGGCCACGGCCGACGAGGGCGCGGCGACAGCGGGCCAGGGCGACCTCGGAGCTGGTCGACTCGAGCCGGCCGGCCCGGCATCGCGGCAGGCCGCGGGTCGACATCCGGCCGTAGCGGTTGACCGCCACGGTCATCCGGCGCAGCTGCGGCGGCTGGCTGCCGTCGGTGGTCCGCACCGTGCCGCTGATGTCGACGCTGACCGGCACGTCGCGGTCGCGCGGCAGCGTGTGCGGGCTGAAGCGGGCGTCGAAGCCGAGCCGCAGGCCGTCTTCGACCTTGAGCTCGCCGCGCGCGACCGCGGCGCCGAGCAGTGCCGTCGCGCCGACCGCGGCTATGAGGATGAGGCGTCGCATGCGAACCCAAGGGAGTGTAGGCCGGGCTAGGGTTGGGCTATGCCGGGCGAAGGGCGCTGGATCGAACTTGCCGAGGGGGACCGGTTCGCCGGCTACCGGATCGAGCGGATCCTGGGCCGGGGCGGGATGGGCGTGCTCTACCTGGCAATCGAGCCGGGCTTGGAGCGCCGGGTGGCGCTGAAGCTGATCGCGCCCGAGGCGGCCGCAGAGGAGGTGTTCGCCCGCCGCTTCGCCGAGGAGTCGCGGATCGCCGCCTCGATCGAGCACCCGAACGTGGTGCCGATCTACGCCGCGGGAGAGCAGGACGGGGTTCCCTTCATCGCGATGCGCTACGTCGCCGGCTCCGACCTCGGCAAGCACCTCGGACGCGAGGGCCGGCTCGAGCCGGCTGCCGCGGCGGCGCTGATCGCCCAGGTCGGCAGCGGGCTCGACGCGATCCACGCTGCCGGCCTCGTCCACCGCGACGTCAAGCCGGCCAACGTCCTGCTCGACGAGACGGCGGCCGTCGATCACGCCTACATCACCGACTTCGGCGTCGCCCGCAACGTCGCCACCGAGTCCGGCCTGACCGAGACCGGACGCTTCGTCGGCACCCTCGACTACGTCGCGCCGGAGCAGATCTCCGGCGGCGCGGTCGACGCCCGCACCGACGTCTATGCGCTCGGCTGCCTTCTCTGCAAGCTCCTGACCGGCGAGGTCCCGTACCCGCGGGAGGGCGAGGCGGCGCGCCTCTACGCCCACCTCAACGACCCGCCGCCGGCCCCCTCGCTGCGGGCGACTGCGGTACCGATGGCCCTCGACGACGTCGTCATCCGATCGCTCTCCAAGCAGCCGGAGGACCGCTACCCGTCGGCCGGCGACCTCGGCCGGGCCGCGGTCGCGGCGCTGAGCGGGGCGGCGCCGGAGCTGCCCGAGCGCACCGTCGCCACCGGCGCCGCCGCGACCGGCACGGCGGAGACGATCGCGCCGCAGCCGTCAGATGCGGCGACGCGCCGGCTGCCGCCCGAGCGCAGTCGAGGCAGTCGGCCGCTCGTGGCGCTGGCGGGCCTCGCGGCGGTCGTGGCAGCAGCAGCAGCGGTCCTCCTCACCGCCGGCGGAGACGACCGCAACCCGGGCTCCGGTGACGGCGGTGCGACTCGAGCCGAGCTGATCGCCAAGGCCGACGCGATCTGCCGGCAAAGCAAAGACCGCTACCTCGAAGTCCGCGACCTCGAAAGCGAGCGCTCGGCGGACCCCTCCTACGCGGAGGCCCTCGTCCGCAACGCGAGGCTGCGCATCCGCGGGCTGCAGGGGCTGACGCCGCCGCGGCAGCTGGCCACCCCCTACGGCGAATACGTCGAGGCGCAGGAGCGGGTCTACGCGACCGACAGGGAGGCGCTCGCCGCCGCGAGGGAAGGCAGCAGGGTCGGGGTCGAAGCGGCACGCGACCGGCGCGACGCGGAGGACCGGCTGCGCACGAGGCTGGCGCGCGAGATCGGGTTCACCGTGTGCAGCACGCCCCAACGCTGAGGAAGAGCGAGAAATACGCGCGGATATAGCGCGGAAGGCGCGCCTTCTGTGGCGGTTGGCATCTGCGCCGGTTGCCATGATCGGCGCCAGCCCGTGAGCAGCCCATCCGCAGTCCATCTCCACGCCCACAGCGAGTACTCGCTGCTCGACGGCGCCTGCAAGATCGACGCGATGGCGGCCCGCGCGGCGGAGCTCGGGCAGCCGGCGCTCGGCCTCACCGACCACGGCGTGATGAACGGCGCGGTCGACCTCTACAAGGCCTGCCACAAGCACGGGATCAAGCCGATCGCCGGGCTCGAGGCCTACCTGGTCGACGACGTCGCCGCGGTCAAGGAGAGGCCCAAGTACGAGCGCAACCACATCACCCTGCTGGCCGAGAGCGACGCCGGCTTCGCCAACCTGGTCCAGCTCACCTCGGCCGGCTTCCTCGAGGGGTTCTCGCGCGGCAAGGCCAACGTCGACATGGAGCTGCTCGCCCGCCACTCCAAGGGCGTCATCGTCCTCACCGGCTGCCTGCAGTCGCGCTTCTGCCGCCGCCTGGTCGAAGAGCGCGCCGACGACGCCCGCGCCCACCTCGACGACCTGATCCAGGCCTTCGGCCCCGAGCAGGTCTATTTCGAGCTGCAGAAGAACGGCATCGAGGAGCAGGAGAAGGCCAACCGGGGAATCGTCCGCTTCGCCCGCGAGCTGGGCCGGCCGCTGGTCGGCACCGCCGACGTCCACTACCTGCGCCGCGAGGACTTCGACAACCACGCGGCGCTGCTCTGCGTGCAGACCAAGTCGACCCTCGAGGCGCCGAAGATGAGCTTCGACACCAACGAGTTCTACCTCAAGAGCAACGAGGAAATGGCCGAGTCCTTCACCGAGTGGCCGGAGGCGATCCCGGCCACGCTGGAGATCGCCGAGCGCTGCGAGATCGAGATCGAGCTGGGCAAGCTGCTGCTGCCCCGCTACCCGACCGAGGACGGCGCCGAGCCGGAGGCGATGCTGCGCCGGATCGCCGCCGAGGGGCTGCGCGCCCGCTACGGCGACCCGCCGCCCGCCGCGGCGCTCGAGCGGCTCGAGCTCGAGCTCGGGGTGATCGAGGAGATGGGCTTCTCCTCCTACTTCCTGATCGTCTGGGACTTCATCCGCTTCGCCAAGGAGAACGGGATCGCGGTCGGCCCGGGCCGCGGCTCGGCGGCCGGCTCGATCGTCTCCTACTCGCTCAGCATTACCGACCTCGATCCGCTCGCCAACGACCTGCTGTTCGAGCGCTTCCTCAACCCCGGCCGCAAATCGATGCCCGACATCGACATCGACTTCTCGGTCCGCGGGCGCGAGCGGGTGATCCGCTACGTCGGCGAGAAATACGGCCGCGAGTCGGTCGCCCAGATCGTCACCTTCGGCACGATGGCGCCGCGCGCGGCGACCCGCGACGCGGCCCGCGTGCTCGGCTTCGACTACGGCAGCGGCGACCGGCTCGCGAAGCAGATCCCGGAGCCGATCCTCGGCCGCACCCCCTCCTTCGAGGAGTGCCTCAAGCCCGGGCAGGAGCTGCGCAAGACGTATGACTCCGAGCCCGACGCGAAGCGGATCCTCGACGTCGCCCAGGGCCTCGAGGGAATCATCCGCAACAACTCGATCCACGCCGCCGCGGTGGTGATCGCCGACCGGCCGCTGCAGGAGATCGTGCCGCTGCAGCTGGCCGAGGACCGCAGCGCGCCGGCCAACGGCAACGGCGCGGCGAACGGCAACGGCAGCGGCAAGGCCGAGCGCCAGTACAAGGTGGTGACCCAGTACTCGATGGGCCCGATCGAGGAGATCGGGCTGCTGAAGATGGACTTCCTCGGCCTGCGCAACCTCGACGTGATCGAGGACGCGGTCGAGATCGTGCGCCGCTCGCGCGGGGTCGAGCTCGACATCGCGGCGATCCCGATGGACGACGGCAAGACCTTCGAGATGCTCTCCCGCGGCGACGGCACCGGCGTCTTCCAGCTCGAGTCGGAGGGCATGCGCGAGGCGATGAAGAAGGTGCAGCCGACCGAGTTCGACGACATCGTCGCCCTCGTCTCGCTCTACCGGCCCGGCGCGATGCGCTACATCCCCGACTACGCCAAGGGCAAGCGCAATCCCGACTCGGTCACCTTCCCCGACGAGCGCCTGCGGCCGATCACCGAGCCGACCTACGGCTGCGTCCTCTACCAGGAGCAGCTGATGGAGATCGCCAAGCGGATGGCCGGCTTCAGCCCGGCCGAGGCGGACGACCTGCGCAAGGCGATCGGCAAGAAGAAGCGCGACCTGATGGCAACGATGAAGGCCAAGTTCATGCAGGGGATGGAGGGCTCGGGCACGGCGACGAAGGTCGCCAAGGAGATGTGGTCGCTGATGGAGGCCGCCGCCGACTACTCCTTCAACAAGTCCCACGCCGCCTGCTACGCGCTGATCGCCTACCGCACCGCCTACCTCAAGGCCAACTACCCGGCCGAGTACATGGCGGCGGTGATCTCCTCGGTGATGAACACCAAGGACAAGGTGCCCTTCTTCGTCAACCGCTGCGAGGAGATGGGGATCGACGTGCTGCCCCCCGACGTCAACTCCTCCGACCACAGCTTCGTCGTCTACGAGAAGGCGATCCGGTTCGGCCTCGACGCGGTCAAGAACGTCGGCCACAGCGCCGTCGAGGCGATCCTGCGCACCCGCGGGGACGGCGAGATCGCCTCGATCTGGGACTTCTGCGAGCGGGTCGACTCGCGCGCGGTCAACAAACGCGCGGTCGAGTGCCTGATCAAGTGCGGCGCCCTCGACTCGACCGGCGCCACCCGCAAGGGGATGCTGGAGGCGCTGCCGGCGGCGCAGTCGGCGGGCCAGAAAGCGCAGGAGGACGCGCAGCTCGGCCAGGGCTCGATCTTCGACTTCGGCGACGGCACCGCCGAGGGGGGAGGGGGCGGTGCCGGCTCCGAGCACCGGCCGCCGATCTCGTCCGCCGAGTTCGAGCGCCGCGAGCTCCTGGCGATGGAGAAGGAGACGCTCGGCACCTACCTCTCCTCGCACCCGCTCTCCGAAGTGCGCGAGGCGCTGCGCGCCCGGGTCGACTGCGGCCTCGCTGATCTGGCCACCAAGCCCGACGGCTCCTGGGTCACGGTCGGCGGCATCGTCACCGAGAGCAAGAAGATCCGCACCAAGAGCGGCTCGCAGATGATGTTCGCGACGCTCGACGACGTCGAGGGGCAGGTAGAGATGCTGGTCTTCAAGGCCGACCAGGCGGAGAGCGCCGCGACGATCGCCCCCGACGCGATCGTCCTCGTCCGCGGCCGGATCGACCACAAGGAGCGCGGCGAGACGAAGCTGGTCGTGCAGGAGGCCGAGCGCTTCGAGCCCGACGGCGAGGAGATCGCCCGCGCCAGCGCCGCGGCCGCCGCGCCGAGCGAGCCGCTGCGGCTGACGATCGACGCCGCCAGCCTGCGCCGGCCCGGCATGTTCGACCAGCTGAAGGAGGTGCTCGAGCATCACCAGGGGGAAGCCGACGTCCTGCTGGCGATTCGCGGCGAGGACGGCAAGGCGCGCGAGTGGAAGCTCGGCGACGGCTACCGCGTGCGTCCCTCGAGCGGCCTGCGAGCAGAGCTGGACCAGGTTCTCGGCGGCGAAGCCCTGGCTGCCTAGACTCCTGGTGTGCCCGCTACGCGCGAGAAGACCGGTGAGTGTCGCCAGTGCCGTTCCTTCTGCGACAGGATGGTCGAGCCGCGCGGCTGCGTCGAGCTCGGCTGCCGCTTCCTCTACAGCGTCGTCGACGGCCTCACCGGGGTCCAGTACGTCGGCTGCATGCAGGGGGTCTTCGGCGCCCGGGTGGAGCTCGAGGCGGTGCGGCAGCGGGGCGGCTTCGGCGGCGTCAAGATGACCGGCACGGCGCTGCCCCACTGCCCGATCGAGGTCGAGCGAGCCTACGCCGGCGACGGGCCCGAGTACGACTGCGTCAACCGCCGCTTCTTCGACTGCACCGACGGCGGGCCCGAGGGGCTGCGCGCCTTCGACCTGCGCGACCTCGCCCAGGAGTCGCCCGGCCGCTAGGGCGACATCGTCCTATGTAGGATTCGCCGGATGAGCGATTCTTCAGCGGTGGCAGAGGCAGAGCGGCTCGCGGAGGCGGCCGGCAGCGACGGCGCCGGGGCCGAGGGCCCCAAGTTCACGCTCGAGCTGAATCAGGACCAGCAGGACATCCGCGACTGGGTCCACGGCTTCGCCGAGGGCGTCGTGCGCCCGGCGGCGGCAGAGTGGGACGAGCGCGAGGAGACCCCCTGGCCGGTGATCCAGGAGGCCGCCAAGATCGGCCTCTACGGGTTCGAAGCGCTGGGCCAGTTCTGGGCCGACGAGACCGGGCTGACGCTGCCGATCGCCAACGAGGAGCTGTTCTGGGGCGACGCCGGGATCGGCATGGCGATCATGGGCACCTCGCTCGCGGTCGCCGCGATCTTCGGGCAGGGAACCGCGGAGCAGATGGGCGAGTGGATCCCGCAGTGCTTCGGCAGCGAGGACGAGCCCAGGGTGGCCGCCTTCTGCGCCTCCGAGCCCGACGCCGGCTCCGACGTCTCGGCGATCCGCACCACCGCCAAGTACGACGAGGCGAAGGACGAATGGGTGCTCAACGGCCAGAAGGCCTGGGCGACCAACGGCGGCATCGCCGACGTCCATGTCGTCATCGCCACGGTTGACCGCGAGCTCAAGTCGCGCGGCCACGCCGCCTTCGTCATCCCGCCAGGGACCAAGGGTTGCGAGCAGGGCGCAAAGGTGAAGAAGCACGGCCTGCGCGCCTCGCACACGGCCGATGTCCACCTCGACGAGTGCCGCGTCCCGGGCGCCTGCCTGCTGGGCGGCAAAGAGAAGCTCGACGAGCGGCTGGCGCGGGTGCGCGAGGGCAAGCGCTCCAAATCGCAGGCGGCGATGCAGACCTTCGAGGCGAGCCGGCCGACGGTCGGCGCCCAGGCGCTCGGCATCGCCCGCGCCGCCTACGAGTACTCGCTCGAGTACGCCAAGGAGCGCCAGCAGTTCGGCAAGGCGATCATCGAGAACCAGGCGATCGCCTTCGCCCTGGCCGACATGAAGATGGAGATCGACGCCGCCCGCCTCCTGGTCTGGCGCGCCGCCTGGATGGGCCGCAACGGCCAGAAATTCGAAAACGCCGAGGGCTCGATGTCGAAGCTGAAGGCCGGCGAGGTCGCCGTCTGGGCGACC
>JBBDTK010000118.1:0-20509 GCA_040904405.1 Solirubrobacterales bacterium | reverse complement strand
TTGATGTCGAACCACTCGCCGTCGTCGACGATCTCGGCGATCACCTCGTACATGTCGTAGGGCTGGCGCGAGGACTCGGGGACGATCTCCAGCAGCTTCTCGGAGGCGCGGTCGTCAGGGTCCTCGGTGGCGGCGATCGGCGGCCGCTGCTCGCAGTTGGCCGGGAAGTGGGAGAGGTAGCGCTTGATCGCCTCGATGCACTCCTCGTCGTCGGCGACCTCGAGGTCCCCCACCCCCGACTTGCGGCAGTGGACCTTGGCGCCGCCCAGCTCCTCCATCGTGATGTCCTCGCCGGTGACCGCCTTGGTCAGGTGCGGGCCGGCCAGCGCCATCGCGCCCTGGCCGGAGACCATCGGCACGAAGTCGGCGAGCGCCGGGATGTAGGCGGTGCCGGCCGCGCACGGCCCCATCATCGCCGCCACCATCGGGATCACGCCCGACATCTCGACCTCCTCGCGGAAGAGGAAGCCGGAGCCGGCGAAGAGCGACCCGGTCGCCTCCTGGATGCGGGCGCCGGCCGAGTCGAGCAGCCAGACGAAGGGCATCCGCTTGGAGAGCGCCATCTCGCGCAGGCGGGTGACCTTGAGCTCGCCGGTCATCCCCATCGAGCCGGCCATCACGGTGAAGTCGTAGGCGGCGATGCAGCAGGGGCGGCCGTCGACGTCGCCCCAGCCGGTGATCACACCGTCGGCCGGCGCCTCGACCCCGTCCATCGCCCGCTGGGCGAAGTGCGGCCGGCCGTGGATGCCGATCTCGACGAAGCTGCCGGCGTCGACGAGCAGGTCGATTCGCTCGCGCGCGGTCAGCTTGCCGCGACCGTGCTGCTTGGCGATCTTCTCCTCGCCACCGCCGAGCTTCGCCTTGGCGCGCCGCTCGTGCAGCTGCTCGGTCAGGTCCGCCAGCGGGGCCGTCCCCGGCAGCAGGTTGCGCTGCTGCGCCTCGTCTTGCTGCTGCGCCTCGTCTTGCTCCTGCGCCTCGTCCGCGGGTCGCTCTTCCGTGCTTGCCATCCCTACCTCCCCTTCCACTCGGGCTCGCGCTTCTCGAAGAAGGCGCTGACGCCCTCGACTATGTCCTCGGTCGAGAAGGTCAGCGAGAGCTGCGAGCGCAGGTACTCGAGCGCGTCGTCGACCGCCATGTCCTGCTGGCGGTACATCGCGTCGTGGCCGAGCCGCATCAGCACCGGGCTCTTCGAGGCCAGCTTGCCGGCCCAATCGGCGACCGCGGCGTCGAACTCCGCCGCCGGGACGACCTTGTTGGCGAGCCCGAACTCGACCGCCTGCTCGGCGCTGAGCCGCTCGCCCAGCAGCATCATCTCGTTGACCTTCTTGCGCGGCACGTTGCGGTAGATGATCGCCATGATCATGTAGGGGAAGGCGCCGACGTTGATCTCCGGCGTGGCGAAGGTGGCCCCCTCTTTGGCGATCAGCAGGTCGCAGGAGAGGGCGAGGCCCATGCCGCCGGCCAGCACGTGGCCGTTGGCGGCGCAGAGCGAGGGCTTGCCGAGCCGCGGCATCAGGCGGAAGTATTCAAGGAAGAGGTCGGTGGCGAAGTGTTTGGCGACGAGCGGCGCGTCGGCGGCGAAGCCGCCCAGATCGGCTCCGGCGCAGAAGGCCTTGTCGCCGGCTCCCGTCAAAACCACGGCACGAGCCTGCTCGTCGTCGCGCGCCCGCTTCATCGCGTCGACCAGCTCGGTCAGCATCTGGCCGGAGAGCATGTTGCGCTTCTCCGGGTTGTCCAGGGTAACGGTGGCGACCCCGCCGGCGACGTCGTAGGTGACGAGCTCGTAGTCCATCCCGACCGGGACCATAGCCGAAGCTCGCAGCAAGTGGGAAGTGCTACTGTCCACTCGCGAAGGGACTGCATCAACTTGTCCCCCTAGTAGATGGACAAGTTGATGCAGTTCGCTCGACCGGCCAACAGGAGGAGAGACCAGTGGCGACCGCGACTACCGACGGCTCCAAAGTCATCAAGCCCGACCACGAGGCGGGCCGCAAGCACTTCATCTTCAGCCAGGAGCACGAAGACCTGCGCGACTCGATGCAGGCCTGGGTGCAGAAGGAGATGTGGCCGCACCGCAACGAGTGGGAGGACAGCTACTGGCCGACCGACGTGATGAAGCGGGCGGGGGAGCTGGGCTTCCTCGGCCTCTGCTTCCCGGAGGAGTACGGCGGCCAGGGCGGCGACTACTACTACTCGCTGGTCCGGGCCGAGTGCATGAGCTACTCCGGCTCGGGCGGGACCAACATGGCCTTCGCCGTGCAGAGCGACATGGTGCTGCCGCCGATCCACCTGCTGGGGACCGAGGAGCAGAAGCAGCGCTACCTGGTGCCGGGGATCAAGGGCGAGAAGGTCGGCTGCCTGGGGATCACCGAGCCCGGGGCCGGCTCCGACGTGGCCGGGATCCGCACCACGGCGATCCGCGACGGCGACGAGTACGTGATCAACGGCTCCAAGACCTTCATCACCAACGGGCCACGGGCCGACTTCATCGTGCTGGTCGCCAAGACGGACCCGGAGGCGCGCCACGAGGGGATCACGCTGTTCGCGATCGACCTGCGCGACGAGAGCGGCGAGAAGGTGCCCGGGTTCAGCGTCTCGGCCGAGCTGGAGAAGATGGGGATGCACGCCTCCGACACCGGCGAGCTGGCCTTCGAAGACGTTCGCGTGCCGGCCGACTCGGTGCTGGGCGAGGTCGGCAAAGGCTTCTACCACATCGCCTGGGAGCTGCAGGGCGAGCGGCTGGTCGCCGCCGCCGGCTCGCACGCCGGCTGCGAGCGGATGATCGAGAAGACGCTCGAGTATGCGAAGGAGCGCGAAGCCTTCGGCCGCCCGATCGGCAAGTTCCAGGCGATCCGCCACAAGTTCGCCGAGATGGCGACGAAGACCGAGGCGGCGAAGCAGTTCACCTACGCGACCGCCTGGCGCTTCGCCAACGGCGAGTACCCGGTGCGGGAGATCACGATGGCGAAGCTGTTCGCCTCACGGGTGGGATGTGAGGTGGCCGACGAGTGCATCCAGATCCTCGGCGGCTACGGCTACATGAAGGAGTACGAGATCGAGCGCGCCTACCGCGACGTCCGCCTCAACCGGATCGGCGCCGGCACCGACGAGGTAATGCTCGACGTGATCGGCAAGAGCTACGGGCTGTAGCGGGGCTCGTGCCTCCGGCGCTCCGGACGAGCGCTGCGTTCGCCATGGATAGCCTGGTCAACGCAGCGCTCGCCAGCGACCTGGTCGACTACGAGCGGCCCGTGCAGCGATGGTAGCGACGCAGGCGCTAGCTTCCCAGGCGTGACCGTGGTCAAGGACACGGGCGTCCGCGCGACGCTGCCGCCCTTCGGCGCGGAGCACGAAGAGCTGCGCGAGACGGTTCGCCGTTTCGTCGGCAGTGAGATCGCGCCCAACGTCGACGAGTGGGAGGAGGCGCGCGAGTTCCCGCGCGAGCTCTACCGGCGCTGCGCCGAGCTCGGCTTCCTCGGACTCAAGTTCCCCGAGGCCTACGGCGGCCAGGGCGGCGACCACCTGCACGACGCGATCTGGGTCGAGGAGCTGGCGCGCAGCGGCGGCTCCGGCGGGGTCGCGGCCGGGCTCAACGCGCACGCCTCGATCGCGCTGCCGCCGATCTTCAACTTCGGCACGGAGCAGCAGAAGCGGCGCTGGCTCGTGCCGGGGATCGCCGGCGAGAAGATCGGCGCGCTGGGGATCACCGAGCCGGGGGCGGGGTCCGACGTCGCCGGCATCTCGACCTTCGCCGAGCGCGTCGACGGCGGCTACCTGGTCAACGGCTCGAAGACCTTCATCACCAACGGCGTGCGGGCCGACTTCCTGGTCTGCGCGGTGAAGACGACCAAGGAGGGCGGCCACGGCGGCATCTCCTTCCTCGTCCTGGAGCGCGAGATGCCCGGCTACGAGGTGGCGCAGAAGCTGGAGAAGATGGGCTGGCACTCCTCCGACACCGGCGAGCTGGCCTTCACCGACGTCGAGGTCCCGGCCGAGAACCTGCTCGGCGAGGAGAACGAGGGCTTCAAGCTGATCATGGCCAACTTCGCCTGGGAGCGGCTGCTGATGGCGATCGGCGCGGTCGGCGCGATGCAGCGCCTGCTCGAGATCAGCGTCGCCTACGCCAAGGAGCGCGAGGCCTTCGGCCGCCCGATCGGCAAGTTCCAGGCGATCCGCCACAAGGTGGCCGAGATGGCGACCAAGGCCGAGGCGGCCCGCGCCCAGACCTACAACGCCCTACGCCTCTTCCACGAGGGCCACGAGTGCATCAAAGACGTGACCATGGCCAAGCTGATCACCCAGCGAGCCGTGCTCGAGATCGCCGACGACGCCCTCCAGATCCACGGCGGCTACGGCTACATGCGCGAGTACGGCATAGAGCGAGCCGTCCGCGACGCCCGCCTCGGCCCGATAGGCGGCGGCACCGACGAGGTGATGAAGGAGATCCTCGGCAAGTTGATGGGGTTGTAGCCCTCGATCGCAGCTTTTTCGGGCCTATAGCCCGGAAAACCCTGCGATCGGCCAGCGGTGCTCTCGGTGCCCGTCGAGCGAGGCGGACACAATCCCGACACATCGCGCCGTGCCTGGGCGATCTGATCCTCGGCAGAAACGCGCTCGGGCTCGGCAATGTCGAACCCATCGAAGACATGGGCGTAAACGTCGAGCGTCATCGTCGGCGAGTGCCCGGCCTGGCGCGCGACATCGACCACGCTGCGTCCTTCGTGGATCAGCAGGGAGACGAAGCTGTGGCGCAGGTCGTAGGGGCGGGCGTTCTCGATGCTCGCGACGGCGCAGGCCGTAGGGGCGGGCGTTCTCGATGCTCGCGACGGCGCAGGCCGGATGCCATGCGTCCCGGTGCCACGACTGCCAAGCGCCGTCGTTCCAGACGCCGCCGGAGCGGTTCGGGAACAGAAGCTCGTCGTCGCCGTCGTGGTCACAACGGAGCCGCCACAACGGAGCCGCCACTCAGCCAGGTCGACAGCGAGCGGCGGGAGCAGCCGCACCGTGCGCGCCTGTCCGGTCTTGGTGGACTTGACGCCGCCCCGGCCATCAGCGGCCTTCTCAACAAGAAGCGTCCTCTCGCGGACATCGGCCCAGCGAAGCGCCTGCACCTCCTGCGGGCGCAGCCCGACATATGCCAGCACCGCGATCAGAGCCGCGTCTCGCGGACCATGCTTCCGTCGCCGTCCCGCGGCCGCGACCCGCAAGCGCTCGACGGCAAGCGGCGGCAGCGGCCGCACCTCGCGGTAGCGGCGGACCTTCGGCTTCTTCACCGACTTGACCGGGTTGTGCCCGATCCGCCGCCACTCGACGGCCCGACGGAGGACGCCTTGAAGTTGGACAAGCGCTCGATGCACGGTTGGCAGCCCGACGCCATCGGCTTCCAGTTCCGCCCGGTAGCGCTCGACGACCTCCGGTGTGATCGCGCTCAGCCGCATCGAGCCGATTCGCGGCAGGACGTGCCGGTCCCACAGGCCCGCGTAGCTGCGGAGGGTGCGCGGAGCCAGGTTCGGGACCGCGTAGAGCTTCCACCACTCCTCGGCGAAGTCGGCCAGCGTTTCGCTGCCGCCGGTGAGTAGATCCCAGGTCGCCGGTGCGCTTCCGCCGCACGACTTCGGCATCGAACGCTTCGGCGTCACGCTTCCGCCCGACGACCTTGGAACGCGCCCGGCCCTGATCGTCGCGCCACCGAACCCTCCAGACGACACCGCCCTTCCGCTCGACCCGTTCGACGCTCACCCGCTACGCCTCCGATCCTTCAATCGCCTCACTGAGCTTCGCCCGCAAGCTCCCCCGGGGCACACGCTGGACCGACCGCTTGGCGGGTGTCGTCGCGTAGCGCACCGGGGAGATCATCCGCTCGCCGATCCAGCGCTCCAACTCGGCGGGCTGAACGCGAAGTCGGTTGCACAGCCGCGCCGCCCGCAGCTCCCCTCGCGCAATCGCCCGGTAGACGGCCCGCCGCGAAAGCCCGCAGGCTCGCGCCACGTCCTCCGGCGAGAGCAGGCGCTCAATGCGTTCTGTCGGCTGGTCGGCCATTTCCTCTGCATCCCCTGTCCGCGAAAGACGAGGAATGCCCCACCGACTTTGTTAAGGCTGCGACCGCTCACGCCGCTCGATCAACTCCCGAGCGTCCAATTCGCCGGGCGTCCGTACCGGCCAGATCGCACGGCGGAGCCGTGCCAAAATCGGCCGTAGGACGCCCGGCGAAAGCTTCCCGACCGCATTTCCTGTCTTTCTGGATCAAGAGACTTCGCCTGAGGCTCAAAATACGAACACCTGTTCATAGTGTGTCGGGGGTCGGGCTGGGGTCACGACCACTGCGGAGTGATGTGGTGTGAGGGGCCGTGGTGGTGGGTCGCGAGGTCCAAATCGGGTCTGAACTGCATGGGGCTCTCATCGTGGGAACAAGTGGCTGGCGGATTGATCTGACTTCGGGGATAGCTGTCTCTGGACTACTCCTGACTGGCTGCCTCTTGCTCTGCCTGGCTGCTTGAGAATCCCGCCGCTCGCCGCGCCACGACCTCGGTCTGTTCCGGCGTCCAGACGATCCCCGCGACCAACTCGGCGATCGACGCCCAGCGCGCCCGCAAGCTTGATCAGCGTGTCGATCCGCGGCACCCGCTCGCCACGCTCAAGCAGCCCGATCTCGGTCCGGTGAAGCCCCGCCCGCGCACCGACCTCTTCCTGGGAGAAGCCGACATGCCGCCGACAGCGCTTTACGTTCGCCGCCAAGTACGCGGCGCAGCCCTGGGAGGCCATCTCAGGCCCCCAGGATCTGCGCACAGCGGATCGCGGAGTGCGACGGGACGACGACCCCGCCTGGGCAATGGAGAAGCCCCAGGCCGGTGAGATCGCGTATCGCCCGCTCGAAGCGGTCGCCTTCGGCGAAGTCGGCGGCTCCTGCGGTGATCTCCCGTACAAGCTCCGGGACGATCAGATGGGTTGGGTGGACCATCAAGACATGCTCCAGAACGACGCCCTGGTCTTGAAGGTCTTGGACGGCGGTGGGCGAGGCGTCTTCATCGCCCGCCCCTTTAGGGTTGTCATGCATCGGAAGGCTTGTCCTTTCGTTGCCACGCCCCCGGCTGTGTCAGCAGCGCGGGGGCACTTTTCAACAGGTCGCAATAGCCTACCAGACACTAGGCACATAACGCAGAGAGTTGGTGCCCTGGCTCAAGACGCTCGCGTTTGAAAGCGTGTCCGCGCAGATGCGCCGCTCCGATCAGCCCCAACCCGCCCTCGGCCAAGCAATCCGCCAGCTGCGCGAAAAGCGCGGAGCGACCCAGGAAGACCTCGCCCACGAAGCCGACATCACGACCGGCACCCTCTCCCTGATCGAGCGCGGCCACGCCAACCCCACCTGGGGAACCGTCAAGAGCATCGCCAACGCCCTCGATTCCTCAATGGGCGCGCTAGGCAAGCTCGCCGACCGATCTGACACTTAGGTCTTCCGCCGGTCGCTCAGGGAAACTTTGCACCCCAATGTCAGGCGATACCAGCTTCCCAGAGTCCAACTTGACGGCAGGCATCGCCTCCGCCGAGTTGATCGCAAATCCAGCAAGCTGGATCAACAGGCGAGTCGAGACCGTTGAACTGCTTTCGCAAGAGCAAACGCGTCGACGAGTCTCTATCGACTTCACTCTGTCCGATGGCCATATCGAGGAACTGACGACGCCGGAAGGCGTGGTCGTCCCAATTTCAGTCTTGACGAAGGAGCCGCGCCGAAACTTTGACCTACGAGACGAGTCGGGCTCTGCCGTCCCGGTCCTCGGAAAAGAGAGCAATGCCGGACTGGCGCATATCGCAGTAATGAGCGCTGTCCTCGATGTCCTGCCAGACGACGTGCCGTCGGAGGCGTTCGAGTTAGTTTGGAGCGATCTTCGGCAGGTTGTCAGTTCTCCGCCCGAAGCTGCAGATGAAGCCCTGGGCGTCTTCGTGGGAAGTGCGGAAACAGATGATACGTTGCGTTCCGCGATTTGGGGAAACGCAACGTGTCGGTCGCTGCTTGATGCTTTGCGCAGTAACTACGTACTTTTCGCGGTGGTCCCTCCGGAGGGACCTAGACGGCGAATTCTTAAGTACAGCTACAGCGAGGATTTCGATGTCGGTGTAAGCGGAACGCTCCGAGAGCGCCTAGCGCCGTGGATGCTTGGCCAGCGCCTTTCACGTCCCGACCGAAGCCGCTTTCGCATTCTCTACCCTGGAGCGTGGCGAGCGGCGAGCTTTCATGCCGAGATTGTGATTCCAGAGGATCTCCGAATCGAGGCCGCGATTCTTTATGACTTCGCAAAGGATGAGGCGTTGAGCGAACCTGATCTGAATCGGAATCGAGCGTCTTTGTATGCAAGCGACACGCTCGACGCCGAAGCCTCTACCGATGCTTACGTCGTGATTGCTCCTGAGCGACGCGGTAGGACTGTCCAGGCAGCTGCCACTGGTCTTGTTGTCGCCGCGCTCCTGTGGTTGGGCGTGAACTCCGGACTGGACGCCCAGAACCCAGATGCTGCGGTTTCGCTCTTATTAGCGGGTGCGGCGCTCTACTCGGGCATAACGGCAGGTCGTGGCGAGCACGTTCTAGTCACGAAGCTGTTTTCTTCCTCACGGCGCTTGCTGGGCGTGGTAAGCCTTGCAGCCCTCGCAGCCTCTGCGGCTCTTGCAATGCAGGTCCCAAATGCGCATCCGACCGGGGTTTGGCGGGTCGCCGCGATAGCTTGCACGCTTGCGGCCGGGAGGTTGCTCTGGTCTGCGATCCGGGCTCCTGGCTAGACTAGAAGCATCTAATGAGGATGGAGGCTTCAATGGCAAAGGGATCTCTTGCGAGGGTTAGTCAATCTGGAACCTACGTTGTCAAGGCGGCAGAGAGTCGTTCGTCCAAGGTCGTCTCCAGGCCCGACGGGCAAATAAGCCGGCGTCCGACCACGAGCGACAAGCGTCTTGCGAACGCTCTTCTGAAGAACAAGCGGGGATAGCACTACCGCGCGGGGGCATCCCCTCCGCTCGTCATTGATTACCTGCGCTCCAGAATGGCCGGTTTGCGTCCGCATACGAACGTATGATCGGGTCGATTTCAATCGACCCGAAGGAGGCTTCAAGCAATGAGTTCAAGGCGTACCGGGCAAAGAGCGGCATCAGCTGCCGGGAAGACTCTGGACTCCAGATCTGCGTCGAAAGCCGCGAGACGGGCAGCCGCATCGGATCTGGCTCAGGTCGGGAATTCCAATAGAACAAATGCAAAAGCAGCATCAGCTGCGGGAAAGACGCTTGGGTCCAGATCGGCATCTAAATCCGCGAGACGGGCGGCCGCATCCGACCTTTCTCAGCGCAAGCGCTGACCTTCGCACCACGCTGGCAGATTTCGGTCAACTGCCTGTGTGCGCCTTGGTCCATCGGACACAATCCGGACACATCAGCCAGATCACGCGCGATCAGGGCCGATCATCGTCTTCATCCCCGAGCAAGCTCATCTGCGGGGAATCCTTGCCCTCCGATGATCCCGTGTGCCCGCCCGTCCCACCCTCGGAACTCATGAAGGAGATCCTCGGCAAGTTGATGGGGTTGTAGCGTCCATCGTCCGGCGCTACGGTGGAGCGATGAGCAGGCGCACGATCGGGCTCGTTGGCTGCGTGGCCCTGGTCGCGTTGGCCTGGCCGGCGGCGAGCCCTGCTGACCACATAACCACGTCCGCCACCGTTTCGGCGGTGGTCAAGGAACGGAGAAGCACCGACTCCTGGGTTGTCGAGATCAGCTGGACCGCCACCTGCTATGGCGCCAAACCGGGCACGGCGTGGTTCGACGGCGCGCTCCACCTGGTCGACCAGGACACCGGCGAGCGAATCGACGCCGGCGGCGTCGTCCACACGTCGGGCGAGCGCACGGTGTCAGGCCAGCGCACCTGGTTCGTGTCGGCCCGCAAACGCCCGCAGCGGCTCAAGCCCGAGCTGACGATCGGCTGCTACGAAAACTTTCCCCTTCACGGGGGACGCGACGTCACGGTCAGTGGGAACGCCGTGATCATCCCGCCGAGCTTCGGCCGTGGAGGGGGCGGCTCGGGCGGGGGGGGTCGGGGTGGTGGTGGTGGGGGCGGCGGCGACCCGACCGAGCCCCTGGTTGCCGGTGGTTGCGTCAACGCGGTGCTGGGCACGAACCGGGCCGACAGGCTTACCGGTGGCGAAGGCGGCGACGTGATCATCGGGTTCGGCGCCAGGGACCGCCTCCGGGGTCTGTCCGGACACGACTGCCTGATCGGCGGAACCGGCAACGACTGGCTGGACGGGGGACTCGGCAACGACCGGCTGACGGGCGGACGTGGCAACGACGTGCTGATCGACGAACACGGGGTCAACGCGTTCGGCGCGGGCCCCGGAAACGACTACGTCAACGCGCGAAACGGAAGGCGCGAGCTGGTGCGCTGCGGGTCCGGGCGGGACCGCGCGCGGGTCGACCGCCGCGACCGCGTTCGCGGCTGTGAGCGCGTGAGTCGCCCCCGCTGACCCTCGGGTTGGAGCCCGGTTCTGAGCTTCGGACAGGGCATGCGAGGAATCGGCCGCGACGGCGCGAGGTCGTGGGTGTCGATCCAGCGCCGCGCCAGGCGCATCATCCTGGGTGCGGGAATTTCGAATCGATCGTCTAGGTTCCGCGGGACCGATCCACGGCGAAGGAGGCGCAGATGCTGTCCTGGCTGGCCAAGCGGATGATCGCGCGGAACATGGCGAAGGCGCGGGAGGGGGACATCGGGCCGACCCTGCGGATGGACGCCGAGGACGTCCGCTTCCGCTTCCCCGGCGACAGCTCCTGGGCCGCCGAGCTGGAAGGGAAGGAGGAGGTGGAGCAGTGGCTGCGGCGCTTCGCCGACGTCGGCATCCAGATCTACCCCGACGAGGTGATCCTCAAGGGCTTCCCCTGGAAGCAGACGATCTGCGTGCGCGGCACCGACCACCTCGACTCCCCCGCGGGCGAGCGGGTCTACGAGAACCGCTACGTGATCTGGGGCCGCATCTCCTGGGGCAAGCTGCGCGAGTACGAGGTCTACGAGGACACCCAGAAGGCGAAAGCGCTGGACGGGTACCTGGAGAAGATCGGCAAGCTCTGAGACTCCGGCCGAGCCGGGTGGCCGGTTATCCGTCCAGATGACGGAAAAGCGGCCACTGAGCGTGACCCGGGCTCTGACTGGCCAGTCAGCCAGCACCGATTCCCTATAGCCTCCCCGGCCGACTTCACGAACTAAGAGGGAGACGCGAATCGATGGGACTTCTTGATGGGAAAGCGGCGATCGTCACCGGGTCCGCCCGGGGAATCGGCCGCGCCACCGCGGAGCTGTTCGCCGGCGAGGGCGCCAAGGTGCTGATCAACGACCTCGACGCCGACGTCGCCGAGCAGACGGCCGGCGAGATCGACGGCGAGACCGCCGTCCAAGCCGGCGACCTGACCAAGGAGGGCGCGGCGGACGACCTGGTCAAGGCCGGGGTCGACGCCTTCGGCGCGATCGACATCGTCGTCAACAACGCCGGCTACACCTGGGACGGCGTCGCCCACCGGATGACCGACGAGCAGTTCCAGGCGATGCTCGACATCCACACCGTGGTCCCCTTCCGGGTCGCCCGGGCGCTGGCCCCGCACTGGCGCGAGGCGGCCAAGGCCGAGATGGGCGAGGGCGAGGAGGTCTTCCGCAAGCTGATCAACATCTCCTCGACCTCGGGGACGATGGGCAACGCCGGCCAGATCAACTACTCGGCCGCCAAGATGGCCGTCGTCGGGATGACCAAAACGCTGGCCAAGGAGTGGGGCCAGTTCAAGATCAACGTCAACGCGATCGCCTTCGGCTTCGTCGAAACCCGCCTCACCGCGGCCAAGGAGGAGGGTGGCGAGATGACGACGCCCGGCGGCGAGAAGATCGAGCTCGGCATCCCCGAGCAGATGCGGGCGATGGCATCGGCGATCATCCCGCTCGGCCGCCCGGCAACCCCCGCCGAGGCCTCCGGCCCGGTGCTCTTCCTCGCCTCGCCACTCTCCAACTACGTGCAGGGACAGACCCTCAACGTCACCGGCGGGATGTTCGGAGGCATGTACACCTGAGCTGAGGACGCTGCAAATCGGCGCCTGACGGCGTCCTCGGGAGGCCGGGTCAGGTCACGCACTAACTGTGCGCTCCCCTCCCCGGCCTCCCTGCGTCCTTGTCAGGCTTGATTTTCGCGCCCTCAGAATCTCTTATGGATTACCTGGACATCGCAGATCGAAATTGGCCGTTTCTCCGCCGCGTGATGGGGCTGCACACGCTGCTCTACCGGGTCAGCGGCGGGCGGGTCGGGCACAACGTCCCCGGCGTACGCGGCAGGATGCTGCTGCTCGACCACGTCGGCGCCAAGAGCGGCGAGAAGCGGACCTCCCCCCTGCTCTACTTCGCAGACGGCGAGAACGTGGTCGTCGTCGCCTCCAAAGGCGGCTTCCCCAAGCACCCGGCCTGGTACCACAACCTGGTCGCCAATCCCGAGACCGCGGTGCAGATCGGCCGCGAGCGGCGTCCGGTCCACGCCCGCGTCGCCACCCCCGAGGAGCGCGAGCGGCTCTGGCCCGAGGCGGTGCGGATGTACGGAGGCTACGCCGAGTACCAGAAGCGCAGCAAAGGACGGGAAATCCCCCTGGTCGTGCTCGAACCCGCTGAGGCGTCCGGGGATCCTTCCCCGGAGACTTAGGAACCAGGCTCCGCACCACGCATCACGACCTGCTGCGCAACGGTCTCCGGGGAAGGGTCCCCGGACGCCTCCCACGCCTCAAGGCTTACGCCGTTCCTCGGCAAGGGGAGCACCGCCCTCGCCGGCGATCGCGTCGGGTGGCCACGGCCCCGCCCAGTTGTCGCGGGCGCCGTCGATCGTGATCGTCGTGCCGGAGAAGAAGTCGCCGGCCGGCGAGGCGAGGTAGGCGACCAGCCAGGCCATCTCCTCGGCGCGGCCGGCGCGGCCGACCGGGATCGAGCGCTCGAGGTTGTCGACGACCACCTGGGGATACTTGGTCAAGAGCGTCTCGGTCGCGAACTGGCCCGCGGCCAGGGCGCAGAGCTTGATCCCGAAGCGCGCCCACTCGACCGCCAGCGTCCGCATCATGTTCTCGACCGCGGCGCGGGCGGCGCCCGAGTGGACCATCCCCGGCATCCCGTTGTGCGGCGAGAGGGTGACGCTCAGCACCTTGCCGCCGCCCTGCGGGATGAAGGCCCTGGTCGCCGCCGCGTGGGTCATCAGCCAGGTGCCCTGCACGTTGAGCTCGATCACGGTGCGGAAGCCCTTCGGGCTGATCGTCTCGGCCGGGGCGAGGAACTGGCCGCCGGCGTTGTTGACCAGGACGTCGAGCCGGCCGTGCCGCTCGAGCAGGCCGTCGAAGAGCCGCTCGACCGCCTCCTCCTCGCGGATGTCGGCCACCATGTGCTCGAAGGATCCGGGCAGGTTCTCGGCCAGCGCCGCGGTCTCCGCCAGCGGCTCCCCGCGCCGGCCGCAGCCGACCACGGCGGCGCCGAGACGGCAGAGCTCCAGCGCCGTCTCCCGGCCGAGGCCGCTGCCGGCGCCGGAGACGAGGCAGACCTGGCCTTCGAGCAGGCCGGGCCGAAAGATGCGGGAGTCGGCAGCGTCAGTCACGGGCGCAAGATTAGTCGCCCATCCGACATTCACCCCACCCAGGTGTGGTCAATCTCGGAAGGGCGGGCAAGATCCTTCGATTCCTGACCCCAAGCCGGGTAATGTGGCCGGCGATGAAGGTGCACATGGAGGCGAAGCCCCTGCACGAGCCGCTCGCCGGCGGGACGCCCGGCGCCACGGTCAGCGTCGAGCCGCTGATCGCCGGCACGGTCACCTGGCCGCGGACGATGATGGAGAGCCCGGGCGGGCCCTTCCTCACCCTGAAGCTGCTGCGGGCGCTGCTCAGTGGCAAGCCGGCGATGACCGTCCCCTGCCCCGCCTTCCTGATCCGCCACCCCAGCGCCGGCGCGATCCTGGTCGATACCGGCCTGCACCCCTCGATCGCCACCGACGGCCGCGAGAACTTCGGCGTGCTCGCCACCCGCTTCGGCAACCCGTCCCTGGAGGCGGGCGCCGACGTGCCGGCGCAACTGCGCGAGCGCGGCCTCGACCCGGGCGAGATCCCGGTCGTGGTGATGACCCACCTGCACCTCGACCACAGCTCGGCGATCTCCGAGTTCCCGCACTCGACCTTCGTCGTCAGCGAGGTCGAGTGGGAGGCGGCGACCAGCGGCCCGCGGCCGGCGCTCAACGGCTACCGCCGCCAGCACTTCAACTACGCCTTCGACTACCGGACGGTCGACTTCGACCGCGGCGGGATCGACTCCTACTCCAGCTTCGCCCGCTGCTTCGACCTCTTCGGCGACGGCTCGATCCGGCTCGCCTACACGCCCGGCCACAGCGCCGGTCACATCTCGGTGATCGCGCGCCTGACGGAGCACGACTTCGTGATCGGCGGCGACGCCGTCTACACCGAGGGGCAGCTGGACGGCAGCGCGCCGCCGGCGCCGCGCCCCTTCGACGCCCACAACTACCGGCGCTCGCTGCAGGAGCTGAAGCTGTTCCGTCGCGAGTACCCGGGGGCGATCGTCACGCCGGGGCACGATCCGAGCTTCTACGAGAAGCTCGGCGACCGTTACGAGTAAGCAGCCCCTCGTACATCTCCCGCACCGGGGCGAAGGCCTCGGTCGCGGCCTCGAGCTGGCGCTCGCGGCTCGGCGACTTCTCCACCGGGAAGGAGATCGGCTCGCCGAACTGGACGGTGACCTTGGGGAAGCGAAAGCGCTTCCAGCGACGCACGCTCTCGGAGCCGTGGATCGCGACCGGCACCACCGGCGCCCCCGATTCGAGCGCGATCCGGCCGATCCCCGGCTTGACCTCGCCCAGCTCGCCGCTGCGCGAGCGGCCGCCCTCGGCGTAGACGAGCAGCATGCCGCCCTGGTCGAGGATCGTGAAGGCGGTCTTGAACGCCTCCTCGTCGCGGTGGCCGCGGCGGACCGGGAAGACGCCGCCGTGCTTGTAGACGTAGGTGAGCACGGGCGGGCCGAAGAGCTGCGATTTGGCCATGAAGCGGACCTGGCGGCGCAGGTAGAGGCCGGTGAAGAAGTGGTCCATCTGGCTGAAGTGGTTGGGAGCGAGGATCAGCGGGCCCGACTTCGGCACGTTCTTCACACCGATCGCGCGGGTCCGGTAGAGCAGCAGGGCGAGCGGGGTGACGATCGCCCTGACCAGCGGGTAGGTCCAGCCGACGCCCTTGCGCGCCGCGGCGTGGAACTGGTCGAAGTACGCCGCCGGGCGTTCGTCCTTGTAGACCTGTGGCTTGATGTCGGACATGGATCGGGCGCCGGCGGGGCCGGCCGTCGCTCTGCGTACCCCCTCCTGGGGCTGCGGTTACGCGAGGTGGAATTGACGAGGCCCAGGGGTCGCCGGACAAGGACGCAGGGAGCCCGAATAGCAGCGCTATTTGGGCGACCGAGGACGCAGTACGGCGGCCCCTGGGGCCGCCCAGCGGCGTGAACGGTCCACGGCGCGGTGCCAATCGGCAAGCAGCGACTGGCGCTCGTCCTCGCCCATCCGCGGCTCGTAGCGAGCGCCCTCGCGCCACATCGAGTCGATCTGCTCGGGGCTCCAGCGGCCGGTCGCGATCCCGGCCAGGTAGGCGGCGCCGAGCGCCGTCGTCTCGGCGATCTCCGGCACCGCCACCGGCACGCCCAGGACGTCGGCCTGGAACTGCATCAGCCAGCGGTTGACGGTGGCGCCGCCGTCGGCCCGCAGCTCCTCCAGGCGCCGCCCGGCGGCCCGCTCCTCGGCGCGGACCGCGTCGACCGTCTGGTAGGCGATCGCCTCCAGCGCCGCCCGGGCGAGGTGGGCGCGGCCGCTGCCGCGGGTGAGGCCGACGATCGTGCCGCGCGCGTAGGGGTCCCAGTGCGGGGAGCCGAGCCCGGTCAGCGCCGGGACGAAGTAGACGCCGTCGTTGCCGCCGAGCGAGGCGGCGAGCGCCTCGGTCTCACCCGCCTCCTCGATCAGGCCCAGCCCGTCGCGCAACCACTGCACGGCGGCGCCGGTAACGAAGATCGAGGCCTCGAGCGCGTAGGCGGCCCCCGCGCCGGGGGCGGCGGCGACGGTCGAGAGCAGCCCCGCAGCGAGCGGCGGCGGCTCGGCGCCGGCGTTGAGCAGGACGAAGCTGCCGGTGCCATAGGTGTTCTTGGCGCTGCCGGGGGCGAGGCAGGCCTGGCCGAAGAGGGCCGCCTGCTGGTCGCCGGAGATGCCGGCCACCGGCACCTCGCCGCCGAACTCGCTCGTGGTGCCGTGGACGTGAGCGGAGGGCAGCGGCTCGGGCAGGCTGGCCGGGTCGACGCCGAGCATCTCGCAGAGCTCCGGGTCCCAGGCCAGCTTGCGGATGTCGAAGAGCAGCGTCCGCGAGGCGTTGGTGAAGTCGGTCGCGTGGCGGCCGGTGAGCTTGAAGAGCAGCCAGGAGTCGATCGTGCCGAAGACGGCGCCGCCCGGCAGGCCGCCCTCGCGCAGCAGCCACTCGATCTTGGTGCCGGAGAAGTAGGGGTCGAGGACGAGCCCCGTGCGCTCGCGCACCAGCTCCTCGTGCCCCGCCGCGCGCAGCTCGTCGCAGCGGGCGGCGGTGCGGCGATCCTGCCAGACCAGCGCCCGGTGCAGCGGCTCGCCGCTCGCCGGATCCCAGGCGACCACGGTCTCGCGCTGGTTGGCGATCCCGATCGCGTCCAGGTCGCCGCCCTCGACGCCGGCGTCGGCGAGCGCCTCCGCCCCGACCCGCCGCGTCACCTCCCAGATCTCCGCCGCGTCGTGCTCGACCCAGCCCGGCCGCGGGAAGTGCTGCTCGAACTCCGAGTAGGCCCGCCCGGCGACCCGCCCCTCCCCGTCGAAGACGAGGCAGGTGGTCCCGGTAGTCCCCTGGTCGATCGCGAGGATCATCGGCGAGCGCAGCCTACGCCTGCCGGCTCAGGCTCGCCAGATCCCGGTCGAAGGTGAGCAAGCGAGCCTGACGGGAGCGCGCCGTGGCGAGGACGAAAGCGTCGGGGAGGCGGAGGACGTCGTGCTTGGCTCGAAGCTCGGCGGCGCGGCGGGCGATCGGCCGGTCGGCCGGCACGATCTCGACGTTCAGGCGATCGACGAACTCCTCGACCTGCTCTGCCAGCCCGAGCGCGAAGGGGCGAACAAGGGTCTCGCTGTAGGCGCTGGCGGCCATCAGCAGGCTCGACCCGGGGTGCTCCCGCAACGCCGCCACCGCCCGCTCGTGGTGCGCGTCGGCTGGGTCGAGGAACCCGATCGCGACGCTGGCGTCGAGCGCTACCGCTCCCACTCGGAGCGCAGGTCGTCGAGGTGGCCCGGCGGATAGGTCCCGGCGGGAAGGCTGCCGGCGAACCGGTCGACGAGGTCGGCCTGCCGCTCGACCTCGAAGCGGCCCTGGCCCAGGGCCCGCACCCGCAGCTCGTCGCCGGGCTCCAGCCCGGAGGCCCGGAGGACGGCTACCGGGATCGTGATCTGGTTCTTGCGGGATAGTCTGGGCATGACTGCTTTACCTATTGGCCTTTGGGTAAAGGTAGCAGCAGCCGTGGTCATGTGCGTACAAGGCGGCGGTGGGCAATTCTCTCCCCCCTCAAGGCCGCAATTTGCGGCGAGCGGCGTAGACGCGGGCGAAGTCTGCAAGCTGGCGGGCGCGGTGGGCGAAGCCGCCGAGGGAGCGGCCGGTGGCGCGATGGGAGAGGTCGAGCTCGTACTCGCGCAGGCGGTGGCCGGCGCGGACGGCGTCGATCGTCATCCCGATCTCCATCCCGTAGCCGCGGGCGAAGGGCAGCACGGCGCGGAGCACGTCGGTCCGCATCGCGCGCTGGCCGGAGATCGGCGTCTCGGTCGCGAGGCCGCAGCGACGCCGGATCGCCCAGCGGGCGAAGCCGAGCGCGACCCCGAACCCGCCGCCGACGCGGCGGCTGAAGGCGGCGACGGCGAGGTCGCATTCGCCCCGCTCGACCGCCCCGACCAGCGGCGCCAGCTCAGCCGCGGAGGCGCCGAGGTCGCCGTCGCAGAGCAGGACGATCGCCGGGACCGGCTCGGCGCTCAGCGCCGCCTCGGCCGCCGCAGTGACGTTCGCCCCCTTGCCGAGTTCATGGGGCCGGCCGCGGCTGACGACCTGCGCCCCGGCCGCCATCGCCGCCTCCGCGGTGCCGTCGGTCGAGGCGTCGTCGGCGACCCAGAGCGCCGCCCCGGGCAGCGCCTCGCGCAAAGCGGCCAGCGTGGTGCCGATCCGGTCGGCCTCGTTGCGGGCGGCGACGATCACTGCCAGCGCCTCGGGTCGATCGACGGTCACGCGGGGCATTCTCGCCTTCCGGTGTGCCTTTCGCACCCCTGGGGTTCGAAAAGCACACCGGAGCAACGGATATTGTCCGGCCCATGTGCACTCATGTCAGTTCCCCTGTTCGTTCCTGGGCGAGCGAGAATCGAGCATGGCAAGGACGCAGGGAGCGAAGCGTGCTGGAGGCACGCGAGCGACTGAGGACGCCGCCAGGCGAAGATTCGCAGCCGTCCAGGGACGGGGAGGGGGACTGACATGAGTGCAGATATCGAGGCGCACATCACCGGGAACGTGTGGAAAGTCGAGGTCGCGGTCGGCGACAGCGTCAAGGACGGCGACACCGTCGTCATCCTCGAGTCGATGAAGATGGAGATCCCGGTCGAGGCCGAAGACGACGGCACCGTGAAGGAGATCCGCTGCGAGGAGGGCCAGTCGGTCAGCGAAGGCGACATCCTCGTCGTGCTGGAGTGACGTGACCGAGCGGCTCGCCGGCGGCAAGCTCCTGCTCGACACTCCGGCCGAGGCGGTCGCCCGCATCCGCATCGCCAACCCCGAGCGGCGCAACGCCCTCGACCACGAGATCCTCGACGCGCTCGCCGAGGCGCTGCCGCGGCTCGACCACGGGATCGAGACCCGCTGCGTGCTGATCGTCGGCGCCCCGCCGGTCTTCTCCGCCGGCTACGACATCGCCTCGATCCCGCGCGAGACCTTCGCGCGCGACGCCGAGGCCCTGGTCGCCCACCCCTTCCACGCGGCGATGGAGGCGATCGCCCAGCACCCGTGGCCGACCCTGGCGGCGATCAACGGCCACTGCCTCGGCGGCGGCCTCGAGCTGGCGATCACCTGCGACCTGCGGGTCTGCGCCGCCGGCGCCAAGCTCGGCATGCCACCGGCCAAGCTCGGCCTCGTCTACGGCCACACCGGGCTGCGCAAGTTCCTCGACACGGTCGGCCTGGCGCGGACCAAGGAGCTGTTCCTCACCGGGCGCAACTTCGAGGCCGAGCGAGCCGAGCGGATCGGCCTCGTGCACGAGGTGCTCGAGGCCGAGGGCTTCGACCAGGCGGCGGTCGCGCTGGCCGCCGAGATCGCCGCCAACGCGCCGCTCTCGATGCGCGGCAACAAGCGGGCGATCGAAGTGCTGAAGCAGAACCCGATCCTCAGCGAGCAGCAGGAGGGCGGCCTGATCGCCCTGCGCGAATCGTGCTTCGGCTCCGAGGACCTGCGCGAGGGGATCGAAGCCTTCGCCGAGAAGCGCAAGCCGCGCTGGCGCGGCAGATGAGCGCAACCGACTTTCACCACACCACAGTGTGGTCAATGTCCGAAGCGGGGCCCAGATGAGCGCTGCCGGGCGAAAGGCGCTTGCCGCCGCCGACCCGACGATGGCGGCGCTGATCGAGCGGCTCGGCGAGATCGACCTGGCGACGCGGCTGCGGCGGCGCAGCGAGGAGAGGCCGGCCGGCGCCTACGGAGCGCTGCTGCGCACGATCGTCGGCCAGCAGCTCTCGACCAAGGCGGCGCGGACGATCCACCGCCGCGTCCTCGACCTCTTCGCCGGCGCCACCCCCTCGCCCGAGCAGCTGCTCGAGGCGAGCGAGCAGGACCTGCGCGCCGCCGGCCTCTCCGGCCGCAAGGTCACCTACATCCGCGACCTCGCCGAGCACGTCCTCGCCGGCGAGCTGGAGCTGGAGCGGCTCGACGAGCTCTCCGACGAGCGGGTGACCGAGGAGATCGTCGCCGTCCGCGGCCTCGGCCAGTGGAGCGCCGAGATGTTCCTGATCTTCCACCTCGAGCGCCCCGACGTGCTCTCCGGCGGCGACCTCGGCATCCGCAAGGCGGTCCAGCTCGAGTACGGACTGGCGGAGATGCCGGCGCCGCAGCGGGTGCTGGAGATCGGCGAGCCCTGGCGACCGCACCGCAGCCTCGCCTCGCTCTACCTCTGGGAGTCGCTCGCAAACGTCCCTGCCGGGTAAGGGACCGGGGGCCGATGGCCGACAATAGAACCATGCGACTGCGCTTCTGGCTCGGCTTCGCGGTTGTCGCCGCGATCGCGATCGGCTCGATCAGCCTGGCCCTGGTCGTGCACGAGCGCGAAGTCGACAACTTCGAGCGGGTGCAGCGCAACGAGGCGGCGCGCTCGGCGCGCCAGGTCGAGGCGGTGGCGGCGCTCTCGCTCGGGCAGCTG
>JBBDTK010000117.1:17203-21608 GCA_040904405.1 Solirubrobacterales bacterium | reverse complement strand
TACGTGCTCAAGCTGAGTGGCGCGGGCGTGATCAAAGTGAGTGTCGCCCTACAGGCGCGTCGGCGAACGGCAACGGCGGGCGCTACCGCTACTACGTGTGCTTCTCGCGCCAGCGCTACGGGAAGAAGGTATGCGAAGGCGAACGCTTGCCAGCCGATCAGCTTGAGGAGGCGATTCTCGGCCAGCTGCTCGGCGTGCTGGAACGCGAGCCGCTGGTGCGGGAGGCAATCGCCGAGGC
Organism: Solirubrobacterales bacterium; assembly: GCA_040904405.1. Taxonomy (GTDB): domain Bacteria; phylum Actinomycetota; class Thermoleophilia; order Solirubrobacterales; family 70-9; genus VRUE01. The sequence continues at coordinate 21,370 of JBBDTK010000117.1, read as the reverse complement.
CTTCGCCGAGTTAGATGCCGAGCAACCGCAACGGGAGGCAGAGCTTGAGCAGATCAGCGGCGAGCTGCGCCGCACCGGCGATTCGCTGGATCGCTACTTCCGCGCCTTCGAGGAGGGCACGATGCCCGAGTCGGCCTGCGCTCCGCGGATCGGGGAGCTGACCGAGCGGCTGCGTGGGCTGGAAGCGCGGCGCGAGGAGCTGGCCGCCGAGGAACCCGAGGAGCGCCAGCCGCTCAGCGACGAGGATCTGGCGCTGTTGCAGGCCGAGGTGCGGGCGGTGATCGAGGGCGGCGACGCGCCTACACGCAAGGCGCTGCTGCAATCGATGGTCGATGAGATTCGGGTCGTCAGCCGCGCGGAGATCTACCCGTCTTTCTCTTTGCCCGCGGTTCGACCACCGTCAGGAGCAGTACCCCCGGCTGGATTCGAACCAGCGACCCACGGCTTAGAAGGCCGTCGCTCTGTCCACTGAGCTACGGGGGCGGGTGCGCCTAGCTTACGACCCGCCCTGGCCCAGATCGGCGCAGCCGTCGGGATCGAGCTTGCCGTCGACCCGGAAGACGTAGTCGGGCTGCGGGGTGATCTCGGGCTCCTCGACCACCAGCTCCAGCGCCGGGTCGGTTTTCACCCAGGCGTAGACCGGGAAGTAGTAGTCGGACTCGGGCGAGTCCTGCGTCGCCTGGCTGGTGATCAGGTAGTCGTGCTCGCCTTCGTTGATCAGCTCGCGGAAGCGGCGGCAGGTGATCGCCAGGCGGTAGGTCCCCTCGGACCCCTCGACGCCGATGTACTGGACGTGGTTGTCGAGGTCCTTGCCGTAGTAGCCGTACTGGCCGAAGAACATCTGGCCCGAGCCGGCCAGCGCGATCCGTTTGCCGCGCAGCTCGTGGGCGAAGGCGAAGGCGTCCAGCGGGCCGCCGTCCTGGAGGAAGGGCGTCGTTCGCTGGTAGTGCTGCTCGTAGTACTGGACCTCCTGGGCGCGACCGAGGACGACCGCGAGCAGGACGATTACGCCGCTGGCCAGCGCCACCGTCGCCCGCGTCACCTGGCGCCGTGAGCGCAGCAGCCCCAGCGCCGCCGGTGCCCAGACCAGCGCCAGGGTGAGGAAGACGGTGCCGACGATGTAGTCGGGGTACCAGCGCGGCGTGGTCAGCACCATGATCGCGTAGACGCCGGTGAGGAAGAGCAGGGTCTGCTTGGCGCGGCTGTCGGGCGCCCGCAGCGGCCGCGCGATCGGCAGCACGACCAGCGCCAGCAGCAGGCCCGGCATCAGGTAGCGGGTGTTGGTGAAGAAGCCGGTCGGCGAGCCCTCCTGGCCGGCGGCGGTCAGCGGCGTGAAGAGGTAGACGACCGCGGTCAGCAGCGCCGCGGCGGCGATCACCCGCAGGACCTGGTTGCGCGAGCGGACCGCGATGAAGACCGCGGCGGCGACGGCCATGATCAAGATCAGCGGCCAGAGCGGCCCCAGCGCGTCGCCGAGGTCGGGGAAGAACCAGCGCCGGTAGATCGTCGGGTCGGTCAGGTAGTCGGCGACGGCGAAGCGCGGCCGCGGGTCGAGCGGCATCTGGTCCGGGCGCGGCAGGTTGAGCGGCCCCCAGCCGATCTGCGGGATCGGGTTGCCGCCGGTGTGGATCGCCGCCCGCACGTACCAGTAGCCGCCGACGACGAAGGCCGGGACGCCGATCCAGACAGCGGTCATCAGCCGCCGCCCGGCGCCGCTGACCAGCACCATGCCGACGGCGATCGCCCCGACCGGCGCCAGCAGCGGCAGCTTCACCGAGATCGCCAGGCCGGCGGCGATGCCGGCGAGGATCAGCGGGCCGCGGTCGAGCAGCGGCGCGTCGCGCTCGGGCGTGTCCTGCACGGCGCCGGCCGCCGGCGCCCGCCGCTGGTGGCCGTTGATCAGGAAGGCGGCGAAGGCGAGCAGGAAGGCGAGGCCCATGATGTCGTTGCGCCCCTCCCCCGGCTGGGTCTCGATCATCACCCCGGCCGAGAAGACCAGCGCCCCGGCGAGCAGCGTCGCCGGCCCGACCTTGTAGGGGCGGCCGACGCACCAGGCGGCGAGCAGCGCGATCGAGAGCAGGACGAGGTTGATCAGCGGCGAGAGCCAGTCGGTCCCGAAGAGGACGATGCCGCCGGCGTGGACCAGCTCCGAGGTGCCGGGGTAGAACCAGGCGGCGAGCCGCAGCGGATCGGTGTAGTGCAGCGGGATCGTCGTCCCCTCCTGCGCGATCCGCCCAGAGAAGGGCATGTGGTACCAGGTCGTGTCGCCGCCGAACATGCCGTGGTCGAGCGCCAGCTGCGAGGGGAAGGTCCACTCCGCCACCGCCCAGGAGGCGACGCCGAGCGCGACCAGCAGCGCCCAGGTGTGGACCCGCGGCGCGCTCACTTCGCGATCCTCGGCGGGCGCCATCCACCAGCCCAGCAGCGCCGCGCCGAGCCCGGTCGCGATGCAGACGACGAGCATCCAGCCGAAGCCGAGGATGCTGAGCGAGCCGAGCAGTTGCAGCGCCAGGACCAGCAGCGCGACGGCGATCGTCACATCAGCGAGCCGCGCCAGCGCGCCGGAGAACTCGGGCACGATCCAGCGCCGCAGCCAGTAGCCGCCGAGGCCGAGCGCGGAGACGATGCCGATCGTCGCCAGGCAGCCGGCGATGTAGGAGCCGAAGGAGGGGGTCACCGGCGCGTGATGCTATTCGGCGCGGCGGGCGGGCGCGGGGCTAGCCGGCGGCGGCCGGAATGCGGCAGGAGACGCCGGTGCCGGCGAGCCCGCAGTAGCCGTTCGGCACCTTGTGCAGGTACTGCTGGTGGTAGTCCTCGGCGTAGTGGAAGGGGCCGGCCGGCTCGACCTCGGTGGTGATCGGGTCCCGCCCGGCCTCCCTCAGCGCCTCGTCGTAGGCGTCGCGGGCGATCTCCGCCGTCGCCTTCTGGGCGTCGTTGCGGAAGTAGATGCCGGAGCGGTACTGGCTGCCGACGTCGTTGCCCTGACGGTCGCCCTGGGTCGGATCGTGCTGCTCGAAGAAGACCTTGAGCAGATCGGCGTAGGAGATCCGCCGCGGGTCGAAGGCGACGAGCACCGCCTCCGCGTGGCCGGTCGCGCCGGTGCAGACCTGCTCGTAGCTCGGGTCCGGCGTCGTCCCGGCGGTGTAGCCGACGGCCGTCGTGTGGACGCCGTCAAGGCCCCAGAACAGCCGCTCGGCCCCCCAGAAGCAACCGAGCGCGAAGTAGGCGACCTCGATTCCCTCCGGGAAGGGGGGCCTCAGCGGCGTGCCGAGCACGGCATGGGTCTGATTCTCGAGTCGGCTCATCGCGTAAGGACGACGTTAGCGGGTAGCTTTCGGCGTATCGGCTGCCTCGTCCTCATCTTCGCCCTGATCTCGCCGCGGCTGGCGCTGTTCGCCATCTTCCTCTTCAGCGACCTGCTCAGCCGTGCCTTCGACAGCTGGGTGATCCCGCTGCTGGGCTTCTTCCTGCTGCCCTGGACGACCCTGGCCTTCGCCGTGATGTGGTCCTTCGACGACGGCGTGGTCGGCTTCGATTGGTTTATCGTCGGCTTCGCCTTCCTGGTCGACATCGGCGCCTTCGCCAAGGGCGGCCGGCGGCGATCCGAGGCACGGTAAAGCGCCGGGGCCGGGACGCGCGTACTACTAGGCGGAGGCGGCCTGCGACGGGCCGTCGCCGAACGGGTAGGCGAGGCGGATGTGCGCCTTGGCGAGGACGATGAACTCGCGCCGCTCGGGCGCGCCCCCATCCAGCGGAGAGATCTCGACGTCGACCAGCGGGACGAAGGCGACATCGGCGCGGTTGATCGCGTCCGAGAAGCGGCTCTGGTAGCCCTCGGGCGGCAGCGTCAGATCGCCGACGACGAGGTGGCGGTCTGTTTCGAACTTGAACCGTTCCCTGCGACGCGGCGCGGATCCCGTGTGCTCCATAGCTGCATTTATCGCATCTCTCCAGGCATCTCCCAATTGGATAAGCGTCCAGATACGGTCTGTACATGTCGGAGCATCAGTCGGATGTCCGTGCAATAAATGACGAATCGGGGCGCCCGGATTCGAACCGGGGACCTCGGCCACCCAAAGGCCGCGCGCTACCAGGCTGCGCCACGCCCCGCTGGGCCTAGTGTAGAGCGGCGCACGGCAAGCGGCGCGAGGGTGCAGTTACCCGCCT
>JBBDTK010000117.1:0-17193 GCA_040904405.1 Solirubrobacterales bacterium | reverse complement strand
CGTCGGCTCCCCGGCGGGAAACCGCTAGCGTGCCGCCCGATGGCGGACGTGCGGCCGATTTATGCGACTCACTACGACCTCGGGGTAGTCGGTTCGTTGCAGCGGGTCGCGGCGCCGCCCTATGACGTGATCGACGCGGCGATGCGGGCTGAGCTGCTCGAGCGCTCGCCGTACAACGCGGTCGCGATCGACCTGCCGAAACCCTACGGGGAGAGCGGGCCGCAGCAGACCGAGGACGATCCCTACGAGCGAGCGGCGCGGCTGATCGGGGAGTGGCGGGGGGCCGGCGCGCTCCTCAGCGACGCCGAGCCGGCGATCTGGGCGATGACTCAGGACTACATCGGCCCCGACGGCGAGGCGCGGACCCGCCACGGGATCCTCGCCCGGGTCCGGGTCGAGGACTTCGAGGCCGGCCAGGTGCTGCCGCACGAGCGCACCCTGCCCGGGCCCAAGCAGGACCGGCTCGACCTGACCCGGGCGACCCGCCACAACCTCTCGCCGATCTTCTCGCTCGCCACCAGGGACCCCTGGCCGCTGGTCGCACCGGCGATCGAGGGCGTCGAGCCCTGGGGCGAGGCGAGCGACGAAGGGGGCGCCGTGACCAGGGTCTGGCGGGTCGGCGATCCGGCGATCCTCGCCGCCGTCAGCGAGCTGCTCGCCGAGGCGCAGCTCCTGATCGCCGACGGCCACCACCGCTACGAGACCGCGATCGCCTACCGCGACGAGATCGGCGGAAAGGGCGACCACGAGTTCACCCTGATGTCCCTGACCGGGCTCGACGACCCCGGCCTGACCGTCTTCCCCACCCACCGCCTGCTATCCGGCTTGCGCCAGGATCCCGAGCGCCAGCGCCGCCTCGGCGAGGGCCTGCGCGAGCTCTTCGACGCCACCGAGGTACCACTGGAGGAGATCGATCCGCTGGGCGAGCAGGGCGCCAGCGTCTTCGGCCTCTACGACTCCCACCACAAGCAGGCCTACCGGCTGCGGCTGAAACAGAGCGCGCTCGACGCGCTCGACGCGCAGCTGGCCGGCAAGCCGCAGGCCTACCGCCGCCTCGACGCGGCGATCCTCGAGACCCTCGTCCTCAAGGGCATCGCCGGCCTCAGCGAGGACGACATCCTCGCCAAGCGCGGCCTCGGCTACGCGAAGAGCGTCGATGACTCGCTGGCGCTGATCGAGGACGGCGCCTACGACGTCGCCTTCGTCCTCCGCCCGGTCCCCGTCGATCAGGTCCGGGCGATCTGCGAGAGCGAGGAGAACATGCCGCCGAAGTCGACCTACTTCTTCCCCAAGGTGCTGACCGGTCTCGTCTTCAACCCGGTCGGCTGAAGCTCCGGACGCCGCGCGGCGTAGGATCGGGCCGTTGTGAAGATCTACACCCGCAAGGGCGACGACGGCACCACCTCGCTCTGGTACGGCGGCCGCGTTCCCAAGCACCACGGCCGCACCGAGGCCTACGGCGCGCTCGACGAGGCCTGCTCGGAGCTCGGCATCGCCCGCGCCCTCTGCGACGCCGGGCAGGGCGAACTGGCGGCCGACCTGCTGCGCCTCCAGGACGACCTCTTCGTCGCCGGCGCCGAGCTGGCGACCGCGCCGGAGGCCGCGGGGCGGCTCGAAGACGGCGTCAGCCGCACCACCGAGGCGATGGTCGCCGAGCTGGAGGCGGCGATCGACCGCTACATGGACCGGGTCGAGCTGCCGCCGAAGTTCGTCATCCCCGGCGGCAACCTGCTCTCCGCCCAGCTCGACGTCGCCCGGGCCACGATCCGTCGCGCCGAGCGCCACGTCAGCGCCCTGGCCGAGGCGGGCGAGCTGGCCGGGGAGACGATCGTCCACTTCCTCAACCGCGCCTCCGACCTCGCCTACGCGATGGCGCGCTTCGCCGACGTCGACGATCCGGCCCTGTTCGAGGGCCGCGGCAAGGGATAGGCCGCGGATGGACCTCGGCCTGGCCGGGCGGGCCTGCGCCGTCACCGGCGCCAGCCGCGGGATCGGCCGCGAGACCGCCTGCCTGCTCTGCGCCGAGGGCGCGAGCGTGCTGCTGGTCGGGCGCGACGAGGAGCGGCTGGCCGCGGCGCGGGAGGAGGCCATCGCGGCCGCGGCCGACAGCGGCGGGCGCGCCGAGACCCTCGTCCTCGACGTCACCGGCGCCACCGCCGGCGAGAGGCTGCTCGCGGCAGCGACCGATGCCTTCGGCGCCCTCGACGTGCTGGTCAACAACGCCGGCGCGGCCCGGTGGCGCGACCTCGACCAGGTCCCCGACGAGGACTGGTACGCACAGTACGAGCTCAGCGTGATGGCGCCGCTGCGGGCGATGCGCGCCGCCGCGCCGGCGATGGCCGGGCGCGGCTGGGGGCGGGTCGTCAACGTCTGCTCGACCGCCGGCAAGCGGCCCTCGGCGGCGATGCCGGAGTACTCGGTGGCGAAGGCGGCCGAGCTCTCGCTCTCCCGCCTCTTCGCCGACCGCTACGCGAAGCAAAATGTCCTGGTCAACGCGATCTGCCCCGGCCCGGTCGAAGCCGAGCTCTGGATGGAGCCGGGTGGCCTACTCGACCAGTCGCAGGAGATGGCGGGTGTGGAGAGTCGCGAGGAGGCGCTCGAGACCGCCGGCGCCAAGCGCCCGATCGGCCGCCTCGCCGAGGTCGGCGAGATCGCCGCCGCGATCGTCTTCCTCTGCTCGGAGCGCGCCTCCTACGTCAGCGGTGCAGCCTGGTCGGTCGATGGCGGCACCGTCCAGGTGATCATTTGAGTTTGATGGCGCGAAAGTCGGAATATTTCCGACTTTCGCGCCAGAGGGAGGGGGTGGTGGCGGGTGAGCGGCCTGCCCACCGTCGCCGTGGTCGGCTTCCCCAACGTCGGCAAGAGCACCCTGGTCAACCGGCTCGCCGGCGGTCGCGAGGCGGTCACCCACGCCGAGCCCGGCGTCACCCGCGACCGCAAGCGGGTGCGCTGCGAGTGGAACGGGGTCGCCTTCGAGCTGCTCGACACCGGCGGCATCGACCTCGCCGACGAGGGCGAGCTGGCCGCCGACGTGCAGCGCCAGGCGCGGATCGGGATCGCCGAGGCCGACGTGGTGCTGATGGTCGTCGACGGTCGCGCCGGGCTGCGAGCCGGGGACGCCGAGCTTGCGCGGACGTTGCGCGGCGCCGAGGCGCCGGTGCTGGTCGCGGTCAACAAGGCGGACCGGCCTGCGGACGGCGATCATCTCGGCGCCGAGTTCCACCAGCTCGGCCTCGGCGACCCGATCGCGGTCTCCGCCAGCCACGGCCTCGGCAGCGGCGACCTGCTCGACCGCGTCGTCGAGCGGCTCGGCGAGCTGCCGCCGCCCGCCGCCGACCTCGCCGAGCCGGTCCGCGTCGCCGTGATCGGCCGCCCCAACGCCGGCAAGTCCTCGCTGGTCAACGCCTTCCTCGGCAGCGAGCGGGTGATCGTCTCCGACCGTGCGGGCACCACCCGCGACGCGATCGACACCGAGCTGGAGGTGGAGGGCCGGCCGCTGCTGCTGGTCGACACCGCCGGCCTGCGGCGGCGCTCGAAGGTCGCCGGGACGGTCGACCACTACGCCCAGCTGCGCTCCGAGCTGGCGGTCGAGCGGGCCGACGTGGCGATCGTCGTCTGCGACGCCGGCGACGGGGTGACCGCGGAGGACCTGCGGATCGCCGAGCTGGCGATGCGGGCCGGCTGCGCGACGCTGCTGGCGCTGAACAAGTGGGACGTGAGCGCGACCGACGTCGACGACGCCCGTGCCCGGGTCGAGCGCAAGCTGCGCCTGCGGCCCGAGGTCGTCACCTGCTCGGCGACGCGCCGGCGCAACGTCGAGAAGCTGCTGCCGAAGGCGCTGCGCCTCGCCGACCGGGCGGCGGAGAGGATCCCGACCCCGGAGCTGAACCGCTTCGTCGCCGACGTGGTCGCGACCACCCCGCCGCCGGCCCGTCGCGGCCGCCGCCTACGCCTCTACTACACGGCGCAGATCGGCGAGCGGCCGCCGCGCTTCGCGATCCAGGTCAACGACCGCAAGCTGATCGTCCGCGACTGGGCCTACCACCTCGAGAACCGGATGCGGGAGACCTACGGCCTCGAGGGCATACCGCTGATCATCGACTTCGTCCCTCACACCGGCCGCCGGGGACGCCCGTGATGCGGCGCATGTCGGCGTCCTCGGTCGCTCGCGTGCGGAGCACGCCCCGCTCCCTACGTCCTTGATCTGCTTGGTCACGCTCTCACCGGTACGCTTTCGGCATGTCAACCATTCAGCCGCTCGCCGAGGGCGAGTACCTCTTCACCTCCGAGTCCGTCACCGAGGGCCACCCGGACAAGATCTGCGACCAGATCTCCGACGCGGTGCTCGACGCGGTGATGGCCGGCGATCCCGAGGGCCGCGTCGCCTGCGAGACCCTGGTCAACACCGGCATGGCCGTGGTCTCCGGGGAGATCTCCAGCGACGTCCACCTCGACGTTCCGGAGCTGGTCCGCGGGACGATCCGCGGGATCGGCTACGACCACGGCGACTACGGCTACCACTGCGACCACATCTCGGTCCTCGTCTCGCTCGACAAGCAGTCGCCCGACATCGCCCAGGGCGTCGACGCGGCGTACGAGACCCGCACCGGCGCGGCGAGCGACGACGAGCTGCTGATCGCCGGCGCCGGCGATCAGGGGATGATGTTCGGCTACGCGACCGACGAGACCGAGGCGCTGATGCCGATGCCCGTGCAGCTCGCCCACCGGCTCGCCGAACAGCTGGCGGCGGTGCGCAAGGACGGCAGCCTCGAGTACCTCGGGCCCGACGGCAAGACGCAGGTCACGGTGCGCTACGCCGGCGGCCGTCCGGTGCGGGTGGAGAAGCTGCTGATCTCGACCCAGCACGCGGCCGGGGTCGACTCGGAGGCGACGATCAAGCCCGACCTCTGGCAGCACGTGGTGATGCCGGTGCTGGGCAGCGAGGCGGCGGGGATGTTCGACGAGGACGAGCTGCGCGCGGGCTTCCTCGTCAACCCGACCGGCAAGTTCGTGATCGGCGGCCCGGTCGGCGACGCCGGCCTCACCGGCCGCAAGATCATCGTCGACACCTACGGCGGCATGGCCCGCCACGGCGGCGGCGCCTTCTCCGGCAAGGATCCCTCCAAGGTCGACCGCTCGGCCGCCTACGCGGCCCGCCACGCCGCCAAGAACCTGGTCGCGGCAGGGCTCGCGCAGCGCTGCGAGGTCCAGGTCGCCTACGCGATCGGCGTCGCCCATCCGGTCTCGCTGATGGTCGAGACCTTTGGCACCGGCGCCCTGCCCGACCGCGAGATCTCCCACCTGGTCGAAGCCGAGTTCGACCTCCGGCCCGGCGCCTTCCGCCGCTACCTCGATCTGCACCGCCCGATCTTCCAGAAGACGGCGGCATACGGCCACTTCGGCCGCGCGGACCCGGACTTCACCTGGGAGCGGACCGACCGCGTGGACGCGCTGCGAGCCGCGGCGGGCTCAACCGCCGCAACGCCAGCGTGATGAGCCCGTCCGGCGGGCTCTATGCGGGGGGTTGGGCCTCACCGAGGCTGTGGCTGCCGGCGGCGGAGGCGCCGGTCGCCTGGTCAACCCGGTGGACGACTCCGGCTGGGTCGGCGACGCCGGCGAAGATGAAGTCGTTGGTGTCGTCGGTGGCGGCGGTGTCGAAGTCGACGTCGCCGATCCGCATGATCCGCTGGTAGACCGATTGGCGGTAGTTGACGTTCTGGACCCGCTCGAGGCGGGTCTCCTGGACCTCGCGCGAGACGATGCCGCGCTTGAGGTTGAGGCGGCGGTCGGTGATCGTGTAGACGGTCGCGACCCGCTTGACGAAGCCGGCGAGGACGGTGACGGCGATCACCGCCAGGACGATCAGGAAGACGGTTCCGCCAGCGGCGTCGAGCAGCCCCGCGACCAGCCCGGCAAGCGCCGCGAGCACGACCCCCTTCAGGTAGAAGCCGAGGATCGCCCGCCACGAGGGGTGGCCCTGGAAGATCACCTGCTCGCCGGGGCTGAGGTTGATGCCCATCGACGGACAGGATATCCCGGTCGTCCGCCTTTCTCCATAGCTTGGGCCGGATGACGATCGCCAAGGTCGAGCCGCTGACCACCGCCCGTGCCCTGCGCGGGCCCTTCGACTACCGCCTGCCGGCGGCGATGGCCGGGCTCGAGGTCGGCAGCGTCGTCCGCATCCCCTTCGGCCGTCAGCGCGCGCTCGGGGTGGTGGTCGAGCTGGCCGAGACCTCCGAGCTGCCGCCGGAGCGGCTCGCCGAGCCGATCGAGGCGCTCGAGTCGGGCGTCCCGGCCGAGCTGGTGCTGCTCGGCCTCTGGGTCGCGCGCGAGTACTGCTCGACCCCCTCGCGCGGCCTGCGGTTGACCCTGCCGCCGGGAGTCGAGGTGCGCAGGCGGCGCTCGCGCCCGCGGGTCGAGCACGCCGCGGTCGGCGATGCGGCTGCGACGGCGCCCGAGCTGCTGCCCGAGCAGGAGCGCGCGGTGGAGCGGATCGTCGCCTCGCTCGACGGCGAGGCCGAGGCGCCGCGCAGCGTGCTCCTGCACGGGGTGACCGGCTCGGGCAAGACCGAGGTCTACCTGGCCGCGGTCGAGGCCGCGCTGGGGCGCGGGCGGGGGGCGATCGTGCTGGTCCCCGAGATCGGCCTGGCGCCCCAGGTCGTGGCCCGCTTCCGCGCCCGGCTCGGCGACCGCTTCGCGGTGCTGCACTCGGCGCTGACGCCGGGCCAACGCTACGACGAGTGGAAACGGCTGCGCGACGGCGAGGCCAGCGTCTGCGTCGGCCCCCGCTCGGCGGTCTTCGCCCCCGTCCGCGAGCTCGGTCTGATCGTGATCGACGAGGAGCACGACCCCTCCTACAAGCAGGAGGGAGACCCCTGCTACGACGCTCGCGCGGTCGCCCGCCGCCGCGCCGGCGAATGCGGCGCGACGCTGGTGGCCGGCACCGCCACCCCGCGGCCCGAGTCGTGGCTGGAGCTGCCCCGGCTCGAGCTGCCGCGCCGGGTCGACGGCCGCCGCATGCCGCCGGTCGAGGTACTCGACATGCGCGGGGCCGACCCGCGCTCGGGCCCGCTGCACCCGCAAACCTGGGAGGCGCTGGAGCGGGTGCGGCGCGAGGGCGGCAAGGCGATCGTGATGGTCAACCGGCGCGGCTTCTCCCCCTGGCTCAGCTGCCGCTCCTGCGGGCACCACTGGGGCTGTCCCAACTGCGACGTCTCCTCGATCGTCCACCGCAACGCCGGCCGCCTCGTCTGCCACCACTGCGCCCACTCCGAGCCGCTGCCGCGCACCTGCCCCCGGTGCGACTCGACCACGCTCTCGCAGGCGGGGGCGGGGACGGAGCAGATCGAGGCGCTGCTGGCGACGCGGCTCGAGCCGATGCCAGTCTTCCGGCTCGACTCCGATGCGGCCGCCGGTCGCGGCGCCCACGCTCGCATCCTCGCCGAGTTCGCCGCGGCCGAGGGCGGGGCGCTGGTCGGCACCCAGATGGTCGCCAAGGGCCACGACTTCCCCGAGGTGACCCTGAGCGCGATCGTCGACGCCGACGCGACCCTGCGCTTCCCCGACTTCCGCGCCGGCGAGCGCACCTTCGCGATGGTCGCGCAGCTGGCCGGGCGCAGCGGCCGCGGCGAGGCCGGGGGAGAGGTGATCGTGCAGACGCTGGCGCCGCAGGCGGCGAGCATCGCGCACGCCGCCCAGCACGACTCCACCGGCTTCCTCGCCGGCGAGGTGGAGCGGCGCCGGGCGCTGCGCTACCCGCCCTTCTCGCACCTGGCCCGGGTGGTCCTGCGCTCGCAGTCCGAGCCGCGGCTCGACCAGGCGGCCTCGAGGCTGGCCGCGACCCTCGCCGAGACCCTGCCCGGGGGCACCGACCTGCTCGGCCCGGCGCCGATGTTCCGCGTCCGCAACCGCCACCGCCGCCGGCTCCTGACCAAGGCCGACGATCGCGAGGGCACCGTCGCCGCGATCGGCGACGCGGTCGAGCGCCTCGCCGCCGACCGCACCCTGCGCGACGTCGCGATCGGCGTCGACGTCGACCCGCAGTAGCCGCGCGGGGCGCCCTTCGGGTGCACAGCACCGATAGGTCGCCCCGCGTCCGGAATACAATCGGTCCGATGAGCGAAGAAGGCGCGGTCAAGTCGGACAGCGAGCGCGAGCGGCTCGAAGCCGAGCTGCTGGAGCGGCGCGAAGCGGCCCTGGCCAAGGTGATCCAGTTCGGCGATCCGGTGCTGAAGAGCAAGGCCTCCCCGGTTTCCGACTTCGGGCCCGAGCTGCGCGCCGAGGTGGAGCGGATGATCGCGGTCATGCGCGACGCGATCGGGGTCGGCCTGGCGGCCACCCAGCTCGGGGTGCTGCGCCGGATGCTGGTCTTCCAGGCCGGCCCGGATGCGCCGCCCAGCGGCCTGGTCAACCCCAGCGTCGAGTGGCTCTCCGCCGAGGGAACGATCGCCGAAGAGGGCTGCCTCAGCCTGCCCAGGGTGGCGATGGAAGTCGAGCGTCCGCTGCACGCCCGGATTCGCGGTTGCGACGTCGAGGGCGAGCCGCTGACGATCGAGGCCTCGGGCCTGGAGGCGCGCGTGCTGCAGCACGAGATCGACCATCTCGACGGGGTGCTGATCCTCGACCGGGCGCCGCGCGAGCAGCGCCGGGCGGCGTTGCGGGCGCTGCGCGAGGGCGCCAGCTACAGCCCGACCGCCGAGCAGAGCGAGGAGCCCGACCCCGGCGAGCATCGCGAGCCACGCGCCGACGTGTGAGAACGGTCTACCTCGGCACCTCGGACTTCGCCGCGGCGGTGCTGCGGCGCCTGGCGGGCTCGCGTCACCGGCCGCTGCTGGCCCTCACCCCGCCCGACAGCCGCAGCGGGCGCGGGCGCAGGGCCGGCCCGCCGCCGGCGGCCGAGGCCGCCGCCGAGCTCGGGATCGAGCTGCTGCAGGCGGGGGACGTCAACGACGAGGCCACCCTGGAGCGGATTCGGGCGGTGCGGCCCGACGCGCTCGCCGTCTGCGCCTTCGGCCAGCTGATCCGCGAGCCGCTGCTGTCGGCCTGGCCGCTGCTCAACGTCCATCCCTCGCTGCTGCCTCGCTGGCGCGGCGCGGCGCCGATCGAGCGCGCGATCATGGCCGGCGACGAGCGCACCGGGGTCAGCGTGATGCGGATCGTCGCCGGCCTCGACTCGGGCCCGGTCGCCCTGCGCGAGGAGCTCCGGATCGCCCCCGAGGACGACTTCGAGGGCCTCGCGGCGAAGCTGGCGGCGCTGGGTGGGGAGATGCTGGCGCAGGCATTCGACGAGCTCGAGGAGGGGGCCCTGGAGTTCGTCGAGCAGGACGAGCGCGAGGCGACCTACGCCGAGAAGATCGAAGCCGCCGAGCGCCGTCTCGACCCCGGCCGGCCTGCGGTCGAGCTCGCCCGCCGGGTCCGCGCCCTGACCCCGCACGTCGGCGCCTACCTCGAGCTCGACCGGGACGAGCGGCTCGGGGTGCGGCGGGCGCGCGCGGTCGACGTCAGCCTCAGGAGCGGTGAGATCCGGGCGGAGTGGGGGGCGCTGCTGCTCGGCTGCTGCCGCGGGGCACTGCGGATGGAGGTCGTGCAGCCGGCCGGCGGCAAGCCGATGGCGGCGGACGCCTACCTGCGCGGCCATCCCGTGCCGGCGCTGTGAGCCAGAACAGGGATGATGGGGAGATGAACGAGACCGGGGAGGCGTAGCGGTGTTGCGGCGAGTCAAGTGCCCTGGCTGCGAGGAGCCCTGGCTGCGCCCGACCCAGCTGCCGGGCCGCTTCCGCTGCGTGTACTGTCTGCGCCGCTTCGAGCTGGTCTCGCAGTGCCCGAACTGCGGCGAGCACCAGACGATCGCCCGGATGAGCAGCACCGAGGACATGACCTGCCAAACCTGCCAAGCGTCGATGCTCAAACCGATATGAGCGAGCGGATGGCAGAGCTCCTGGAGGAGCGGCGGGTGGCGCCGTCGATCCTCTCCGCCGACTTCGCCCGGCTCGGCGCCCAGGTCGACGAGGTGCTCGCCGCCGGGGCGCGGGTGATCCACGTCGACGTGATGGACGGGCGCTTCGTCCCGCCGATCACGATCGGCCCGCTGATCGCCGGCGCGATCGCCGACCGCGTGCACGCCGCCGGCGGCGCGATCGACGTCCACCTGATGATCGAGGCGCCGGAGCGCCAGATCGAGCAGTTCGCCAGGGCCGGGGCGGACTCGATCAGCTTCCACGCGGAGGCGACGCCGCACGCCAACCGCACCCTGGCGGCGATCCGCGAGCTCGGCTGCCTGGCCGGCGTCGCGATCAACCCCGGCACGCCGGCCGAGGCGCTGCGCGAGCTGCGCGGCGAGGCCGACATCGGGCTCTGCATGACCGTCAACCCGGGCTGGGGCGGCCAGTCCTACATCGCGGGCTCCGAGGACAAGGTCTCGCGTCTGGCGGCGCTGCTCGGCGGCGCCGCGATCGAGGTCGACGGCGGCATCGACGCCGCCATCGCCGGGCCGATCGCCGCGGCGGGCGCCTCGCTCTTCGTCGCCGGCTCGGCCGTCTTCGGCGCCGCCGACCCAGCCGCGGCCTACGCCGAGGTCGCCCGGGCGGCCGGCGCCAGCTGACGCCTGGACGGCGCATATCTGCGTCCTCGGTCGCTCGCGTGCAGAGCACGCCACGCTCCCTTCAGCGCTCCATCGCCTCCATCCCGCGGTCGAGCTCGGCGATGCTGGCCGCGCCGGGGGGGACGGGGACGGCGCGGAAGCTGGAGACGGGCAGCTCGAGCCGGAAGCTCAGCTCGTCGTCGTCGTCGAAGCCGGTGACCAGCGGGTTGTCGCCCCAGCTGACCAGCCAGCCGCCGCCGGCGAGCGGTCGCGCCGACCCGCAGCAGTGGCTCTCCTCGACGCGGGAGTCGTTGAGCTGGCCGAGGAAGGTGGCCGTTCCCCGCTCGAGGTCGAGGCGGTAGGAGGCCACCCGCGGATCGCGCGGCCGGTCCTTGCCGTTGTCGTAGACGGTGAGGATGCCGCCGGCGCCGATGCGGGCGTCATGCTGGCCGCCCAGCAGCTTCCGCGCCGGGTCGCCGACGACGCGCAGCGAGTCCGCGGTCTCGGTGCCGCCCAGCTTCCAGCGGATCTCGCCGTCGGAGCGGTCGATCCCGTAGACCGCGTCGGTGTGCCGGGCCGAGATCACCACTTCGTCGCTGCCGCGCGGATCGATCGAGTTGATGTGGACCGGGTCGAACACGGTTCCGCCGGCGGGGCCCGGCTTGGCGTTGCTGAGCACGTTGCGCCACCAGCGCCCGGTCTCCTCGAGGGCGATGCGCCGGCGCGAGTTCCAGCGCCAGAGGACCCGTCCCCGCGGGTCGAGTTCCTGGATCTCGGCGAAGACCGCCGAGGTCCGCGCCGGGCCGCCGAACGGCTCCAGGTCGACCCGCCCGCCCGGGTCGTAGGAGTCGACCAGGACGTTGCCGTTGTCGAGCGGCTCGAACTCGTGGCCGTCGATGATCGAGCCCTTGGTGCGGACGAGGCGCAGCAGCGACCCCGAGAGCGAGCGGACCTCGTAGGCCATGCGCGGATCGGATCCGTAGCCGTCGCCGAAGGAGCGCGCCCAGACGATCGTGCCGTGGTCGAGGATCTGGGCCCAGAGCGCCCGCGTCGGCGGGCTGTACCACCAGCGCGGGGCGCCCGTATGGTCGAAGACGATCACCCACGGGCGCGCCTCTCGCGCCGCCCGGAAGGCAACCGCGAAGAGCCCCGGCGCGCTCGGCCGCAGGCGCTCGAACCGCCACGCGGGGAAGTCGGCCGGCAGGCAGCGCACTTGGTACTCGCGCCGCCGCTCGGGCTCGATCGCGACGAGCTCGAAGTCCTCGCCGGGCAGCGCCTGCGGCCGGACCGAGAACTCGCCCGTGCGGGGCGCGGCCGACTCGACCGCGACCCGCGTGCCGCGGCCGGCGTCGACGCGGATCGGCTCGGCTCCGCGCCCGCAGCGGGAGACGTAGCGCTCGCTGCCAGGGTCGAAGCTCGGGTGGACGCCGCTGAGCGAGATCGACGGCGAGGCGCCGGTCGCCCTCTCGTCGCCGGCCCCGCAGCCCCAGCTCGGCACGGCAAGCGCGATCAGGGCGGCGATCGATGCGGCGGCTGGGCGCGGTCGGAGCGTCACGCGTTGCGAGTCTAGGGGCCGCGCCGCCTTCATTCAGGCTTATCGCCGGCGGCGGCTCAGCCCCGGCGCTGGCGCCCGACCGGGACCACAAGCGCCCCCGCCGCCTCCTGCCACCAGGAGCGCTCGGACTCATCGATGTCGCGGCGCAGCGCCCGCCGGGCGCACCACTCGGCGAGGGCGCGGCGGCTGCCGAGCGCGACGTGTTTCTCGCCGCTGATCGCAAAGCGCCCGTCGGCGAGCGCCACCAGCGCCCCCGGCTCGTCGCGGCGTGAGCGCAGGCGGGCGCGTACGCCGATGCCGTCGATCTGCTCGGGCCGGGCGGGGTCTCCCGCCAGCGTGTGGCCGGGGCGGACGGAGAAGACCTGCGGCGCGCCGCGCGGCGGCAGCAGCAGCGGCGCCGGCTCGCCCAGCGGCCCTTCGCGCCAGAGCCCGGTCAGCCGTTCGACCTCCTTGCGGCGGTGCTCCTGGACCAGTAGGTGGAGCTCGTCGCCGGCCTCGATCAGGGTCGAGCCGCGCGGCGCGATCGCCCGCCCGTCGCGGACGATCAGGTGGACGAGCGCCTCGCGCGGCAGGCCCAGCTCGCGCACGACCAAACCGGCTGCGGCGTCGCCCTCGTTCACCTTCCAGGCGATCAGCTCGCCGCCGAGGCGGCGCACGATGCCGACGTCGGCGACCGGCCGCGGCCGCGCCGGCTCGGTGCTGGTCAACCCGAGCCGCCGTGCCAGCGGCTCGATCGTCGCGCCCTGGACGAGGACCGAGGTGAGGACGACGAAGAAGACGGCGTTGAAGATCAGGGTCGCGTCGGCGACGCCGGCGACCACGGGGAAGGTCGCCAGCCAGATCGGGATCGCGCCGCGCAGCCCGGCCCAGCTCAGCATCGTCCGCTCACGCATGTCGAGCCGGGCCGGGGCGGTGACGAGCAGCGTCGCCAGCGGCCGGGCGACGAAGATCAGCACCGCCGAGAGCAGCAGTCCCTGGCCGGCGACGGCCCAGAGCTCGCTCGGGAAGACCAGCAGCCCGAGGGCGAAGAAGAGGCCGATCTGGACCAGCCAGCTGAGCCCCTGGTGGAAGGCGACGACAGTGCCGCGGGCCGGCATCGAGCCGGTGCCGAGGATGAGCGCGGTCAGGTAGACGGCGAGGAAGCCGGACCCCCCGACCAGCTCGGCGGCCCCGAAGGAGAGCGCCGCCGTGGCGATCGTCGCCACCGGGTAGAGGCCCTGGGTCGGCAGCTCGACCCGCTCCATCGCGCGGCGCGCGGCGGCGCCGGCGGCGATGCCGACGGCGGCGCCGAGCACGAGCGCGACGGGGAAGGTGAGAAGCATGTCGAGGGCGCCGTAGCCGGGGTTGGAGATCCACTCGCCGAAGCCGACGACGAGCAGCAGGGCGACCGGGTCGTTCAGCCCCGACTCGCCCTCCAGGGCGCGGGCCAGGCGCCGCTTCAGCCGCGAGCCGCGCAGCACGGCGAAGATCGCGGCGGAGTCCGTGGTGGCGACCGCGGCGCCGAGGATCAGCCCCTCCAGGGGGCCGAGGTCGAAGATCAGGATCGCGGCGCCGCCGGCCGCCATCGCGGTCAGGAAGGTGCCCAGGGTGGCGAGCCCGATCGCGATCCCGGCGACCGGGCGGATCTCGCGCCAGCCCGCGGTCAGGCCGCCCTCGAAGAGGATCAGGATGAGGCCGACGGTGCCCAGTGCCTGGGCCAGCTCGGCGTCGTCGAACTCGATCCCGCCGATCCCGTCGGAGCCGAGCGCCATGCCGAGCGCGAGGAAGAGCAGCAGAACCGGGACACGGACCCGGTCGGCGACCAGCGCGGCGAAGATCCCGATCGCGAGCAGGGCCCCCGTGATCGCGATCAGCTCGGTGACCTCGACCTCCACCGGCCGGCCCCTAGGTTCCCTCGTCAGCCGCGGCCAGCCGGGCCTCGAGCTCCTCGGGCGAGCCCGCCCTCGGCACATCCTCGGCCCGCTCCCGCGGCCGCCGGTAGATCGCGAAGAGGAGGCCGAAGAGGAGCCCGGCGGAGACGGCGAACCCGACCTCGACCCTGAGGAACGGGTCCCCGATCGGCGCCAGGAAGCACCAGGCGACGAAGGTGGCGGCGCAGCCCGCCCAGCGCAGCGAGGCGCGCCGCACCTGCCCCTGCGCCAGGCAGGCCTGGTTGACGGTCACCGAGCAGAGGTAGAGGCCCATGCCGAGCGTGACCAGGAGCAGGCCGGCGCGGTCGTAGCTGAACTTGTCGCTGAAGGCGAGCTGCATCAGCTGCGGTCCGGCAGCCAGCACGGCGAGGGCGACGACCGCGGTGAAGGCGACGATCGCCGCCAGCACCATCCGCACCGAGCGGTGGAACTCCGCCTCGCTGCCCTCCTCCTCGCCGGCGTGGAGGCCGGTGAGGTGGGGAAGGATGCTGGTCGAGACCGCCTGGAAGAGCTGCAGCGGCGCCCGCGCGATCATCAAGACGTTGAAGATGAAGCCGGCGGCGGCGGCGCCCTCGAGCCCGCGCACGATCAGCGGCCCGGCGTTGAGGAAGACCTGCTCGCCGAGCATGATCACCAGCACCGCCGCGACGAAGCCACCGCCGCTGCCGAGCGAGAACTCCGAGGGCTTCTCCGCCGCTTCGGCCGGGGGCGGCGGCGCCGCGCGGGCGCGGCGAGCGAAGACCGCCGGCACCACCAGCAGGCTGAGCGAGGGCGCGGCGACGATCCCGATCGCCACCGCCGACTGGCCGCCGAGCAGGCCGACCGCGACCAGGACCGCGAAGCTGGTGCGGAAGATCGACTCGGAGAGGATCATCGTCGCGAAGAGGCCGAAGCGGCGGTGGCCGGCGAGATAGCCGCGGGCGAAGTAGCTGGCGGCGTAGAACAGCACCGCGAGCAGGAAGACCCAGTAGAGGGTCTCGTTGCCGCCGAGCAGGCCGTCCTCGATCGGGCCCCGCAGCAGCAGCGCCAGGGCGGCGAAGCCGGCGGCGAGGCCGAGCTGGATCTTGGTCGCGACCAGGATCGGCTGGCGCGGCGACTCGCCCCTGGCGAGGCGCTCGGAGATTTGCCGCGAGAGCAGCTGGTCGACCGGCCGGTAGAGGGTCGAGACGGTGATGAAGACCGCCGACCAGACCACGGTCACCTCGCCGTAGTCGGGCTTGGAGAGGACGTGCGAGGCGATGAAGAAGTAGACGTAGGTGATCACGCCGGTGAGGCCGACGCCGATCGCCAGGAAGCTGGCGGTGCGGCCGTACTCGGCGGTCGCGGAGCCGCCTTCCCGCTCGCCTTTGCGGCCGGTCATCGCCGCTGCTCGTAGTGGGAGGGCTCGACCTCCAGCTCCAGCTCGACCCGGCGCACCCGCTCGAAGACGCGCTGCGTCATCACCCGCTGGCTGGCCAGCAGGTCGCCGATCACGCCGAGCGCCAGCAGCTGCACGGCGGCGATGAAGAGCACCGCGCCGAGGATCAGCGACTGGACGTGGCCGCTGCTGTCGCCGTTGAGGATCCAGTCGAGCAGGAAGGGCATCCAGGCGGCAAGCGCCAGCAGGCCGACCAGCAGGCTGGCGCGGGCGAAGACGCGCAGCGGCTCGTAACGGGCGTAGATGCGCAGGATCGAGAGCGCGTTGCGGCGCACGTAGGCGCCGGTCGAGCCGAAGAGGCGCGACTCGCGGGTCTGCGGGTTGGTGGCGATCGGGACCTGCTCGACCGCGACCAGCATCTTGCCGGCCTGGATCAGGCTCTCCAGCGTGTAGGTGAAGTTGTCGGTGACCAGCAGGCTGAGCGCCGCCTCGCGGTTGTAGGCGCGGAAGCCGGAGGTGGTGTCGGCGACCTCGGTGCCGGAGATCCGGCGCACGGCCCAGCTGCCGACCCGCTGCAGCGCCTTCTTGGTGCGGGAGAAGTGGGCGATCGTCGCCACCTGGCGGTCGCCGACGACCATGTCGGCCTCGCCGGCGAGGATCGGGGCGAGGAGCTTCGGCACGTCGGCGCCGCTGTACTGGTTGTCGGCGTCGGTGTTGACGACCACGTCGGCGCCGAGCTTGAGGCAGGCGTCGAGCCCGGCCTGGAAGGCCGCCGCGAGGCCGCGGTTGTTGGTCAGCCGGACGATGTGCTCGACCCCGTGCTCGCGGGCGACCTCGACCGTGCGATCGCTGGAGCCGTCGTCGATCACGAGCAGCTCGACCTCGTCGATGCCGTCGATTTGGCGCGGCAGCGCGGCGATCGTCGCCGGCAGCGTCGCTTCCTCGTTCAGGCAGGGGATCTGGATGATCAGTTTCATCGACCTTTAGCGTATTTGGGAGGGGCCGATATGGCGTCGCATATCGGCGTCCTCGGTCGCTCGCGTGCAGAGCACGCCACGCTCCCTGCGTCCTTGATCTGCTTTGCCATATCGACCCGTGTCCTAGACTTATTGATTGACTCGTCAATCAACTCATGAGCTCGGTCCTGACAAGCTCCGATAGAGCGCATCTCGGGCGAGCTATTGAGCTGGCCGAAAACGGTCGGGGTCGGGTAAGCCCGAACCCGCTGGTCGGCGCGGTGATCGTACGCGAGGGGCAGGTCATCGGGGAGGGGTTCCATGCTGAGCTGGGGGGGTTGCACGCGGAGCGGGCGGCTCTGGCCGATTGCGCGGAGCGGGGCGAGGATCCGGCTGGCGCGACCATGTACGTGACGCTGGAGCCCTGCGCGCACGCGGGGCGGCAGCCGCCTTGCGTCGAGGCGATTCTGGAGGCTGGGGTCGAGCGGGTCGTGATCGGGTCGGACGACCCGAGCGAGAAGGCCTCGGGCCGCGGGCCGGGGATTCTCCGCGACGGTGGGGTCGAGGTCGAGCTCGCCGCCGGCGAGGAGGCGACCGCGGCGCGGCTGCTCAACCAGCCCTTCCGCAAGCACGCCCGCACCGGCCTGCCGCTGGTCACCCTGAAGCTGGCGATGTCGCTCGACGGCGAGACCGCGACACCGCCCGGGGACTCGCCCTGGATCAGCGGCGAGCGCAGCCGCGAGCTGGTCCACCGCTGGCGCGCCGAATCGGCCGCGACCGCGGTCGGCATCGGCACCGTCCTCGCCGACGACCCCCTCCTAACCGCCCGCCCAGAC
>JBBDTK010000116.1:0-3665 GCA_040904405.1 Solirubrobacterales bacterium | reverse complement strand
GGGTACGACCATTGCGGCGCTCGTGGCAATCGAGCCGACGCTTGCGGATCTCGGCAACCGTCTGGCGATTGTGAGCGCAGCCACCACCTACACGGTCAACGTCGCCTCGGACAGGGACGATGGCGCCGCGGTCTTCAGCCTCAACAGATCGTCCGACGGAACGTCGATGCGCACGTGCAGCGTGGCCGGCGGGGCCCCGCGGGCCGGCTGTGCCGCGGGCGGGTGGTCCTACCTGCGCAACACCATCGCAATCGACGCTCAGGCCAAGAGCGTGGCTGTCACGGCGGCCGAGGCGATGGAGACCTGTGCGACCGACAACAACGGTAGCTACGCAGCTGCGAACTGCGGTCTGGCCGACCTGGTCGCGATCGAGCCCACGCTGACCGACGCGGGCGTCCGCCTAGCGGTCGGCAGCACCGCCACGGGGTACGGCATCGCTGTCGCATCGGACCGCGACGGCTTTGCGCCCAACCCGGCGGTCACTAACGCCGCCCCGCCTATGTTCACCGCACCGACGGCCGGCGTACAGTTCCGTCTGGTTCGCGATGCCACCGGTGCGACCACGCGGACGTGCGTGGTAGCCACTGGCGGCAACGGCGGCTGCTCCATCACTGGAACCTGGTAACAGGCAGAACGCGCTCCAGCCGGGGTCACAGGCGAGCCGGGTGCCAGTCCACCGGCCCCGCGGTCAGAACGTGGGCGCCAAGAGGACGGCCCAGCAGCTCCTGTGCGCGACGAGCGCAGCCGATCAAGCGGTCGAGATCGACCCCGGTTTCGATCCCCATCTCGTGCAGCATCGAGACCAGGTCCTCGCTGGCGACGTTGCCCGTCGCCCCCGGCGGCACCGGGCAGCCGCCGAGCTCGCCGAAGCTCGACTCGAACGAGTCGACCCCCTGCTCCAGCGCCGCCAGGGCGTTGGCCAGGCCCTGGCCGCGGGTGTTGTGGAAGTGGGCGGTCGGCTCCACCCCGCCCAGCCGCTCCCGCGCGGCGGCGAAGAAGGCGCCGACCTGGCGCGGGTTGGCCATCCCGGTGGTGTCGCCGAAGCCGACCTCGGCGCAGCCCGCCGCGGCGAGCCGCTCGGCGATCGCGAAGACCCGCTCGGGCGGGACCTCGCCCTCGTAGGGGCAGCCGAAGGAGGTCGAGATCACACCCTCGCAGCGCAGGCCCGCCTCGCGCGCCGCGGCCAGCGTCCGTTCCAACCCGGCCAGCGAATCCTCGATCGAGCTGTTGACGTTGCGGCGGTTGTGGGTCTCCGAGGCGGAGACGAACACATTGATCTCGTCGAAGCGCTCGCGCAGCGCCAGCGCCCGCTCCAGGCCGCGCTCGTTGGGGATCAGCACCGAGAAGGAGACGCCGTCCCGCCGCTGCACCGCGCCCAGCACCTGCTCGGCGTCGGCGAGCTGCGGGACCACATCCGGCCGCACGAAGGAGGTGACCTCGATCCGCCGCAGGCCGCTGGCCGAGAGCAGGTCGATCAGCCGCACCTTCTCCGCGGTCGGGATCGTCTCCGGCTCGTTCTGAAACCCGTCGCGAGGCCCGACCTCGCGGATCCGCACCGTCCTGGGAAGGCTCTTCACGAGAGGAAGCTTAGGGCCCATCCCGGTAGGGGTGGAACGTCTTGTACTTTTTTTGCGGCGACATCCTCGGACGACTGCCAACCATCTTCAAAAAAAGTTAAGTGGAACCCCTACCGGGATGGGCCTTCAAGCTCAGACCATGCCGAGGCCGCCGCTGACGCCCAGGGTCTCGCCCGTGATGTAGGTGGCGTCGTCGGAGGCGAGGAAGGCGACCGCCGCGGCGACCTCCTCGGGCTGGCCGAGGCGCTTCATCTGGGTCGAGTCCACCATCGTCTCGATCACCTTCTCGCCGATCTCGCCGAACTCCTTGGCGCCCATCAGCAGCGGCGTCTCGATCGGGCCGGGGGCGATCGAGTTGGCGGTGATCCCGTAGCGCGCGTTCTCGCGGGCGATCGCCTTCGTGAAGGCGACGATCCCGCCCTTGGCGGCGGAGTAGACGGCGGAGCCCTTGGAGCCGACCCGGCCCGCCTCGGAGGAGATGCTGACGATGCGGCCGTAGCCGGCCTGCTGCATCGCCGGCAGCGCCGCGTGGGTGCAGTTGAGGACGCCGCCGAGGTTGACGTCGAGGACGCGCCGCCACTGCTCCGGCGTCGTGTAGGTGAAGAAGCCGAACTCGTCGGTGCCGGCGTTGTTGACCAGAATGTCGAGCGTGCCGACGGCGTCGACAGCGGCCCGCGCCGACTCGAGCTCGGTGACGTCGAGCTCGAGCGGGTGGCCGCTGACCTCGCCCGCGACCCGCTCCGCCCCGGCCAGGTCGACATCGCCGACCCAGACCTCGGCGCCCTCGGCGGCGAGCCGCGCCGCGGTCGCCGCGCCGATCCCCTTGGCGCCGCCGGTGACCAGCGCCTTCCGTCCCTCCAGCCTCATAGGCGCGGAGCATAGACTGACCCGCCGTGGCGGACCTCGAACCGATTCCGATCGTCGGCGGCACCGGCGCCCTCGGCGCCGGCCTCGCCCTGCGCTGGGCGCGGGCGAGGGCGCCAATCGCGATCGGCTCGCGCGCGGCCGAGCGGGCCGAGGCGGCGGCGGCGAAGCTGCGCGAGGCCGTGCCCGGCGCCCAGGTCGAGGGGCTGCTCAACGAGGAGGCAGCCCGGCGCGCCGAGGTCGTCTTCCTCACCGTCCCCTTCCGCGCCCAGTCGGAGAACCTCAACAACCTGCGCGAGGCGCTGCGCCCGGGCCAGATCCTGGTCGACTGCACGGTGCCGCTGGCCGCCGCGGTGAGCGGCAAAGCGACCCGCTCGCTCGGCGTCTGGCAGGGCTCGGCCGCGCAGCAGGCGCAGGAGATGGTCCCCGAGGGCGTCACCGTCGTCGCCGCCCTGCACACGGTCGGCGCCCCCTCGCTCGCCGACCCGGAGGCAGAGCTCGACGAGGACGTGCTGATCTGCGGCGATCGCAAGGCCGACAAGGCCCGCGCCGCCCGCCTGATCGAGCTGATCGCCGGCCTGCGCGCGGTCAACGCCGGCCCGCTGGAGATGGCGCGGATCGTCGAGCAGCTGACCCCGATGCTGATCTCGGTCAACGCCCGCTACAAGACCCACGCCGGGATCCGCCTCACCGGGCTGCCGGACGCCGACCACTGGCAATGACGAAATCCGAACTGCATCGACCTCTCCACCGCGGGGATCGAGATGTCGATGCAGTCTGGAAGCGGGGCGGCGGCAGATGAGGATCGCCCTACTGGCCGGCGGCACCGGCGGCGCCAAACTCGGCGCCGGCCTGCAGGAGGAGATCGGCGCCGACCTGGCGGTGATCGCCAACACCGCCGACGACGTCGAGCTGCTCGGCGTCCACGTCTCCCCCGACCCCGACCTGATCGTCTACTGGCTCAGCGGCGAAATCGACGCCGAGCGCGGCTGGGGGATCCGCGACGACAGCTTCACGGTCTTCGAGCGCCTCGCACGGCTCGGCGCGCCGGACTGGTTCAGCCTCTCCGACCGCGACCTCGCCGCCTGCCTCTACCGCCGCCAGTTCCTCGCCGACGGCGGCCGCCAGACCGACGCCCAGGCGCAGATCGCGCGCGGGCTCGGCGTCGCCGCCCGGGTGCTGCCGATGTGCGAGGCGCCGGTGCGCACCGCGGTCCTCACCGCC
>JBBDTK010000115.1:0-3681 GCA_040904405.1 Solirubrobacterales bacterium | reverse complement strand
GCCGCCAGGCGCGTCCGGACGCCGCCAAACGCGACGGTATTTACGGCCGGGAGCATTAAGTGGAACCCCTGCCGAGATGGGACCTGCGCAGGGGCTTGTCACGCGGCCAGCGGTGTTCGACTTGCGATCTCCAGCTCACGCGCTGCCTCGCCGACCATACGCGCCGCCCCCCGCAGCTCGGCAGGCTCGTGCGTCGCCATCACGCTGAAGCGCAGCCGCGAGGTGCCCGGCGGCACCGTCGGAGGACGGATCCCCTGGGCGAAGACGCCGCGCTCGAGCAGCCGCTCGCAGAGCGCCATCGTGACCCCCGCGTCGCCGACCTCGAGCGGGACGATCTGGCTCCTCGCGCCTCCCGGCGCCAGCCCCTCCGCCTCGAGGCCCTCGCGCAGCACGGCGGCGTTGGCGTTCAACCGTCGCACCATCTGCGGCTCGGCCTCGAGCAGCTCGACCGCGGCGAGCGCCGCGGCGAGGACCGGCGGCGGAAGCGCGGTGGAGAAGACGAAGGAGCGCGCCGTGTTGAGCAGGTACTCGCGCAGCTCGGCCGCGGCGCAGACGTAGGCGCCGTAGGAGCCGAGCGCCTTGCCGAGCGTGCCGACCACGAGGTCGACCTCGCCGCTGAGGCCGGCGGCGGCGACCGAGCCGCGCCCGCCGGGCCCGAGGGCGCCGGTCGCGTGCGCCTCGTCGACCATCAGCCGGCAGCCGTGGCGGCGCGCCAGCGACGCCAGCTCGGCCAGCGGCGCGACGTCGCCGTCCATCGAGAAGACGCCGTCGGTGACGATCAGCGCCGCCCGGCCCGAGCCCTGCTTCAGGCCCCAGGCGAGGTGCTCGACGTCGCCGTGGCGGTAGACGAAGGTCTCAGCGCCGGCCAGGCGGCAGCCGTCGACGATGCTGGCGTGGTTGAGTTCGTCGGAGAAGACGACCTCGCCGCGTCCGGCCAGGGCCGAGATCGCGCCGACGTTGGCGAGGTAGCCGGATCCGAACAGCAGCGCCGAGTCGTAGCCCTTGAAGGCGGCGAGGCGCTCCTCCAGCCGCCGGTGCGGCTCCATGTTGCCCGAGATCAGCCGCGAGGCGCCGGCGCCGGCGCCCCAGCGCAGCGCCGCCTGGGCCGCCGCGTCGCGCACCTCGGCGCGATCGGCGAGGCCGAGGTAGTCGTTGGAGCAGAGCAGCAGCACCGCCCGCCCGTCGAGCCGCACCCGTGGCCCCTGCGCGCCTTCGACCAGCCGCAGCCGGCGGTGGAGCCCGCTCTCGCGAAGCTCCTCCAGCCGCTCTGCGACCTCGGTCATGCCGCGGTCTGGCCGGCCGGGTACGGCGGCGGCTTCTTCGTCTTCTTGATCACCCGCAGCTGCGTCGAGGGGTCCCAGAAGTTGGCTTCCTCCTGGCTGTCGATCAGCTCCTCGATCGGCGTCGCCGGGGACTCGCCGTCGAGCCAGCCGCTGCGGTTGTCGGGCCGCGGGTTGGCGCCGTTGTCCGGCTGCCGCGCCACGTTCAGGCCGAGCTCCTCGAACATCGCCCGGTCGTCCTCGGGCTCGGCCCCGAGGGTGGTCAGGAAGTTGCCCATCATCACCCCGTTGAGGCCCGCCTTGACCGCCAGCGGCTGCAGCTCGCCGAGGTTCTCGACCCGGCCGCCGCAGAGGCGGAAGAGCGCCCCGGGGATGATCAGGCGGAAGATCGCGACCCACTTGACGACCTCCCAGGGGTCCATCAGCGGGCGGTCGCCGAACTTGGTCCCGTCGCGCGGGTTGAGCAGGTTGATCGGCACCGAGGTCGGCTCCAGCTCGGCCAGCTCGAAGGCCATCTCGACCCGCTGCCGCGGAGACTCGCCGAGGTTGAGGATGCCACCGACGCAGGTCTCCAGGCCGGCCTCCTTGACCGCGTCGATCGTCCGCAGCCGGCCCTCGTAGCGGACCGTGCTCGAGACCTCGGGGTAGTAGGAGCGCGAGGACTCGACGTTGTGGTGGACGCGCTGGATGCCGGCCTCGCGCAGGCGCCTGGCGCGGTCCCCCGACATGTGGCCGATCGAGGCGCAGCGCTTCAGGTTGGTGTGCTCGGCGACCAGCTCGGCCCCCTCGACGATCTTGGCGAAGTCGCGTTTGGAGAGGCCCTGGCCCTGGGTGACCATGCAGAAGCGGTGGGCGCCGGCGGCCTCGGCGGCGCGGGCGTGCTCGAGGATCTGCTCGGGCTCCATCATCGCGTGCATCGGCGTGTCGGCCTCGGCGTAGCGCGACTGGGCGCAGAAGCCGCAGTCCTCGGCGCAGCCGCCCGACTTGGCGTTGACCAGCGAGCACATGTCGGTCGAGTCGCCGAAGTTCTCCTCGCGCACCTTCCAGGCCCGCTCGACCAGCGTGCCGATCTCCTCCCGGTCGCTCAGCTCGCCGAGCGCCAGCGCCTCCTCGAACTCGATCAGCGAGGTCATCCGGGCGCAAGGCTAGGAGCCGCCCCGGACGGCTGGGCCCGCGCCTACGCCGGCGCCCTGCCGGCGGCCAGCCGCACCGAGTCCCGCCCGCCGCGCTTGGCCTCGTACATCGCCGCGTCGGCGTCGATCAGCAGCGACTCGAGGCTGGACTCCGGGTCGGCGCCGAAGAGGGCGATGCCGATGCTGGCGGTGATCGCCGGCACCCCCTCCTCGCTGGGGGCGTGCTCGCGGATCGCGGTGGCGATCTCGGCGGCGACCGCGCGCGCCTCGGCCTCCTCGCAGCGCGGCAGCACGATCCCGAACTCGTCGCCGCCCAGCCTCGCCACCACGTCGGTCTCGCGCATCCGGCCGTGCAGGACGGTGGCGATGTCGGCGATCACGCGGTCGCCGATCGGGTGGCCGAGGGTGTCGTTCACCTGCTTGAAGTTGTCGAGGTCGAGCATCAGCACGGCGCCCGAGGAGCTGTCGCGGCGGCTGCGGGCCAGCTCGGCGCCGAGGTCCTCGGCGAAGCGGCGCCGGTTCTTCAACCCGGTCAGCGGGTCCTGACTCGCCTGCCGCTGCAGTTCCTGCATCCGCTCGCTGCGGCTCCAGACCAGCACCAGCGCCCCCAGCACCGCCGCCAGCGAGATCCCGACGAAGGCGATCAGGACCGGCAGGCTGACCCCCGGCCGGCTCGGGTCGCGGACGACGAGCAGCCAGCTGCGGTCGGCGATCCGCACCGGGACCGCCGCCGACTCCTCGCGCGGCAGCGATGGCCCGCTCACGGTCCGGCCGCGCTCGACCAGCTGCACGTCGACTCCGCTCGCGAGCGTCGACTGCGCCGCCGCGGTCAGGTCGGCGACGCTGAACCCGCCGGCCGCGAAGCCGAGCAGCGCCGCCCGCCGCTGGGCCACGGTCGCGGTCGCCGCGCCGTCCTCGTAGACGGGGTGGAAGACGGTGATCCCGGTGTCGCCGATCGCCAGCCGGATCACCGGCGTCGCCGCCGCCTCGCCGCTGTCGCGGGCGCGCAGCAGGTGCGCCGCACGCCGCCCGTCGGAGCCGACGTCGATGCCCTCCGGCACGCCGACCCCGAGCTCGGCTGCGGTGGCGGCGAAGACGAGCGGGAAGTAGGCGCCCCTCTGACCGGCCTCGCGGAAGTCCCCGAGCGGCGTCCGCTCGATGATCGGGTAGCCGCGGGCGCGCTCGAAGCGCGGTCGCTGCGCCGCCGGCACGGCTTGCACGAAGGCGGTCGCGGAGAGCGCCCCGGTCTCGAGCAGCGAGTCGGCGAT
>JBBDTK010000114.1:0-3798 GCA_040904405.1 Solirubrobacterales bacterium | reverse complement strand
GCAGTGCCACGCGCGTCATCCGGGCGTGCGGGGTCGTGGAATCAACCATCTAGATCCTCGGCGAGGACGCCGAAGCGGTTGACCAGCTCCCGGAAGAAGGCGTGGCGGGTGACCACGGCGTGGACCCTGCCGCTGGTCGCGATCGGGACGATCAGGACGCGGTGGTGGAGGAAGAGCTCGGCCAGCTGGGTGTCCGAGTAGTCGTCCTCGACCAACACGTGGTCGGTGGTCAGCCAGCGGCGGATCGGCTGTTCGGCGCAGTTGCTGCGACGCTCGATCGTCTCGTCGACCGAGCGCGAGACCATCGCCGCCGAGGCCAGCTCGCCGACGTAGCCGGGGAAGAGCGCCGACATGAACTCGCGCTCGCCGAAGATGCCGGCGAACTTGCCGTCCTGCTCCACCGCCGGCAGGCCGGGCAGGCCCAGATCGATCACCCGCCGGGCCGCCGGGCCGATCAGCTCGTCGGCGTCGAGCGGCTCTATCTCACGCAGCGCCTTCTTGACTATGGAGTCGGACATCTCTCCTCCTCAAAACATCTCATAGGGCGATGTAGCGGATTGCGATGTAGCCGGAAGCCAGCACGATCGAGACGAACGTGACCGGCAGGCCGACGCGGAGGAAGGTCATGAACCCGATCGGCGTTCCCGCCCGTTCGGCGAGGCCGGCGGCGGCGACGTTGGCGGCGGCGGCGATCAGCGTCGCGTTGCCGCCGAAGCAGGCGCCCAGCGCCAGCGCCCACCAGTAGGCGTCGTCCCCGCCCGCCCCGGCCGATTCCTGCAGCTCCCCGACCACCGGGATCATCGCCGTGGTGAAGGGGATGTTGTCGACGATCCCCGAGCCGATCGCCGCGATCCAGACGATCCCGAGCAGCTCGGCGCTGCGATCGCCGCCGGTGACGTCCTTGACCGCGTCGGCGACGTGGCCGATCGCGCCGGTCTCCTCCAGCGCCCCGACCATCACGAAGAGGGCGACGAAGAAGAACAGCGTCGGCCACTCGATGTGCGAGAGCGTCTCGTTGAGATCGATCCTGGTCACCAGCAGCCCCACCGAGGCCCCGGTCAGCGCCACAGTCGCCGGCTCGATGTGCAGCGTCTGGTGGGCGAAGAAGGCGAGCACGGTCGCGATCAGGACCGGCCCGGTGCGCCGCAGCTCCGCCGAGTCGCGGATCGAGGCCAGCGCGTTCAGCTCCATCACCGCCCGCCGGTTGCCCTCCTCGACGTGGAGGCGGCGGCGGAAGAAGAGGTAGAGCAGCGGTATGACGACCGCGAACGTGACGACGACGATCGGCGCCAGGTTGACGATGAAGGCGTTGAAGCTGAGCCCGGTGGCGCCGGCGATGATGATGTTCGGCGGGTCGCCGATCAGGGTCGCGGTGCCGCCGATGTTCGAGGCCATCACCTCGATGATCAGCAGCGGGATCGGATCGATGTCGAGCGCGTCGGCGAGCAGGAAGGTGATCGGGGTGATCAGCAAAATCGTCGTCAGGTTGTCGAGGAAGGCGGAGAGCAGCGCCGTGGTCGCGGCCAGGCTCATCGTCACCGCGAACGAGCGGCCGCCGGAGATCTGGCCGGCGCGGATCGCGACGTAGTCGTAGATCCCGGTCTGCTGCGTCAGGTAGACGAGGATCATCATCCCGGCCAGCAGCCCGATCGTGTTGAAGTCGATCGACTCGATCGCCTGCTCCTGGGAGAAGTCGCCGACCAGGAGCACGACGATCGCCGCTCCGAGCAGCGCCGCCTTGGTGCGGTGCAGTCTCTCGCTGGCGACGACCCCGAGGACGACCAGGAAGGTGGCTACGGCGATGGCCATCGGCTAGCCGGAGCCTAGTCGCCGCAGCACCGCCGGGACCGCCAGGGCGGTTGCGATCGACATCGCCACGATCACGGCGAAGAGCTGGGCGTCGATCACGCCGCTGGCGGCGCCGATGCTGGCGACGATGACCCCGACCTCGCCGCGCGGGATCATCCCCACCGCGACGATCCAGGCCTCGCGGCGCTCCATCCCGCGGGCGCCGATCCAGGCGCCGGCCAGCTTGGTCGCCGCGGCGACCCCGGTGACCACGGCGAGCAGCGCCAGGGTCTCGCCGTCGAGCAGCGCGCCGAGGTCCAGCTCGATTCCGATGAAGGCGAAGAAGAAGGGCGGGAAGAAGGCGTACAGGGGCGCGATCTCGTCCTCGATCGGGTGCTGCTCCTTGGTCTCGGCGACCATCAGGCCGGCGAGGAAGGCGCCGATGATCGCGGCGAGGCCGATCTGCGCCGCGAAGGCGGCGACCCCGAGGCAGAGGATCACCGCCGGCAGGAGGGGCGATTGCGAGAAGCGGGGCTGCTTGAGGATCTGCGGCCGGCGCGCCATCAGCTGCGTGCCGCCGAGCGCGAAGAAGGCGACGAAGGCAACCGCGAGGGCGATCACGACCAGCAGCTCGGTCAGGTCGAGGCCGCCCTCGGCGGCGATCCCGGTCGCCACCGCGACCAGGATCAGGGCGAGGATGTCGTCGATGATCGCGGCGCCCAGCACGGTCCGCGCCGCCCGCGTGCGGATCATCCCGAGGTCCAGCAGCACGGCCGAGGTGATGCCGACGCTGGTCGCCGCCAGCGCCGCGCCGATGAAGATCGAGGTCGCGGTGCTCTCGCCCAGCGCCAGGCCCAGCGCGATCCCGCCGGCGAACGGCAGCGCCACCCCCGCCACCCCGACCGAGAGGGCGGTGCGGCCGACCGCGAGCATCTCCGAGGCGCGGGTCTCGAGGCCGACCCAGAAGAGCAGGAAGATCACCCCCAGCTCGGCGAAGACCTCCAGCACCTCGCCGACCTCGACCAGGCCGAGGACCGAGGGGCCGACGATGACGCCGGCGAGGATCTCGCCGACCAGGGCGGGCTGGCCGAGGCGCTTGAAGAGCTCGTCGCCGAGCTTGGCGGCGAGCAGGACGACGAAGAGGTCGGTGAGGACCCCGGCGGCGTC
The DNA here is from genome assembly GCA_040904405.1 of Solirubrobacterales bacterium. Taxonomy (GTDB): domain Bacteria; phylum Actinomycetota; class Thermoleophilia; order Solirubrobacterales; family 70-9; genus VRUE01. The sequence continues at coordinate 843 of JBBDTK010000114.1, read as the reverse complement.
GGCCGAGGCGGCCAGCGGGAGTGCGGGGAGCTCGACCGGCAAGCGGACCGGCTAGGCGGTTGCCGCTGCGGTCAGCCGCTCCTCGACCCAACGGGTCGGCGCGATGTGCTTGCCCATCCCGAGCTGCTTGGGCTCTGCCCCGAGCGCCAGGCCGACCAGCTGGGGCAGGTGGAGGACGGCGAGTCCGAGATCGCGGTTGACGATCTTGGCCGCCTCGGGCTGCTGCATGTCGAGGTTGAGGTGGCAGAGCGGGCAGGGGGTGACCAGGCAGTCGGCGCCGGCGTCGAGCGCGTCGCCGACGTGGGTGCCGGCCTGGCGCAGCGAGGTCTCGCGGTTCATCGTGATCACCGGGAAGCCGCAGCACTTGCGGGCGCCGTCGTACTCGACCACCTCGCCGCCGAGCGCCTCGATCGTCTGCTCCAGGTAGAGATCGCGTTCGGGGAACTCGTCGTAGCCGAGCCGCTCCTTCGGCCGCACCACGTAGCAGCCGTAGAAGGGGCCGACCCGCAGCCCCGAGAGCGGCCGCACGACCTGCTCGGCGAGCTTCTCGAGACCGTAGTCCTCGACCAGCAGCCAGAGGAAGTTCTTGTTGGTGAAGCCGTCCTTGCCCTTCTCGTAGGAGAGGCCCTGGCCGCTCAGCACCTCGTTGATGTGGGCCCGGTAGGCCGAGTCGGCATCGAGCCTTTGCTGACACTCCGATTGCGCGCCCTGGCAGGTCGAGCAGATGTTCATCATCGCCAGCCCGGTCTGCTGGGCGAGCGCGAAGGTGCGCGCGTTGAGCGTGTCGGCCAGCTCCTGGTTGTGCTCGGCGATCACGCCGGCGCCGCAGCAGTTGGCGCGGTC
>JBBDTK010000113.1:0-23807 GCA_040904405.1 Solirubrobacterales bacterium | reverse complement strand
CCCGCTTGGTCCTGAACCGTCCCAGGGGCACGCCCCTATCGAGATAGGTCCTTAGGGTCTATCCCGGTAGGGGTGGAACGTCTTGTACTTTTTCCGCAGCGAGGCTCGCGGACAGCCACCAACCGTCTTCGGAAAAAGTTAAGTGGAACCCCTGCCGGGATAGACCCTACGCCGCGAGCAGAAGCCCGACCGACACCAGCAGGCTGAAGGCCCCGAGCAGGGCGCCGGTCTGGGCCAGCGCCGCGTTCAGCGCCGGCCCGTCGTGGCGATTGCTCATCGTGCGCAGCGGCATGATCGCCAGCGGCAGCGCCAGCAGGCCGATCAGCGGCAGCAGGCTCGCCTCGGCGCCGACCAGGGCGACCGGCAGCACGGCGAAGGCGCCGAGCACGAGCAGCCGGTAGAGGACGACCGCGTTGCGCCGTCCCATCCGCACCGCCAGCGTCATCTTGCCCGCCCGCCGGTCGGTCTCGACGTCGCGCACGTTGTTGACGACGAGGATCGCGGTGGCGAGGAAGCCGACCGAGATCGAGAGGCCGAGCGGCAGCGCGTCGAGCTGCTCGACCTGGACGTAGTAGGAGCCGTTGACCGCGACCAGGCCGAAGAAGAGGAAGACGAAGGCCTCGCCGAAGCCGGCATAGCCGTAGGGCCGCGGCCCACCGGTGTAGAGGATGCCGGCGGCGATCGAGACGGCGCCGATCAGCAGGATCACGATCCCCGCGACGGCGGTCAGGTAGATGCCGCAGGCGACCGCGGCGCCGAAGGCGATCCAGGTCGCGACCAGCACCCGCCGCGGCGCGACCAGGCCGGCCGAGGTCACCCGCACCGGTCCCAGCCGGTCGGCGGAGTCGGCGCCGCGCTTGGCGTCGGAGTAGTCGTTGGCGAGGTTGGTCCCGATCTGGATCAGGATCGAGCCGGCCAGGGCGGCGAGGAAGGCCCCGACCCGCGGCAGCTCGCCGAACCATTCGACCGCGGCGGCGGTGCCGACGAGGACCGGCGCGATCGCCGCCGGCAGCGTCCGCACCCGCGCTGCCATCAGCCAGATCCTCACGGCCGCCTCGGGTACTTGGAGAAGTCCGGCTTACGGCCCTGCTGGTAGGCGTTGCGTCCCTCCTGGCCCTCCTCGGACATGTAGAAGAGCAGCGTCGCGTCGTGGGAGAGCTGCTGCAACCCGGTCAGGCCGTCCTCTTCGGCGTTGAAGCTCGACTTGAGCAGGCGCAGCGAGAGGGGGGAGAGGTGGAGCATCTCGCGGCACCAGGCGACCGTCTCGCGCTCCAGGTCGGCGAGCGGCACGACAGCGTTGACCAACCCCATCTCCAGCGCCTCCTCGGCGCCGTAGAGCCGGCAGAGGAACCAGAACTCCTTCGCCTTCTTGATCCCGATGTTGCGGGCCAGCAGGCTGGCGCCGAAGCCACCGTCGAAGCTGCCGACCCGCGGCCCGGTCTGGCCGAAGCGGGCGTTGTCGGCGGCGATCGTCATGTCGCAGACCAGGTGCAGGATGTGGCCGCCGCCGACCGCGTAGCCGGCGACCATCGCGACCACCGGCTTCGGCAGGCGGCGGATCTGCACATGCAGGTCGCCGACGTCGAGCCGGCCGACCCCCTGCTGGGCGACATCGTCGTCGCCGATGTAGCCGTCGTCGCCGCGGATCCGCTGGTCGCCGCCGGAGCAGAAGGCGTCCTCGCCGGCGCCGGTGAAGACGATCGCCCCGACCTCGAGGTCGTCGCGCGCCCGCCCGAAGGCGTCGCGCAGCTCGGCCAGCGTCTGCGGGCGGAAGGCGTTGCGGACCTCGGGGCGGTCGATCGCGATCTTGGCGATCCCATCCGCCTTCTCGTAGCGGATGTCGCCGTACTCGCCCGCCGCCTCCCACTCGATCGGCGCGTAGAGGTCCGCTTCGGGCGGGGCTTCCTTGTGGCGTTGGGGCATGATGGGCACGATATCCCTGCCGCGATGAAGCTCGACGACTGGCTCGCCCAGAGATCCCAAAGCTGTCCCGACCGCGTCGCCCTGATCGCCGACGGGGCCGAGGTCACCTACGCCGAGCTCGAGGCCGAGGCCACCGGGGGCGCGCGGCGCCTCGCGGCGCAGGGCGTCCGCCGCGGCGCGGGCGCGGCGCTGACGATGCAGCCGCGGCGCGAGCAGGTCGTCCTGGTCCACGCGCTGATGAAGGTCGGCGCGGTGCTGCTGCCGCTCAGCCCGAAGCTGACCGCGGCCGAGCGGGCCGCCGTGATCGCCGCCGAGGAGCCGACCGTCGAGCTCAGCGACCCGGGCGAGCTGACCCAGACCGAGGCCGACCTGCCGCTGCTCGGCGAGCACGACATGAACGCTCCCTGCTGCCGGGTCCTGACCAGCGGCAGCACCGGCGCGCCCGAGCCGGTCGAGCTGACCTACGGCAACTTCCTCTGGAGCGCGGTCGGCTCCGGCTTCACGATCGGGGTCGAGCCGAGCGACCGCTGGCTCTGCTGCCTGCCGCTCAGCCACATCTCCGGGCTCAGCATCGCGATGCGCTCGGTGATCTACGGCACCACCGCGGTGCTGCACGACGGCTTCGACGTCGACCGTGCCGGCGCCGCCCTGGAAGCGGACGGGATCACCCTCGTATCGCTGGTGACGACGATGCTGACCCGGCTGCTCGAGGCCGGCGCCGACCTCTCCGGCCCGCGGGCGATCCTGGTCGGCGGCGGCCCGGTGCCGGAGGAGCCGCTGGAGGAGGCGGCCGGGCGCGGCGCCACCGTGATCCAGACCTACGGCCTGACCGAGGCCTGCTCGCAGGTGACGACGCTGGCCCCGGCCGACGCGAGGCGCAAGCTCGGCTCGGCCGGCCGGCCGCTGCTCACCACCCACCTGCGGATCCGCGAGGGCGAGATCCTCGTCCAGGGGCCGACCGTGGCGCCGAGCCGGGTCGACTCCGACGGCTGGCTGCACACCGGCGACCTCGGCCGGATCGACGAGCAGGGCTTCCTCTACGTCGAGGACCGGATCGACGACATGATCGTCAGCGGCGGCGAGAACGTCGTCCCGGCCGAAGTCGAGAGCGTGCTGCTGCGCCACCCGGCCGTCGCCGACGCCGCCGTGGTCGGCCGCGAGGACCCCGAGTGGCAGCAGGCGGTGACCGCCGTGGTCGTGCTCGAGGACGGCTCCGAGGCGACTCCGGACGAGCTGCGTCGCCACTGCGCCGAGGCGCTGGCCGGCTTCAAGGTGCCGAAGCGGGTCGAGCTGGCGGCGGCGCTGCCGCGCACCCCTTCGGGCAAGCTGCTGCGGCGCGCCCTCCGCTAGCCTCACCGCCCATGAAGACCGACGACATTTTCTACGACAAGGACGCCGACCTCTCGAAGCTCGAGGGCAGGACCGTCGCGATCCTCGGCTACGGCTCGCAGGGCCACGCCCACGCGCTCAACCTCAAGGACTCCGGCGTCGACGTCCTCGTCGGCCTGCGCCCCGATTCCGCCAGCCGCGCCAAGGCCGAAGCGGCCGGCCTCGAGGTGCTCGACATCGCCGAAGCGGCCAGCCGCGGCGACATCGTCATGGTTCTGCTGCCCGACGAGCGCCAGGCGGAGGTCTGGGAGGCCGAGATCGCCGACGGGATCGCCCCCGGCAACCTGCTGCTCTTCGCCCACGGCTTCTCGATCCACTTCGAGCAGATCGCGCCGCCGCCCGGCGTCGACGTCGGCATGGTCGCGCCGAAGGGACCCGGCCACCTGGTCCGCCGCCAGTACGAGGAAGGCCGCGGCGTGCCCTGCCTGATGGCGGTCCACCAGGACGCCACCGGCAACGCCCACGACCTCGTCCTCGCCTATGCCGCCGGGATCGGCGGCGGCCGCGCGGCGATCATCGAGACCAGCTTCAAAGACGAGTGCGAGACCGATCTCTTCGGCGAGCAGGCGGTCCTCTGCGGCGGCGCCTCGGAGCTGGTCCGGGCCGGCTTCGAGACCCTGGTCGAGGCCGGCTACGACCCGCGCCTCGCCTACTTCGAGTGCCTGCACGAGCTGAAGCTGATCGCCGACCTGATGTACGAGAAGGGGATCCAGGGGATGCGCTACTCGATCTCCAACACCGCCGAGTACGGCGACATGACCCGCGGCAAGCGTGTGATCGGCGAGCAGTCACGGGCGGCGATGAAGCAGATCCTCGGCGAGATCCAGTCGGGCGAGTTCGCCAAGGAGTGGATCGCCGAGAACCGCGCCGGCGGCGAGAACCTCTCGCGGATGCGAGAGGAGGGCGCCGCCCACGAGGTGGAGGAGGTCGGCGGCGAGTTGCGCAAGACGATGCCCTGGATCGAAACGAAGTTCTGAAACTGCTCAGGCCGGGAGGCGGTGTGCCTCTCCGGGAATTGATGTCGCACGCGCTTCGCGCTTAGCGACGAAGACGCTGCGCGGCTGCGCCGCGCCCAACCTCAGATTGCATATCGCCGCTCCGCGACATTCCCGGAGAGGCACACCGCCTCCCGGCACCATCCTTAGCGCTTGGTCTCGCCCTCGGGCTGACGGCCGTCGCGGCCGACGTAGCCGTCCTTGCCGCCGACGACCACGTAGACGGCCTCCTCGGTGTCGCTGGTGTTGCGGACTTTGCGGACAGTGGGGGCGTCGACCCAGGCGAGGCCGCCGGGTTCGAGCTTGTGGGAGGAGCCGTCGCCGAACTCGATCTCGATCTCGCCGCTGTGCAGGAAGTAGAGCTCCTCCTGCTCCTCGTGCAGGTGGCTGCCGGTCTCGTAGGAAGGGGGGAGGACGATGCCGTTGACGCCGAAGGCGGTGACGCCGAGCGGCGTGCGGATCTTGCGGAACCCGGGGCCCTCGCCGAGGTCGGAGAGGTTGGCGACGGCGTACCCGTTGCCCTTGGCCACACCCGGCTGCTCGGTCTCCGACACCCCGCGAATATAACCTGTCCCGCCCGATGCCGACCGAGACCTCGATCCTGATCCCCGCCGAGTTGAAGCCGGCCGACGGCCGCTTCGGCTGCGGGCCGTCGAAGGTGCGGCCGGAGGCGCTGGCTCGTCTCGCCGAGCAGGCCGCGGTGATGGGCACCTCGCACCGGCAGGCGCCGGTGCGCGAGCTGGTGGCGCGGGCCCGCGGCGGCCTCGCCGAGCTGTTCTCGCTTCCGCCCGGCTACGAGGTCGCCCTCGGCAACGGCGGCACGACCGCTTTCTGGGACGCCGCCGCGGCCTGGCTGGTGAGCGAGCGCGCCCTCCACCTCAGCTACGGCGAGTTCTCGCAGAAGTTCGCCAAGGTGACCGCCGGCGCCCCCTTCCTCGCCGACCCGATCGTGATCGAGGCCGAGCCGGGCGACGCTCCCGCGCCCACCGCCGACCCCGACGCCGACGCGATCGCCTGGGCGCACAACGAGACCTCGACCGGGGTGATGGTGGAGGTGCGCCGGCCCAAGGGGGCGGGGGAGGCGCTGGTCCTGATCGACGGCACCTCGGGCGCCGCCGGGCTGCCCCTGGACGCCGCGCAGGCGGACGCCTACTACTTCGCCCCGCAGAAGTCGCTCGGCGCCGACGGCGGCCTCTGGCTGGCGCTGCTCAGCCCCGACGCGATCGCCCGCATCGAGCAGCTCGACGGCGCCGCCGACCGCTGGCAGCCGGCCTTCCTCTCGCTGCGGACCGCGCTCGAGAACTCGCGCAAGGAGCAGACCTACAACACCCCTGCCGTCGCAACCCTGCTGCTGCTGGCCGACCAGGTCGAGTGGATGCTCGCCAGCGGCGGGCTCGAGTGGTGCGTCGGGCGCACCCGCGCCTCCTCGGGTCACCTCTACAGCTGGGCCGAGGCGGCCGATTTCGCCACACCGTTCGTTGCCGAGGAGTCGAAGCGCTCGCTGGTCGTCGGCACGATCGACTTCGACGAGAGGATCGACGCGGCGGCGATCGCCGCCTCGCTGCGCGCCAACGGGATCGTCGACGTCGAGCCCTACCGCAAGCTCGGCCGCAACCAGCTGCGGGTCGGCATGTTCCCGGCGGTCGAGCCGGCCGACGTCGAGGCGCTCACCGCCTGCGTCGACTGGGTGGTCGAGAATGTGCCCGAGGCGACCCGGTGAAGGTCCTCGTCCGCGAGAAGATCGCCGACTCCGGGGTCGAGCTGCTGCGTCAGAGCTTCGAGGTCGACCTCGGCCTGGAGATGTCCGAGCAGGAGCTGGCCGAGGCGATCGGCGCCTACGACGCGATCCTGGTCCGATCCGCCACCCAGCTGACCCCGGAGCTGATCGAGCGGGCCGAGCGGCTGAAGGTGATCGGGCGCGCCGGCACCGGCGTCGACAACGTCGACGTCGCGGCCGCCACCCGGCGCGGGATCATCGTCGCCAACGCGCCCGAATCGAACTCGGTGGCGGCGGCTGAGCACACCCTGGCCCTGATGCTGGCGCTCTGCCGCAACGTGCCGCGCGCCCACGCCTCGCTCTCGGGCGGCGCCTGGGAGCGGCCGAAGTTCAAGGGCGCCGAGCTCTACGGCAAGACGCTGGGCGTGGTCGGCTTCGGCCGCATCGGCCAGCTGGTCGCGAAACGGGCGCAGGGTTTAGAGATGGACGTGGTCGGCTTCGACAAGTTCGTCTCCGCCGAGCGCTTCCGCGAGCTCGGGGTCGAAGGGGCCGAGTCGCTCGAGGATCTGCTGGCGCGCGCCGACGTCGTCACCCTGCACGTGCCGAAGACCCCGGAGACGATCGACCTGATCGACGGCGCCGCGGTTGCGGCGATGAAGGACGGGGCGCGGCTGGTCAACTGCGCCCGCGGCGAGCTGGTCGACCTCGACGCCGTGCTCGCCGGCCTCGAGTCGGGCAAGCTGGCCGGCGCCGCGCTCGACGTCTTCCCCAGCGAGCCCTTCACCGAGCACCCGCTGTTCGACCGCGACGATGTCGTCCTCACCCCCCACCTGGGCGCCTCGACCGCGGAGGCGCAGGACCGGGCCGGGGTGGTGACGGCCGAACAGGTGATCGCGGCGCTGAGCGGCGGCGTCGTCACCAACGCGGTCAACATCGCCGCCGTCCGCCCCGAGGCGATGGAGGCGCTGGCGCCCTTCGTGCCGCTCTGCGAAAAGCTCGGTCGCCTGGCGCAGGGGCTGGGCGGCGGCCCGGTCGATCGGGTCAGCGCCGAGTTCCGCGGCCGCATCGCTTCGCATGACACCCGCCTGCTCGGCATCGCAGTCCTCGTCGGCGTCCTCTCCGGGCACACCGAGGTGCCGGTCAACCTGGTCAACGCGCCGCAGATGGCCGAGGAGCGCGGCATCGAGCTGGTCGAGACCAACGACAGCGCCGCCGGCGACTTCACCGAGCTGATCGCGGTCCGGCTCGGCGCCGGCGAGCAGGCGGTCGAGGTCGCGGGGACCGCTGTCGGGCCGCGCAACGAGCCCTACCTGGTCTCGGTCTGGGGCGAGAGCTTCTACCTGCCCTTCGCCGACCACCTCGCCGTCTTCCGCTACGCCGACCGGCCGGGGATGATCGGCCGGGTCGGGACCGTCTTCGGCGAGGAGGGGGTCAACATCATCTCCGCCGCTGTCGGCGCCGAGGCCGGTGGAGACCGGGCGGTGATGGCGCTGACCACCGACGCGCCGGTGCGGGCCGAGACGATCGACCGGATCCTCGAGCTGGACGGGTTCTCGATCGGCCGCTCGGTCGACCTGTGAGTTTCGCGCGGAGCCGCAACGATGGGCCTCCCGCGCTGTTTCCCTCATAGGCGCCCCGACCTCTCGCCGGCGGGGACGAACCGACCGATGAAGAAGCCGATCCTGATCTCACTTGCGATCCTGGCCGTCCTCGCGCCGGCGGTCGCCTCCGCGATGCCGAAGGCGAAGAGCTTCACCGTGCTGCTCGCCGGTGGCGCCGAAGCGAACACGATCCGGATCTGGCTCGGCCCCGACGGCCGCGAGTACGTGATCGACTCGCTGGTCCAGCTCGAAGTCGGCGGCGACCTCTGCAGCCACCCCGAGGGCAAGCCGAACGAGCTGGTCTGCGCCGCCGCCAGGATCGGCGGCTTCGAAGTCAACGCCGGCGCGGGTGACGACCGGGTCGTGGTCTCCCGCAACGTCGCGATCCCGGTGACGATCAGGGGCGGCCCCGGTGACGACGTGCTGGTCGGCGGCTCCGGTGACGACAAGCTGATCGGCGGCGCCGGTGACGATCGGCTCTACGGCCGCCGCGGCGCCGACGCCCTCTACGGCGGTCCCGGCAACGACCTCCTCTTCGGCGGCCCGGGCAGCGACCTGCTGCGCGGCGGCCCGGGCAGCGACCTGCTGCGCGGCGGCCCCGGCCAGAACATCCTCCGCCAGTCCTAGGCTCGGCTTTGGCGATGGCGGCACCCTACGCTAAGCTGGAACGGCGAATGACGCACCGGCTCGACAGCCTCGCGCTACTCCTTCTCCTCCCCCCTCGGGGGGAATAGCGCTGGGCGGCGCGAGAGCCGCGAGAGACAAGGTCATTCGAAAGCAGCGGAGAAGGAGGAAGCCCGATGGAACCAGCAGCCGACGCCAACCGCGTCCACATCTTCGACACCACCCTGCGCGACGGCGAGCAGTCGCCCGGCATCTCGCTCAACACCGCCGAGAAGGTGGAGATCGCCCAGCAGCTCGCGCGGCTGGGGGTCGACGTGATCGAGGCCGGCTTCCCGATCACCTCGCCGGGGGACTTCGAGGCGGTCGAGGCGATCGCGCGCGGGGTCGAGGGGCCGACGATCTGCGGCCTCGCCCGCACCCACAAGGCGGACATCGACGCCGCCTGGGGGGCGACCCGCGACGCCGAGCGGCCGCGCATCCACACCTTCATCTCGACCTCCGACATCCACATCGAGCATCAGCTGCAGACCGATCGCGAGGACGTCAAGGGCCAGGCCCGCGCCGCCGTCGCCCTGGCCCGCTCTTACTGCGAGGACGTCGAGTTCTCGCCGATGGACGCTACCCGGGCCGACGTCGAGTTCACCGCCGAGGTCTGCGCGATCGCGGTCGAGGAGGGCGCGACCGTGGTCAACATCCCCGACACCGTCGGCTACACCACGCCGGAGGAGTACGCGGAGTACTTCCGCCGGCTCTACGAGCTGGCCCCGGCGCTGCGTGAGGCCGAGACCTCGGTCCACTGCCACGACGACCTCGGGCTGGCGGTCGCCAACTCCTACGCCGGCGTCCTCGCCGGGGCGCGCCAGGTCGAGTGCGCGATCAACGGGATCGGCGAGCGGGCCGGCAACTGCTCGCTGGAGGAGATCGTGATGCTGATCCGGACCCGCGAGGACACGCACGGCCTGTCCACGGGCGTCAACAGCCGCGAGCTGGCCCGCAGCAGCCGCATGGTCTCGCGCTTGACCGGCTACGCGGTGCAGCCGAACAAGGCGATCGTCGGCCGCAACGCCTTCGCCCACGAGTCCGGCATCCACCAGGACGGCGTGCTGAAGGAGCGCACCACCTACGAGATCATGGACGCGACCGAAGTCGGCCTCGAGTCGAACTCGATCGTGCTCGGCAAGCACTCCGGCCGCCACGCCCTGCGCGACGCGCTGGAGCAGCTCGGGTTCAAGGTCGAGGGCAACGCGCTCAACGCCGCCTTCAAGCGCTTCAAGCAGGTCGCCGACCGCAAGAAGCAGGTCACCGCGCTCGACCTCGAGGCGATCGTCTCCGACGAGATGCGCGAGAAGGAGGACTCGCACGAGCTGGCCTGGTTCGAGGTCGAGGCGGGCTCGCGGCGCGAGCCGCTGGCCCGGGTCGCGGTCAAGCTGCCCTCCGGCGAGGAGTCGGTCGGGGAGTCGAGCGGCGACGGCCCGGTCGACGCGATCTTCCTCGCGATCCAGCAGGCGGCCGGGACCGAGTGCCAGCTGCGCCAGTACACGGTCGCGGCCGTGACCGGGGGGGAGGACGCGCTCGGCGAGGTCAGCGTGATGCTGCGCGCCGCGGGCCGCCTGGCGACCGGCCAGGGCGTCGCCACCGACATCCTCGAGGCATCGGCCCGCGCCTACGTGCGAGCGCTCTCCAACGCGCTCGAGGGCGCCGCGATCCGCGAGGCCGAGGCGGCGACCGCGGAGGCCGCGGTCGAGCGCACCCCGGGGCCCTGAGCAGCCGCCGCTCACCGCTAACTTTCACGAAAGAGGAAACGAATGGCGCAGACGATGTTCGACAAGATCTGGACGGCGCACGAGGTCTCCGAGGGGTTGATCTACATCGACCTCCACCTGGTCCACGAGGTGACCTCGCCGCAGGCCTTCGACGGGCTGCGGCTCGCCGGACGAGGTGTGCGGCGGCCCGACAAGACGCTGGCGACCGCCGACCACAACGTGCCGACCGACGGCACGATGGCGGCGCGGCTGATCGCCGACAAGCTCTCCCGCGTCCAGGTCGAGACCCTGGAGCGCAACTGCGAGGAGTTCGGCATCCCGCTCTACTCGCTGGGCTCCGAGCGGCAGGGGATCGTGCACGTGATCGGCCCTGAGCTGGGAGCGACGCAGCCGGGGATGACGATCGTCTGCGGCGACAGCCACACCTCGACCCACGGCGCCTTCGGGGCGCTCGCCTTCGGCATCGGCACCTCCGAGGTCGAGCACGTGCTCGCCACCCAGTGCCTGGTGCAGAAGAAGCCGAAGACGATGCGGATCTCCTACGGCGGCGAACTCGGGACCGGGGTCACGCCGAAGGACCTGATCCTGGCGACGATCGGCCGGCTCGGCACCGGCGGCATGGTCGGCCATGCGGTCGAGTACGCCGGCCCGGCGATCGAGGCGCTGGCGATGCCGGGGCGGATGACGATCTGCAACATGACGATCGAGGGCGGCGGGCGCGCCGGGATGATCGCTCCCGACGAGACCACCTTCGAGTGGGTGCGGGGCAAGCCGGCCGCGCCGCAGGACTTCGAAGCCGCGGTCGAGGGCTGGCACCGGCTGCCCACCGACGCCGGGGCGAGCTTCGACACCGAGGTGGAGATCGACGCGGGGGAAATCTCGCCGATGGTCACCTGGGGCACCACGCCCGGGATGGTGGTCGAGGTCACCGAGAGCGTTCCCGACCCGGCGGCGATGGACTCGCCGGCGGACCGCGAGTCGGCCGAGCGGGCGCTCGCCTATATGGCCCTGGAGCCGGGCACGCCGATGACCGAGGTCGCGCCCGAACGGGTTTTCATCGGCTCCTGCACCAACTCGCGGATCGAGGACCTGCGCGAGGCAGCTGCGATCGTCGACGGCCGCAAGGTCGCCGGCACCGTGCGCGGCATGGTCGTCCCCGGCTCGCAGCAGGTCAAGGCGGCCGCCGAGGCCGAGGGCCTGCACGACGTCTTCCGCTCCGCCGGCTTCGACTGGCGCGAGGCGGGCTGCTCGATGTGCCTGGGGATGAATCCCGACACCCTGGCCGAGGGCGAGCGCTGCGCCTCGACCTCCAACCGCAACTTCGAGGGGCGCCAGGGCAAGGGCGGCCGTACCCACCTGGTCAGCCCGAAGATGGCGGCCGCGGCGGCGATCGAGGGGCACTTCGTCGACATCCGGGAGTGGAGCTGACACATGCCGCCGGCTGCTCTGCTCTCACGGAACCGAAAGGGAATCAGAGATGGATTCGGTTCCGTTTCCGCGTCCGCCGCCGGCGGGCTAGAACTGAAACCGGAGGCACACCTTGAGACCCATTGATGTCATAGAGGGGGGCGTATCTGTCCTCGACCGGGCAGACGTGGACACCGACCAGATCATCCCCAAGCAGTTCCTCAAGCGGGTCGAGCGCAGCGGCTTCGGCGAGTTCCTCTTCTACGACTGGCTGCGTTCGGGGGAGATCGAGCTCGAGCCCAACCCGATCCTCGTCGCCGGCGCCAACTTCGGCTGCGGCTCCTCGCGCGAGCACGCTCCCTGGGCGCTGGAGGACTTCGGCTTCGAGGCGGTAGTCGCCCCCTCCTTCGCCGACATCTTCTACTCCAACTGCACCAAGATCGGGCTGCTGCCGGTCGTCCTCGACGAGGAGCACTGCCGGGCTGTCGCCGAGGCCGGGGAGGCGCGGATCGACGTCGACGACCAGACCGTCACCTGCGCCGGCGGCGTCTTCGAGTTCGCGATCGAGCCCGACGTCCAGCACCGCCTGCTCAACGGCCTCGACGACATCGGCATCACGCTGGAGAACGAGGGCGCGATCGACGCCTTCGAGGCCGGCGCCGGCGGCACGCGCGGCCCGCTCACCACGGCGCTGTGACGACCACGAGCTTCCGCTGTTCCTTTTGTGCCCATGGGACACAAAAGGAACAGCGGAACCGAGTTCGATGACCGAGTGGGACGCAAAGACCTACGACCGCCTGGCGGCACCGCAGGAAGAGTGGGCGCGCGATGTCCTCGCCCGCCTGCCGCTGAACGGCGACGAGACGGTGCTCGACGCCGGCTGCGGCTCGGGCCGGGTGACGAGGCTGCTGGCCGAGCGGCTTCCTCGCGGCAGGGTGATCGGGGTGGACGGCTCCGCGTCGATGATCGCCGAGGCGCGCGAGGCCCTGGCGAGCTACGGCAACCAAGTGGAGCTGATCGAGTCCGATCTGCTCGAGTTGCAGCTCGCCGAGCCGGTCGACGCGGTCTTTTCCAACGCCGCCTTCCACTGGGTCTTCGACCACGAGGTGCTCTTCGGCCGCTTGTACGAGGCCCTCAAGCCCGGCGGTCGGCTGGCCGCGCAGTGCGGCGGGGCGGGCAATGTCGCCAACTGGGTCGCAGCGGTGAAGCGAGCCGCTGCATCCAAGCCATTCTCCGAGCACCTCGCCGGCCGGCCGGAGCCCTGGCACTATGCGACACCCGAGAAGACGCAGGTCCGCCTGGAACGGGCAGGTTTCAACCGGGCCCGCTGCTGGCTCGAGGAGCGCCTCGTCTCGCCCGAAGACCCGCGCGAGTACGTCGCCGTGGTCGGTCTCGCCGCTCACCACGAGCGCCTACCGGCCGAGCTGCGCGAGCCCTTCACCGACGCCGTCGTCGCCGAGTTGCCCGAACCGCTCGTTCTCCGCTACATCCGCCTCAACATCGAGGCGACGGCCGGTTGATGAGGGGGTGGTTGAGGCTTTCTATGGCTATGGGCATGACAATGCTTCAACCGACGACCCCCACAAGGAGAGAGCGCACCATGGAGGCGATTAGAGTGGGCGTATGCCGAGCCCTCCGCGCGTAGTCCTGCTGCCCGGCGACGGGATCGGGCCCGAGATCGTCGCTGCGGCGCGACGCCTGCTCGATGCGCTGGGCGATTTCGAGTTCGAGGAGCACCTCGTCGGCGGTTGCTCGATCGACGCTCACGGCGCCGCCCTCACCGACGAGGTGCTGGCCGCCTGCGGCGCCGCCGACGCGGTCCTGCTCGGCGCCGTCGGCGGGCCGAAATGGGACACCACCGACCCCGCTGCGCCGCGCCCCGAGCAGGGGCTGCTCGGCCTGCGCAAGGGGATGGGCCTCTACGCCAACCTGCGGCCGGTCCGTCCGAGCCCGGCCCTGGTCGGCTCCAGCCCGCTGCGCGAGGAGCGGATCGCCGGCACCGACCTGCTGGTCGTGCGCGAGCTGACCGGCGGCATCTACTTCGGCGACAGCGGTCGAAACGGCGACGTCGCCCACGACACCTGCGAGTACTCGGTCGCCGAGATCGAGCGGATCGCCCGCGCCGGCTTCGAGGCGGCCCGGCGCCGCTCCGCGGGGGGCGACCGCCCCGCCCGCGTCACCTCGGTCGACAAGGCGAACGTGCTGGAGACCTCGCGGCTCTGGCGCGAGACCGTCAGCGGCCTCGCCGGCGAATATCCCGAGGTCGAGCTCGAGCACCTGCTGGTCGACAACGCGGCGATGCAGCTGGTCTCCCGCCCGGCCGAGTTCGACGTGATCGTCACCGAGAACCTCTTCGGCGACATCCTCAGCGACGAGTCGGCGATGCTGACCGGCTCGCTCGGAATGCTGCCCTCGGCCAGCCTCGGGGCGGACGGCGACCCGGGCCTGTTCGAGCCGGTCCACGGCTCCGCCCCCGACATAGCCGGCCAGGGTGTCGCCAACCCGCTCGCCACCTTCCTCAGCACGGCGATGATGTTGCGCCACGGCCTCGATCGCGCCAGCGACGCCGCCCGGATCGAGACTGCCGTCGACGCCGTGCTCGAGCAAGGCCTCCGGACCCCCGACCTGACCGGCGGCACGGTCGCCCCAACGCCGGAGACGGAGGTCGGCACCACGGAGATGACTGACGCGGTCCTGACCGAGCTTCATAAGGGTCCATCCCGGTAGGGGTGGAACGTCTTGTACTTTTTCCGCGGCGAGGCTTGCGGACAGCCGACCACTGTCTTCGGGAAAAGTTAAGTGGAACCCCTGCCGGGATGGACCCCCATAAGGCATACTTTCCCGGGATGGAAACGGCCGAGACGATCTGGCAAAACGGGGAGTTCGTCCCCTGGGAGGACGCGAAGACGCACGTCCTCAGCCACGGCCTGCACTACGGCACCGGCGTCTTCGAGGGGATCCGCTGCTACGAAACCGAGCGCGGCCCGGCGGTCTTCCGTCACCGCGAGCATCTCGAGCGCCTGGCCAAGTCGGCTCAGCTCTATTACATGGAGCTGCCCTACTCGACCGAGGAGATCGGCGAGGCGACCCGCGAGCTGATCCGGCGCAACGGCCTCGGCTCCTGCTACATCCGGCCGCTCGCCTACCGCGGCTACGGCAATCTCGGCCTCTACGCCACCGACGCCCCGATCGACGTGATCATCGCCGCCTTCCCCTGGGGCGTCTACCTGGGCGAGGAGGGCAACGCGCACGGCATCCGCACCAAGGTCTCCTCCTGGCGGACGATCTCCGGCGACAGCCTGATCCCGCACGCCAAGGCCTCTGGCCAGTACCTCAACTCGGTCCTGGCCAAGACCGAGGCGACCAAGGCCGGCTACGACGAGGCGATCCTGCTCGACCAGCACGGCCGCGTCTCCGAGGGCTCGGGCGAGAACATCTTCGTCGTCCGCGACGGCACGATCTGCACGCCGCCGCACACCGCTGCGATCCTCGACGGCATCACCCGTAACTCGGTTGTCCAGATCGCCCGCGACCTCGGCTACGCGGTCGAGGAACGCGACATCGCCCGCGCCGAGCTCTACCTGGCCGACGAGCTCTTCCTCACCGGCACCGCCGCCGAGCTGGTCCCGGTGCGTGAGGTCGATGACCATCCGCTGGGCGAGCCGGGCGAGATCACCCGCGTGATCCAGGCCAAGTTCCAGGACGCCCTGCACGGCCGCGCCGAGGAGTACCTGGAGTGGCTCGACTTCGTCGAGGCGCCGACCGGAGTGGACGCACCGAGTAAGGTGAGTTCGTGATGTCCAGCGGTTTCGAGTCGGGCGGGCGAATTACCGCAGCCGCCTAGCGGCTGGCGCGACGCTGCGCGCGAGCGGGCCGACCATGGCCCATCCCCCCGATCCGATTCGAAGCGAAAGGCATCAGATGGAACAGGTGAAGCTCTACGACACCACCTTGCGCGACGGCATGGGCGGACCCGGCATGTCGCTCTCGGTCGGCGAGAGGCTGAAGGTCGTGCGCGCGCTCGACCGGCTCGGCGTGCAGACGATCGAGGCCGGGTTCCCCAGCTCCAACCCGAAGGAAGCGGAGCTCTTCGAGCGGCTCGCCGGGCTCGAGCTGGAGCAGGCGACGATCGCCGCCTTCGGGATGACCCGGCGCCGCGACCGCAGCGCCGACGAGGACGAGGCGCTGGCCGTGCTGACCGAGTGCTTCGCCCCGGTCGTCTGCCTGGTCGGCAAGAGCTGGGCCCTGCACCTGGAGAAGGTGATCAAGGTCTCCGCCGAGGAGAACCTGGCGATGATCGCGGACTCGATCGCCTTCTGCCGCGATCGCGGCAAGCGCCCGATCTTCGACGCCGAGCACTTCTTCGACGGCTACCGCGACGACCCCGCCTACGCGCTGGAATGCGTCCGCGCCGCGGCCGATGCCGGGGCTGAGAACGTCACTCTCTGCGACACCAACGGCGGCAGCCTGCCGTCCTTCGTCAGCGCGGCCACCGCCGCGGTGGTCGAGGCGCTCGGCGGCACGGTCGAGGTCGGCATCCACACCCACGACGACGCCGGCTGCGGCGTCGCCAACTCGCTCGCCGCGGTGGAAGCCGGCGCCCGGCTCGTGCAGGGAACCGTCAACGGCTACGGCGAGCGCTGCGGCAACGCCAACCTGGCGACGATCCTGCCCGCCCTGCAGCTGAAGATGGGCTTCGACGTGGTGGCCCCCGAGCAGCTGCGGAAGCTGACCCAGACCAGTCACTACCTGGATGAGCTCTGCAACATGACGCCGAATCCCGATCAGCCCTATGTCGGCCGCAACGCATTCGCCCACAAGGCGGGCATGCACGCCGCCGGGGTCGAGGCCGACGCCCGCACCTTCGAGCACCTCGAGCCCGAGGCGGTCGGCAACCGGCGCGAGATCCTGCCCTCGGAGCTCTCGGGCCGTGCGACGATTCGCAGCCAGGCCCAGCAGGCCGGCCTGGAGATCGACGACGCCGCCGCGGCGCGCGCCGTGGAGAGCCTCAAGCAGCGCGAGCACCGCGGCTACCACTACGAGGCGGCGCCGGCCTCCTTCGAGCTGCTCCTGCGCCGCGAGGGGGGGAGCTACGAGCCGCTGTTCGAGCTGGAGAGCTTCAAGGTACTGGTCGAGAAGCGCGCCGCCGGCGCGGTCGAGACCGAGGCGACGATCAAGGTCCGCGTCGACGGCGAGCGCTACGTGCGGGTCGCCGAGGGCAACGGCCCGGTCAACGCGCTCGACAGCGCCCTGCGCGGGGCGATCGCCGATCGCTACCCGCACCTTGCCGAGATCGAGCTGACCAACTACAAGGTGCGGATCCTCGACGAGAGCCACGGCACCGGGGCCGTCACCCGTGTCCTGCTCGACTCCTCCGACGGCGAGGGGGAATGGGGGACGATCGGCGTCTCGGAGAACATCATCGAGGCATCCTGGGAGGCGCTGGTCGACTCGCTCGAGTACGCCTTCCAGCCGCGCGGGTAGGCTGGCCGCGCGATGAGCGGAGCGCCCGAGCCGATACCCCTGGCCAAGCCCGAGCTCGGCGAGCGCGAGGAGCGGCTGGCGCTCGAGGTCCTGCGCTCGGGACGGCTCTCGCTGGGGCCGACCGGGGAGCGCTTCGAGCGCGAGTTCGCCGCCTGGCTCGGGGTCGCGGACGCGGTTGCGGTCTCCAGCGGAACCGCCGCGCTGCACCTCGGGGTGCGGGCGCTGGGCTGGGGCCGCGGCGACGAGGTTCTGACCAGCCCCTTCAGCTTCGTCGCCTCGGCCAACTGCCTGCTCTACGAGGGCGTGAAGCCGATCTTCTGCGACGTCGACCCGCAAACGCTCAACCTCGACCCCGCCGCGGTCGAGGCGGCCGTGGGTGAGCGCAGCGCCGGCATCCTGCCGGTCCACATCTTCGGCTACCCGGCGGCGATGCCGGAGCTGGAGCAGATCGCCGCGGGGCACGGCCTCGGCATCCTCGAGGACGCCTGCGAGGCGCTCGGCGCGGTCGATTCCGAGGGCCGTGCGGTCGGCGCCCGCGGCAACCTCGCCAGCTTCGCCTTCTACGCCAACAAGCAGCTGACCACCGGCGAGGGGGGGATGATCGTGCCGCGCGACGGGGAGGACGCGGCGCGGCTGCGCTCCGAGCGCAACCAGGGCCGCGCCGCCGACATGGGCTGGCTCGACCACGGCGGGCTCGGCTTCAACTACAGGCTCTCCGATCTGTCCGCCGCGCTCGGCGTCGCCCAGCTGGAGAAGCTCGACTCGATGCTGGAGCGGCGTGATGCCGTCGCCCGCCTCTACGCCGAGGCCCTCGCCGCGATCGATCGGGTCGAGGTGCCGATCGCCGCTTGCGGCGCCGAGCGGCGCAGCTGGTTCGTCTACCCGGTGCGCCTCGCCGCCGGCGCCGACCGCGACGCGACGATCGCCCGGCTCGGCGAGCGCGGCATCGCCGCCAAGGCCTACCTGCCCTGCATCCACCTCTTCGGGCACCTGCGCGAGCAGGGCTGGCGCGAGGGCCAGTTCCCGGTCGCCGAAGCGGCCTCGGCGACCTCGCTGGCGCTACCCTTCTTCCCGGCGATGACGGAGTCGCAGGTCGGCCGGGTGTGCGAGGCTCTCGCCGAGGCGCTGTGCTGATGTCCCGTTTCCGCAAAGACCCCGACCCGCGCTTCTGGCGACTCAACCGCTCGCTCGAGTTCGACTGGCGGCTGGCGCCCTACGACATCGACCAGTCGCAGGCGCACGCGCGGGCACTGCACCGGATCGGCGTCCTCGACGAGGAGGAGCTGGGGCAGATCGACGCCGGCCTCGACCGGGTGCGGACCCGGATCGGCGGGCACGGCTTCGAGTTCGAGCAGGCCGACGAGGACATCCACATGGCGGTCGAGCGGCTGCTCGGCGAGGAGATCGGGCCGCTGGCCGGCAAGCTGCACACCGGCCGCTCGCGCAACGACCAGGTCGCCACCGACGTGGCGATGGTCGTGCAGGCCCACGCCCTGCGCGCGATCGAGCTGTCCGGCGCCGCGATGCGGCAGCTGCTCGAGCTGGCCGAGCGCCACCGCGAGTGGCCGATGCCGGGCTACACCCATCTGCAGCGCGCCCAGCCGGTCTACCTGGGCCACCACTTGCTCGCCTACTTCTGGATGCTGGGCCGCGACGTGCTGCGCTTCCAGTTCGCGCTCGACAGCGCCTCGGTGATGCCGCTCGGGTCGGGCGCGCTGGCCGGCGTCAACTGGGAGATCGATCGCGGCGCCGTCGCCGACGACCTCGGCTTCGAGCACGTCAGCCGCAACTCGATCGACGGCGCCTCCAACCGCGACTTCGTCCTCGACTACCTCGCCGCCGCCTCGACCTGCGCGATGCACCTCTCGCGGCTCGGCTCGGAAATCGTCATCTGGTCGAGCACCGAGTTCGGCTTCTGCGAGCTCGACGAGTCCTTCTCCTCGGGATCGTCGATCATGCCGCAGAAGGTGAACCCCGACTCGGCCGAGCTGCTGCGCGCCAAGAGCCCGCGCGTCGCCTCCGACTACCTGACGCTGCTCGGCGCCATGCATGCCCTGCCGCTCACCTACGGCAAGGACATGCAGGAGGACAAGGAGCCGCTCTTCGACGCGATCGACACGGTCGAGCTCAGCCTCGACGCGACCGAGGGGATGCTGGCCGGGATCGCCTTCGACCGCGAGCGGCTGGCGGAGGCCTCCGGCGACGAGATGCTGGCGGCGACCGAGGTCGCCGACCTGCTGGTCCGCAAGGGGGTTCCCTTCCGCGAGGCGCACGGCGTCGTCGGCGCCCTGGTCCGCGACGCGATCGAAGCCGGCAAGCCGCTCTCCGAGCTGACCCCGGAGGAGTTGCGGCGGCGCTCCGAGCTGCTCGACGACTCCTTCTACGAGGTGCTGCGGCGGGAGAGCTGGCTGGAGTCGAAGCGGATCGCGGGGGGGACCGGCTCCGCGGCGCTGGCCGAGCAGATCGAGATCGCCCGCGAGACGCTGGCGGCGGTCGAGGCGCGGGTCGCCGACGAGCGCGCGTGAGCGTCGCCGCGGCCGAGCGCCTCTCACTCGCCTTCTTCGAGCGCTCGGTCCACGCGGTCGCCCGCGACCTGGTCGGCTGCCATCTCTCCTACGACGGGTGCGGCGGCACAATCGTCGAGACCGAGAGCTACGAGCGCGACGACCCCGCCTGCCACGCCTACGCCGGTCTGACGGCGCGCACGGAAGTGCTCTTCGGCCCGCCGGGCCGCGCCTACGTCTACCTCTCCTACGGGATCCACAGCCTGCTCAACGCCGTCGCCGAGCCGGAAGGAGAGGCGGCGGCGGTGCTGATCAGGGCGCTGGCGCCGACCGCGGGCCTCGACGCCATGCGCACCCGTCGCGGCGAGCGCCCCGACGCCGAGCTCTGCTCCGGCCCGGGCAAGCTGACCGAGGCGCTCGGCATCGGCTTGGCCGCTAATCGCGCCAACCTCAGCACGGACCCCTTCCTGCTCCTGCCCCGCGAGCCTGGCTGGCAGGGCGAGATCGTCGCCGGCCCCCGCGTGGGCATCACAAAAGCGGTCGATCGCCCTTGGCGGTTCTCACTCGTCGGCAGCCGGTTCGTGTCGCGTCCCCGTCCCGTATAAGGCCATCCCGGTAGGGGTGGAACGTCTTGTACTTTTTCCGCGGCGGGGCTGGCGGACAGCCGCAACGGAGATTCGGAAAAAGTTAAGTGGAACCCCTGCCGGGATGGCCTCTCACCCGGCAGTGATCCCGCCACCGCCACCGGATTCGGGCGCAGGCGCTTCCGGGGTCGGTTCCGGCGCGGCTTCGACTTCCGGCGCCGGTTCGGGTTTTGACGGCGCTTCGGTTTCCGGCGCCGGCGGGACGTAGGTTTCTTCGTCGGTGGTCTCGCCGCCGGAGTCGTCGTCATCCCCCTTGGCCGCCTCCTTGCGGCTCTTCGCTTCCGCGGCGCGGTCGGCGGCGATCTCCCCCCAGGCCGAGATCACCCCGGCCCAGATCAGCGCCGGGAAGGTGCCGCCGTCGACCGGGGCGCCGGCGTACTCGGTCAGCATCGGCGTGATGCTGTCGGCGTAGCCGACCCAGACGCAGGCGGTCACCTCCTCGATCGCCCCGCAGAACCAGGCGTCGCCGTTTTCGTCGGTGGTGCCGGTCTTGCCCCACTGGCTTTCGTCGCCGATGTCGGCCCGCACGCCGGTGCCGCTGGTGATCACCGAGCGCAGGATGCTCTTCGCTTCTTCGGCGACCCCGGAGTCGATCGCCTGGGTGTGGATCGAGTCGTTGTCGCCACCCTTGATCAGATCGCCGCTCTGGTCGGTGACTTCGGTGTAGGCGACGGGGCTGTCGCCGGGCACCGGCGCCAGCGTGCCGCTGACCCGGTCGCCGTCGTTGGCCAGAGTCGAGAAGGCGTAGGTCCACTCCAGCGGCGTCACCCCTTCGTCGAGGCCGCCGAGGACCATCGCCGGGTTGGTCGACAGGTGGGTGCGGACGCCGAGCCTGTGCGCCGTGCGGGCGATCGCCCGCGTGCCGCCCTCGATGCTCTCCAGCCCGACCTGCGCGTAGACCGCGTTGTCGGAGTAGGTGGTCGCGGTCGCCAGAGAGGCGGAGCCGAGGTAGCTGTCGGCGTAGTTCTTGACCGGGAAAAGTTCCTTGTCCTTCTTTCCGAAGGTGAAGACCTGCGGGGCCGACTCATAGACCGTTTCCGGCGAGATGCCCTGCTGGAGCGCGGTGGTGAGGATGAACGGCTTGATCGAGGAGCCGGGCTGGCGGTGCCCGAGCGTCGCCAGGTTGAATGGCTTTTCCTCGAAGTCGGGGCCGGCCACCATCGCCTTGATGCCGGCGTTGCGGTTGTCGATCACGACCACGGCCGCGGTCGGGGGCAGCCCGCTGAGGTAGGAGCCGACGACTTCTTCGGAGGCGGCCTGGAGGCGCAGGTCCAGGGTCGTCTTGACCTCGAGGCCGCCGAAGAAGGTCTTGGCGGCGCCGAAGCGGTCGACCAGCTGCTGGCGCAGCCAGGCGGTGAAGTAGGGCGCCTCGGAATCGAGCGTCGGCGGCTCGATCGCGGCCGGCGGCGGCAGCGCCCGGCGCCGCCCTTCCGCGTACTGCTGCTGGGTGACGTAGCCCTGTTCGTACATCCTGCCGAGCACGAAGTTGCGCCGCGCGAGGGCGTTTTCCGGGTAGACCTTCGGGTCATAGGCCGAAGGGGAGGAGATGATCCCGGCCAGGGTCGCGGCCTCCCACGGCTCGAGCACCGAGGCGCAGGGGTCGCCGCTGCTGCCGCAGCCGGGGTGGGCGGCGCCGAAGAAGGTCCGCGCCGCCGCCTCGATCCCGTAGGCGCCCTCGCCGAAGTAGATCGTGTTGAGGTACTCGGTGAGGATCTTGTCCTT
Source organism: Solirubrobacterales bacterium (assembly GCA_040904405.1). Lineage (GTDB taxonomy): Bacteria > Actinomycetota > Thermoleophilia > Solirubrobacterales > 70-9 > VRUE01. Next base: position 2,034 of record JBBDTK010000113.1, on the reverse strand, counting down.
GCTCCAGCGCTGCTCGAGCCGGTAGGCGAGCGCCGCCTCGCGGAACTTCTGCAGCACCGTGCGGGTGCTCTGCGCGGCCAGCGCGTCCTTGACGAACTGCTGGGTGATCGTCGAGGCGCCCTGGCGGGCGCTGAGCGAGAGGATGTCCTGCACCAGCGCCCTGCCGATGCCGCGGAAATCGACCCCGTCGTGCGTGTAGAAGCGCGCGTCCTCGACCGCCACGACGGCGTTCTTGACGTTGGGGGAGATCTGGCCCGAGGTGAGCAGGATCTTGTTCTGGTTGCTGGTCAGGGTGCCGATCGGCGTTCCCGAGGAGTCGAAGACCTCGCTGTTCCTCGAGGCCTGGTAGGCGGCGAAGTCGTAGACGGCGGGCAGGTTCCGCGAGACCGCCATCATCATCCCGAAGACCATCGAGACTGAAGCGAGGACGCCGAGGCCGAGCAGGACGAAGAGGATGCGCAGCTTCTTCAGGCGCGGCTTGGTGCTTGGGCCCGCCAAGAGGAGGCGGCAGTCTAGCATTCGCCAAATGGAGGATTTGCCGGATCCGACGCGCAACGCGGTCGACGCCCTGCCCGAGGGCAGGCTTGCCGAGCAGCTCGCCGGCGGGCGGCCGCTGCGGGTCAAGCTCGGCATCGACCCGACCACCGCCGACATCCACCTCGGCCACACCGTGGTGCTGGAGAAGCTGCGCGAGTTCCAGCTCGCCGGCCACACGGTCGTCCTGATCGTCGGCGACTTCACCGCCCGGGTCGGGGATCCGAGCGGGCGCTCGGAGCAGCGCCCGGTCCCGAGCGCCGAGCAGATCGAGGCCAACGCCGCCACCTACCAGGCGCAGGCCTTCAAGCTGCTCGACCGCGAGCGGACCGAGGTGCGCTTCAACAGCGAGTGGCTGCGGATGCCGGCCGAGGACCTGCTCGGCCTGCTGGCTGGGACGACTGTCGCCCGCCTGCTCGAGCGCGACGACTTCCAGAGGCGGATGGCCGAGAACGCCCCGGTCGCCGCGGTCGAGCTGCTCTACCCGTTGCTGCAGGGATACGACTCGGTCGCGATCGAGGCCGACGTCGAGCTGGGGGGGACCGACCAGAGGTTCAACCTACTCTTCGGCCGCGACGTGCAGTCGGCCTACGGCCAGAAGCCGCAGTCGATCCTGACGATGCCGATCCTGGTCGGCACCGACGGCGTCCGCAAGATGAGCAAGTCGCTGGATAACTACGTCGGCGTCACCGACCCGGCGGAGGAGATGTTCGGCAAGCTGATGCGCCTGCCGGACACGGCGATGGGCGAGTACTTCCGGCTGCTGCTCGGGGTCGATCAGCCGGCCGGCCCGCCGAACGAGGCCAAGCGCGAGCTCGGCCGCCGCATCGTCGAGCGCTTCCACGGGAGCGAGGCCGTGGCTGCGGCCGAGGATCACTTCGACCGCCTCTTCGTCCGCCACGAGGCGCCGCGCGAGGTCGAGGAGGTCGGCCTGGCCGCCTTCAGCGGCGACAACGGCGGCGTAGTCCACCTGCCGGCGCTGATGGCGAGCGCCTTCGAGATCAGCTCCAGCGAGGCGCGGCGCCAGCTCACCCAGGGCGGGGTCCGGCTCGACGGAGAGGTCGTCGCCGGGGACCGGCTCGACCTCGACCCGGGTGAGCTCGAGGGCCGTGTCCTGCAGCTCGGCAAGCGGCGCTTCCGCCGCCTCCGCGCCGGCGCCTGAGCGGTTCCCTAGGCAAACCGCCGTCGCAGCGCTATACTGCCCGTCCCTCTGGGATTGGCCCTGTGCCGTCCCATGCGCGAAAGGCGGCGAGTCCCGTCGCAGAGGCGCAGCGGTCTTTGAAAACTGAGCAGCGTGCACTCCGCGGGCCTTCGGGCCTGTGGATGTTTGAGCCCGATCCGCTCGGCTCGTCAGCGTGCCGAGCGGTCTGATTTACCCGTCATGCCGGTCACCGAGTTTGTGTACCCGGTGGCCTGCCAGGCATGGCATCTCTCTGTAGAAGTACTCTTCACGGAGAGTTTGATCCTGGCTCAGGACGAACGCTGGCGGCGTGCTTAACA
>JBBDTK010000112.1:0-4001 GCA_040904405.1 Solirubrobacterales bacterium | reverse complement strand
ATGTGGTTGAGCGGGGCTGGGGCGGGGTGCCCCTCGCCCCGACAAATGCCGGTCTGATCAGACCGGCATTTTGAGTATCCGCCGGTTCGAGGGGCACCCCGCCCCTGCCCTCAGGTGGGTTCGGCCCCCCCGCCTGCGCGCCGGGAAAGGGCTGGGTACGGTCGGCTGGGGTGGCGTGCCCACACCCGCCTCACGTAGCCTCCGCCCCGGCGCGCTGGGGGACGCTGGTGGGGGTGGAGGTTGAGGTTCGGCCGCACTCGCCTGCGGGGGCGGCGCCGCCGGCGTGGACCGGCTCGATCCGGCGGGGCGGGTTGACGATTCCGAGGCCGGCGACGACGCCGCCGGCGATCATCAGCAGGGCGGCGATGCCGGCGCCGAGGTGGAAGGCCGAGGTCGAGGCGTCGGCAGCGGCCTCACGCAGGCGCGCGGCCTCGGCCGGGGGCAGGCGGCGCGCCGCGGGCACCGCCAGCGGCTGGGACTTGGCGCCCGCGACCGCCGCCTCCGCCCGCGGCCCCAGCGGTTGCTCGCCCAGGTTGCGGTCGAGGGTCGAGCCGAAGTTGGCCGAGATCACGGCGCCGAGCACGGCGATCGCCAGCAGCCCGGCCACCCGCGCGATGCCGTTGTTGACGCCGGAGGCGATGCCGACGTGGCGCTCGTCGACCGAGTCGAGCACGGTCGCGGTCAGCGGCGCCACCGTCGCCGCCAGCCCGAGGCTGAAGACGAGGACGGCCGGCAGCACCTGGGACACGTACTCGGCGCCGGCGTCGACCCGGAGCAGGAGCAGCAGCCCGACCCCGGCGACGATCGGCCCGGCGCTCATCGGCAGCCGCGGCCCGGTGCCGGAGGCGAGCCTGCCGAAGCGCGGCGAGAGGACGAAGAGGACGACTGAGATCGGCGTCGTCGCCAGTCCCGCCTCGATCGGGGAGTAACCGGCCACCTGCTGAACGAAGATCGTGATGTAGAAGAGGCCGGCGATCAGGCCGGCGTAGGCGGCGAACGTGGTCAGGTTGGCGACCCAGAAGTTGCGGATCCTGAACAGCGCCAGCTCCAGCATCGGGTGGCGGGCGCGGGCCTCGTGGGCGACGAAGAGGGCGAGGCAGGCGATCCCGACGAGCAGCGGCACCCAGACCAGCGGGTCGCCCCAGCCGTAGGCCGGCTGCTCGATCAGGGCGAAGACGGGCCCGCCCAGCCCGACGGCCGAGAGCGCTATGCCGAGCCAGTCGATGCCACGGAAGGCCTCGGTGTCGCGGCTCTCGGCCACCGCCCGCAGGGTGAGCGCCACGGTGACCGCGATCAGCGGGATGTTGACCCAGAAGATCGCCCGCCAGGAGAGCGCCTCGATCAGCGCCCCGCCGCCGGCCGGCCCGATCACGACGGCGATCCCGGTCCAGGCGGTCCAGATGCCGACCGCCCTGCCCCGCGCCGCCCCCTCGAAGGAGGCGGCGACGATCGCCAGCGAGCCGGGCACCAGCAGCGCCCCGGCGACCCCCTGCAGGGCGCGGGCGCCGATCAGTACCTCGACCGTGGGGGCGACCGCGCAGAGGATCGAGGTGGCGCCGAAGGCGAGCAGGCCGATGACGAAGATCCGCCGCCGCCCGAACTGGTCGCCGAGCGAGCCGCCGACCAGAAGCAGCGCGACCAGCGCCAGCAGATAGGACTCGACCACCCACTGCTGCCCCGCCAGGCCGGCGTCGAAGTCCTCGGCGATCGCCGGCAGCGCCACGTTGACCACGGTCGAGTCGAGGAAGACGACCGTCGAGCCGAGGATCGTCGCGATCAGCGTCAGCAGCTGCTGCCGGGACACGCAGCGAGTGTAGGGAGCCAATTCGCGGCGTGGTCGGCATTTCAACCGGTATGCGGAAAGAACTGCGACCGCACGGTTTGGCACGAGAGCGCAAGAAGCGTCCCGATGAGCCGCCGCGGCGCCCGCGCCCCGTGCATGGGTGCCAGAATCCGGGTAGTGATTGCCGATGGCTAGAGCGATCTGGAGTGGGACGATCAGCTTCGGGCTGCTCAACGTGCCCGTCAAGCTCTACAGCGCGGTGTCCCGCCGCGGCATCTCGCTGCGCGAGATCCGCGAGTCCGACGGCAGCCGCATCCGCCACCGCCGCGTCGCCGAAGGGACCGAGGAGGAGGTCCCCTACGAGCAGATCGTCAAGGCCTTCGAGATCGCGCCCGACCGCTACGTGCCGCTGACCAAGGAGGAGATCTCGGCGCTGGCGCCGGAGAAGACGCGGGCGATCGAGGTCCAGGACTTCGTCGACCTCGAGCAGATCGACCCGATCTACTTCGACAGCCCCTACTACCTCGGCCCGGCGCCGGGCGCCGAGAAGGCCTACTCGCTGCTGGCGCGGGCGATGGCGGAGTCGGGCAAGGTGGCAATCGCCCGCTTCGTCTTCCGCAACAAGGAGCACCTGGCGGCGCTGCGCCCCAACGAGGGGGTGCTGACGCTGACCACGATGCGCTTCGCCGACGAGGTCGTGCCGCCCGCCGAGCTCGACGACGTGCTGCCCGCCGAGCAGCCGAAGGTCGCAAAGCAGGAGGTCGAGATGGCCGAGCAGCTGATCGAGTCGCTGACCCGCGAGTTCGACCCGGACGCCTACCGCGACGAGTACCGCGAGCAGCTGCTCTCGCTGATCGAACGCAAAGCCGAGGGTGAGGACGTGCTCGCCACCGCCGCGCCGCAGGAGCGCCAGCCGACCAAGGCCCCCGACCTGATGGCGGCGCTGGAGGAGAGCATCGCCGCAGTCAAGGGCAAGGACGACGGCAAAGCGGCGAAGAAGCGCAAGACGAAATCCAAAAAGGCACCGGCCAAGAAGCGCTCTACCGCGAGCGCCAAGACCTCCTCTAAGAGCCGATCCCGGTAGGGGTGGAACGTCTTGTACAAGTTAAGTGGAACCCCTACCGGGACCGGCTCTGAGTGCCTGAAGGCCGCCAGGTCGAGGTCGACGGGCGTGAGCTGAAGCTCACCAACCTCGACAAGGTGCTCTACCCGAAGGCGGGCTTCACCAAGGGCGAGGCGATCGACTACTACGCCAAGGTCGCGCCGGCGATCGTCCCCCACCTCAGCGGCCGGGCGGTGACGCTGCGCCGCTTCCCGGAAGGGGTCGACGACCTCGACGCCGCCTTCTTCGAGAAGCGCTGCCCCAAGCACCGGCCGAAATGGGTGAAGACGACCCGCGTCAACGCCGGCCCGCACGCCGGCGAGATCGACTTCTGCGTCTGCGACAGCCTGCCGACCCTGATCTGGATGGCGCAGCTGGCGGCGCTCGAGCTGCATCCCTCGCTCTCGCTCGGCAAGCGGCATGAGCGCCCCACGGTGCTCGCCTTCGACCTCGATCCCGGCCCGCCGGCCGACCTGCTCGACTGCTCGCGGGTGGCGCTCCGCCTGCGCGAGCTGCTCGGCCAGCTCGGGCTCGAGTCACTGGTCAAGACCTCGGGCTCGAAGGGAATGCAGCTCTACGTGCCGCTCAACACGGCGACGAGCTACGAGCAGACGCGGCCCTTCGCGCGGGCGATCGCGCAGCTGGTCGCCAAGCAGACGCCGGACACCGTGCTGGCGAAGATGGGCAAGAAGACCGACCGCGAGGGCAAGGTCCTGATCGACTGGTACCAGAACAACGAACGCAAAACGACGATCGCCGTCTACTCCCTGCGCGCCCGCCCGCGGCCGACGGTCTCGACCCCCGTGACCTGGGAGGAGCTGGAAAACGCTGTGGATAGCGAGGACGCCGACTCCCTCATCTTCGAGGCCGGCGAAGTTCTCGCCCGCGTCGACCGCCACGGCGACCTCTTCGCCCCCGTGCTGGAGCTGAAGCAGAAGCTGCCGGAGCTTTAGGGACTATCCCGGTAGGGGTGGAACGTCTTGTACTTTTTCGTCGCCAACCATCGGGCGGCAGCAGCAAGACGATCCACCGAAAAAGTTAAGTGACTATCCACAAACCCCCGTGTGCGGCTGGCGAGTGCCGGACCAAGCGGGGCAAGGACGCAGGGAGGCCGAA
>JBBDTK010000111.1:21312-24424 GCA_040904405.1 Solirubrobacterales bacterium | reverse complement strand
CCACCCGGGCGCCCTCGAGGGCGCCAAGAAGCGGGTCTACGAACTGGTCGTGCGCCGCTTCCTCGCCACCTTCAGCCCGCCGATGATCACCGAGTCGACCCGGGCCGACATCGAGGCCGGCTCGGAGACCTACTTCGTGCGCGGCTCGGTCGTCGTCGACCCCGGCTTCGCGGCGATCTACACCTACGCCCGCTCCTCCGACGAGGAGATCCCGGCGCTGGCGGAGGGCCAGAGCCTGCCCCTGGACGGCGAGCCCTGGCTGCTCGACAAGGAGACCCAGCCGCCCTCGCGGATCTCCCAGGGCAAGCTGATCGAGATGATGGAGGAGCTCGGCCTCGGCACCAAAGCGACCCGCGCCGACATCATCCAGAAGCTCTACGACCGCGGCTACGTCTACAGCAATCCGCCGATCCCCTCGGAGACCGGGGTGGCGATGTACGACGCCTTCAAGAAGTACGTGCCGCGGATGGCGACGGCGGAGATGACCGCGCAGCTGGAGGCGGAGATGGACCGCATCGCCGGCGGCGAGATGAGCAAGGGCGAAGTCGTCGGCGACAGCCGCGACCTGCTGCACAGGACCTGGACCGAAATCGACGGCAACCGCGAAGACCTGGCCAAGGTCGTCTGGAAGGGGATGGACGAGGACCGCATCCTCGGCCCCTGCAAGGTCTGCGAGGAAGCCGGCCGCAAGAAGGAGGACGGCTCGCCCCACATGCTGCGGATCATCCGGGCGAAAAAATCGGGCAAACGGTTTGTCGGCTGCACCGGTTGGACCCTCGACGACCCCGAGTCCTGCGACCAGACCTTCCCGCTGCCGCAGCGCGGCGACGTCTTCCGGCTCGAAGAGCGCTGCTCGGTCTGCGAGCGGACGCCGCGGCTGAAAGTGGTCCCCTTCCGCGGCCGCACCTGGAACCTCTGCCTCAACGACGACTGCGAGTCGATGCAGGAGATGAAGCGACGCCGGGCCGAGCGCGAAGCGGCGAAAGCGGCGAAGAAGGCGATGGAGGAGAAGGCGCCGCCGAGCGGCAAGAACGGCAAGCAAGCCAAAGCCAAGAAAGCGAGCAAAGCCGACACCGCCACCCGCGGCCGCAAACGGGCCAGAGCCACGAGCGCGAAATGACCCCCGCCGACAGGTTCCGCTGTTCCTTTTGTGTCTGTGGGACACATAAGGAACAGCGGAAGGGGCGTTGACGTTGTTCGTCTCGCTCGAGGGGGTCGACGGGTCGGGGAAGAGCACGCAGGCGAAGCTGTTGGCCGAGGCGCTGGGCTCCGACACGGTGCTGATCCGCGAGCCGGGCGGGACCGGCGCCGCCGAGCGGATCCGCGAGCTGCTCGCCGAGCCGGGGCTGGAGATCGACCCCTTCGCCGAGCTGCTGCTCTTCTCCGCCGCCCGCGCCGACCTGCTGGCGCGGGTCGTGCGGCCGGCGCTGGAGCGGGGCGGCACCGTCGTCGCCGACCGCTTCGCCGACTCCAGCGTCGCCTACCAGGGCGGCGCCCGCGGGCTCGGCACCAGCCACGTGCTCTCGCTGGTCGACACGACGATCGACGGGCTCTGGCCGGACGTGACCGTGTACCTGCGGCTCGATCCCGAGGTCGGGCTGGGGCGCGCCGACGGCCTCGACCGGTTCGAGGCCGAGGGGCTGGAGCTGCAGCGCGCCGTCGCCGAGGCCTACGACGAGATCGCGGCGATCGCGTCGGACCGGGTGGTCACGGTTGATGCGGAGGGGAGCGTCGAGGAGGTTCATGCGCGGGTGATGGAGGCGGTCAAATCGCACTAGGGACCATGCTTGTGGCCGCGGGTCCTGTCGCAGGGGTGGGGGTGTCCGGCCTGGCGCTGGGTTTTTCGCCTCGGACTCCGCGGCCGTCCGAGGACGCGCTCGGGGCGAAAAACAGGACGCCGCGCCTGCCCGGACACCCCCACCCCTGCGCCACCCGCGGACGGGGCCTGTCGGTGGAAGGGGGGTGTGCCCCGTGACCGGCGCAACCCTTCAACGGGCGCTGGAGCATCAGTCGCGTGCGCGGATGGCGCTGGATGCGGCGCTGGCAAGCGGGCCGTCGCACGCCTACCTCTTCCGCGGGCCGCGCGGCGCCGGGAAGCGCGGCGCGGCGCGGGCGTTTGCCGCCGAGATCCTGGCGGGGGCGGCCGGGACTGCCGGGGACGCAGACGATGCGCGGCGCAGGGCGCTACTCGATCCCTCGCCGCATCCCGACCTGGTCTGGCTGGCGCCGCCCGGCGCCCAGCACATGGTCGAGGACGTGCGGGAGCGGGTTATCCGGGCCGCCGTCTACCGGCCCTTCGAAGGCGGCAAGCGCGTCTTCGTGATCGAGGCGGCGGAGGCGATGCGCGACGAGAGCCAGAACGCGCTGCTGAAGACGCTCGAGGAGCCGCCCTCCTTCGTCCACCTGATCCTGCTCACGGCCGAGCCGGCGGCACTGCTGGAGACGATCGCCTCGCGCTGCCAACCGGTCGACTTCGCCCCGCTCCCGGTAGAGGCGGTGGAAGCGGCGCTCGCCGATGCCGGCGGCGGCCAGGAGGAGATCGCCGCTGCGGCGCGCCTCTCGGGCGGCGATGTCGAGCTGGCGCGGATGCTGCTCTCCGAAGCGGGGTCGAGGCTGCGCGAGCAGGCGGTTGCGATGGACTGGAGGGCGCTGCTGAAGAGCGCCGAGCAGGCCGGCGAGGAGGCCGAAGCCTCGGCCCGCGAGGCCCTGGAGGCCGACAAGGAGGCGGGTGTCAAACGCTCCGCCCGCGACATCGCCGACGCGGCGAAACGGGCCGGCCGCCGCCGCCGCACCGAGCTGCTCGACCTCGGCCTGCGCCTGCTCGCCACCTGGTTCCGCGACCTCGCCGCCGTCGCCACGGGCGCCGAGGAGGTCATCCACAACCGCGACCGCCTCGACCGGCTACGGGCGCTGGTCGCGGACGAGCGCTGCATTGACCACCAAGAACGCGGCAAACGCAGCGTTCGCGATCCCGGCGCCTGCCGCCGAGCCGCCGAGCAGGTCCAGGACACCCGCCGCAGCCTCGACCTCAACGTCTCCGAGGAGCTGGCCCTGGAGGCCCTCTCCTACCGCCTCGCCACCGTCCTCCGCTGAATCGGGGGGCGGGGGGGGG
>JBBDTK010000111.1:0-21302 GCA_040904405.1 Solirubrobacterales bacterium | reverse complement strand
CGCCGCTTCGGCGGCGCCCAGTCTCAACAGTGGCAAGGCGGAGCCTTGCCACTGAGCATCTCGTGACGGCTGGCTTCGCCGGATTCGCACGGGCCGGGGCGGTCTTGAGGGGGCTCCCCGACAAGCGCATCGAGTGGGCGACGGCCGTCGGGTTTGCGACGGGCGCTGCGATTACGTTATTTCTTGTCTGCGTTGATGTACTATTGAAATGGAGTTGATGGATATGTCGAGAGGACTCAAAGCCAGGGCTATCGCGATCTGGGCGGGAACCGTCGTAATGGCGGTAACGTTGAAGGTGACGAATACCTCCCCCGACACGGCGGGGTCGGTGATCCTCCTTTACGCGTTCATCACAGCGATTTACTTCGCCTACTTCCTCACCAAGCCCGAGGATGAAGTCCCAACTCAATCGAGTCGGGACTGATCAGGACTGAGTCTCGGAGCGGGTGCTTGCGGTCTGGCCGCGATTGCGTTCTCCTGCATCCTGCTCCCTCGCCTTCTCCAGCGCCCGCTCCTGGGCCAGCCGGGTTATCTGGGCGGCCTGGCGGGACATGATTACGCTGAAGTTGAGCGCCAGGCCGAGCAGCAGCAGCAGGACTATCGAGAAGAGGGCGACGTTGGTGTCGCGCACGCCCATCAGGTCGGCGACGCCGCCGAGCAGGCCCGGGAAGGCGGCGCCGGCCAGCATCCCCAGGCCGGCGACGAACCAGACGACGCTGTAGCGCTCCTGGAGGCGGTCGCGGCGGATCAGGTCGAGGATCAGGACCATGAAGGCGACCGCGATCACCGCCGCCAGGATCCGCGTCTGCGAGGTCAGGTGGACCTTCGGGTCGGCCGCCTGCGCCAGCGTCAGCAGCGCGGTCATCGCTCAGCCCCCGCCCGATCCAGGCCCTTGGGCTCGGGCCGCCCCGGCTCCGCCGCCGCCTCTCCCCGCCGCGGCCGGAACTGGCCGACCATCAGCACGATCAGGCCCTTGAAGATGAAGAAGGCCGAGCGCACCGGCGTCAGGAAGGAGCTGCCGCCGATCCGCTCCAGCATCCGCACCGGCACCTCCTCCACCCGCAGCCCCTCGCGCACCGCCAACTGCAGCGACTCGATCTCGGCGAAGTCGGGCGAGTAGTTCTCGCTGAACAGCCGCATCACCCGCCGGTTGGCCGCGCGCATGCCGCTGGTCGTGTCGGTGAAGCGCTGCCGCGTCGCCAGGGTGAGGAAGAAGCGGAAGACGCTGGTGCCGATCCGGCGCGAGAGGGTCGGCCGGTAGTCCTCGCTCTCGCCGCCCGCCGCGCCGCCGCCCGCCGCGCCCGGGTCGAGCGCCCGCCGCTCGCGGTAGCGCGAGCCGATCACCAGGTCGGCGCGGTCGGCGTAGACCTCCTCCAGCAGCCGCGCCACCTCGGCCGGCGGGTGCTGGCCGTCGGCGTCGAGGTGGGCGCAGAAGTCGTAGCCGCCGCGCAGCGCGTAGAGGTAGCCGGTCTGCAGCGCCGCTCCCAGGCCCTGGTTGAAGGGCAGCGAGGCGACGGTCGCCCCGGCCCCCCGGGCCACGGCGGCGGTCTCGTCGGTCGAGCCGTCGTCGACCACCAGCAGGTCGGCGCCGGGCAGGCGCTCGCGCACCTCGGCGATCACCGCGGCGACCGAGGCCCCCTCGTTCCAGGCGGGTATGAAGACAAGCGTGGCCACCAAGCGATTCTCCCACGCCGAGCAGCCGTCCCCGCCCGCGGCGCACCCACCCGCGCCCGGATCTGTGTTAGTAAACGTTCATGAAACGGAGGCGGACACGTTGAGGCGGATCGGGATCAGACTGTGGCTGGTCGGGGCCTTCGCCCTGGTCACCCTGCTCACTGCCAGCGTCGTCTATCTCTTCGGCGACCGGCCGCGGGCGGTGCTCGGCGCGATCGCCCTCGGCATCCTCGCCGGCTTTTTCATCGCCGTCGGCATCTCCCACCGGGTGACCCGGCTCTCGCGCGCCGCCGGCGACCTCGCGGGCGGCTCCTTCGACGCCCGGCTCGAGGCCCGCGGCCGCGACGAGATCGGCGACCTCGCCCGCGCGCTCGACTCGATGCGCGCCTCGCTGAAGGAGAGCTTCGGCGTGCTCACCGCCGACCGCAACAAGTTGAAAGCGATCTTCGACGGCCTCACGGACGCGGTCATCGTCGTCGACGAGAACGGCGACCTGCGCTTCTCCAACCGCGCCGCGGCGAAGCTGCTCGACCCGGCCGGCCACCCGCCCGAGCCGATGCGGACGCACCTGCGGCGGGCCGCCGACGTCGGCTTCGCCGCCCACCCGGCGCTGCGGATCGGCGACCGCGCCTACGCGATGACCGCCCGCGCCCTGCCCAAGGAGCGCGCCGTGCTGGTCGTCGCCCGCGACCGCACCGACGAGATGCGGCGCGAGCTGGCCGAAGCCGACTTCATCTCCAACGCCGCGCACGAGTTGCGCAACCCGCTGGCCGGGATCTCCAGCGCGATCGAGGTCCTCCAGGAGGGCGGCAAGGACGACCCGCAGGCGCTCGAGCACTTCCTCGGCCGCCTCGCCGAGGACGCCGAGCGGATGAACCGGCTGACCAAGTCGCTGCTCACCCTGGCCCGGGTCGAGTCGCTGGGAGCGGGGGAGACCGAGCAGGTCGACCTCGCAGCGGTTGTCGCCGACACGGTCGAGGCGGTCGAGACCCCGCAGCACATCGAGCTCGCGGTCGAGGTCGAACCCGGCTTGGCCGCCAGCGCCGACCCGACCCTGCTGCGCCAGGTGATGGTCGGCCTGCTCACCAACGCCTTCAAGCACACGCCGCTGCCCGGACGCGTTACGGTTCGCGGCCGTCGCGAGGGCGACGGGGACGCGATGCTCGAGGTAATCGACACGGGGCCGGGAATTCCGGAGGCGGAGATAGAGCGCGTGTTCGAGCGCTTCTACCGTCGCGACGAGTCGCGCAAGCAGGAAGGGTTCGGCCTCGGGCTGGCGATCGCCCAGCGCATGGTCAGCGTGATGGGCGGCGAGATCGGCGCCCACTCGGTCGAGGGCGAGGGCAGCACCTTCTGGGTCCGTCTGCCGCTCGCCGTGCCGAGCCGGGAGCCGGTCGCGTGAGCGCCGCTCCATATATATGGGGGCCGGGACGATGAGCATCGGCCGCATCCTCGTCGCCGACGACGAGCCCTCGGTGCGCGACTCGGTCGGCTACGCGCTCGCCCAGGAGGGCTTCGAGGTGACCGCGGCGGCGAGCGGCGACGAGGCCGCGGAGCGGGTCGGCGACGGCATCCCCTTCGACCTCTTGATCCTCGACATCATGATGCCGGGGCCGAGCGGGCTCGACATCTGCCGCGACGTGCGCGCGCGCAGCGCCGTGCCGATCATCCTGCTGACCGCCAAGGACGCCGAGGTCGACAAGGTGGTCGGGCTCGAGGTCGGCGCCGACGATTACGTGACCAAGCCGTTCTCGGTGCGCGAGCTGCTCGGCCGCGTGCGCGCCCAGCTGCGCCGCCGCGAGCTCGACCGCGCGCCGCTGCCGGAGGCGGTCAAGGTCGAAGCCGGGCCGGTCGCGATCGACCTCGTCCGCCACGTCGCCACCGTGCACGGCGAGCCGGTCGCCCTGACCCGCTCCGAGTTCCAGCTGCTGCGCCTGCTGGTCGCCCGCGCCGGCGAGGTCTTCCCCCGCCGCCAGATCATGGAGGAGCTCTGGCAGACCGAGTTCGACGGCGACGAGCGTGCCTGCGACGTCCACATCTCCAACCTGCGCCAGAAGGTCGAGCGCGACCCCCAGCACCCCGAGCTGATCGTCACCGTGCGCGGCGTCGGCTACAAGTTCGAAGCCAGCGGCGCGTAGCGCGGGCCGCGCCACTGCTCGACTCGGCGTAGACCCGCCCCAAAGTCCGGGATCGAGGGGGAGAGATCGCGCGGCTGCGCGCTTGGAGAGGTGAATGCGCGTTGACAACGGGTGGTACCCTATAGGGCATGAAGAAGACGAGCGTCTATCTGGATCCGAAAATGGATCGCGACCTGGGGCGGTTCGCCGCCGCGGAGGGCAAGAGCAGGGCGGAGGTGATCCGCGAGGCGCTGGCGGACTGGATCGGGGAGATGCCGCCGCAGCCGCGGATAACGGCGATCGGGGTGTTCACCGGGCCCGGGGACCTCTCGCAGAACGTCGATCGCTACCTCGAGGGCTTCGGCGAAGATTGATCGTCCTCGACACGTCGTTCGTGCTGGCGCTGCTTGACGACGGCGATTCCGAGCACATACGGGCTGCCAAGTGGTACGCGGGGGTGGGGGATTTGTTCGCAACGACCCCGCTGGTCCTGGCCGAGCTCGACTACCTCCTTCACAGCCGCGCCGCGCCGGCAGCCACCCACGCCTTCTACGAGCAGATCCGCCGCGGCAGCCTCGGGGTCGAGTGGTGGCCCGGCCTGGAGAACGAGGCGAGCGAGGTGGCAGGCCGCTACGCCGAGGTCGGCCTCGGCCTGGTCGACGCCTCCCTGGTCGTCCTCGCCGCTCGGCTCGAGACCGTCCGTATCGCCAGCTTCGACGAGCGCCACTTCCGCGCGGTCGAGCCGCTCGCGGGCGCCGATTCGTTCGAGCTGCTGCCGGCGGACGCCTGACGCCGGGCGCTTAACAAGACGTTTGCGTACCTGAGTTTTTCCCATTGCGATGGGGAATGCGGCGAATCTAACTCTGGTGCGGGCGTCCCGGCCGTGCGCCTTCCGCGCGCCGCCCTTGACTTCTATGTCCGCAACTGTCTATCTTTCTGGTTGTTCCATGTACGGAACAGTTCAGCCCGACGGACGGGCAGGGATTTTCACAGGGACATAACCGAGCCCCAGACGGGGGCCGCGCAGGGAAGCGGCCGGCAGAGGGGCTCACGGGACAAGGAGAAGAGATTTCGATGCTCTCGTCACTACGCAGACACTTCGGCACGGCCGGCCTGCTGGTCGCCGTCGTCGCGCTGGTCGCCGCCCTCGGCGGCAGCGCGATCGCAGCCAACTCGGGCGATGGCGCCACCGCCTCGGCCAAGAAGAAGAAGAAGCGCGGCCAGGCCGGCCTCAACGGCAAGCAGAAGCGCCAGGTCATCGCCCTCGCCAAGCGCTTCGCCGGCAACGGGCCGATGGGCCCGCAGGGCGTCCCGGGACTGCCGGGGCCTGCCGGCGCTAACGGCGAGGACGGCAGCAACGGCCAAGACGGCTCCGACGGCGAAGACGGCGCCACTGGCCCGACCGGTCCGACCGGCCCGACGGGCGAAGACGGCGAAGACGGGGAAACCGGCTTCACCGCGACGCTGCCGGAAGGGGAGAGCCTGAAGGGGACGTGGGAGACGCTCCCCTGGGGATCTCCTGGCGAAGAGTTCGGATCAGTGTCGATCTCCTACGGGATCCCGCTCGCCAGCGCGCCGGAAATCCACTTCGTCCTAGGGGAAACGCCCCCGGCCAGCTGTCCGGGCACCGTGGAAGAACCAGCCGCCCTGCCGGGCAACCTGTGCATCTACAAAGCGCCTCTGGCGGCCGGGTTCACGTGGACCTTGCTCGGTGAGTTCAGCGGCGCGACCAAGGCAGGCGCGGTCGCGCTGTTCAGCGCCGCCGAAACTGGAGAACCCGTCTGGGGCTCCTGGGCCGTGACCGCCGCGGAATAGGCCCCGGCGGCTGAGGCAAGGAAAGCGGCCGACGATGCTCACCCCGGACTCACAGCGGCTCCGGGGTGAGCGCCCCGGCCACCGACCCAGACACCGAAACCACGGCGAGAGGCGAGCATGACGGGCAGGGAAACGCACAGCAGGGCAAAGCAGGGCGCCACCGGCGAGCGCCGGGGCCCCAAAGCCCCCAAGGCCGCCGCGGCGCTCGCCGCCGTCCTCACCCTCACCCTCGCCCTCGGCGTCGCCCTCTCCCACGCCGCCAAGGGCGGCGACTTCTTCATCGGCGCCCCGGGCGCCCCGCCCAGCGGCGCCGCCGCCGACGGCGCCCTGTTCAGCGAACCGCGCGACAGCGCCGCCAACCACGACACCGGCCAGCTCTACGTCGCCGACCAGGCCAACCACCGCATCCAGCGCCTCGACGCCGACGGCAACTTCGAGCTCGCCTGGGGCCGCGACGTCAGCGAGTCCGACGCCTCCGGGGACGACGGCTCGGCCTTCGAGACCTGCAGCGCCGCCGCCGACTGCCGCCAGGGCGCCGCCGGCGCCAAGGGCGGCATGTTCGACGACCCCTCCGGCGTTGCGGTGGACCCCGACAGCGGCGACCTCTACGTCGCCGACCAAGACAACCGCCGCATCCAGCGCTTCAGCTTCGAGGACAACGGCACCCCGGCCGACCCCTCCGACGACCTGCCGGTCTTCGAGTGGGCGGCGGGCTCCAACGTCGTCCCCGACGGCGGCGCCGGCGACCGCCCCGGCCCCAGCGAGCGCCAGACCTTCCGCTTCGACATCGTCGACAACAGCTCCAACGGCGACGACCCGCCCCCCAGCGGCAGCTTCACGATGAGCTTCGACGGGCAGACCAGCGAAGCGGTCAGCTGGCCGCCGACCCAGGCCGCGCTGCAGGCGGCTCTGGAGGAACTGCCCAACATCGCCCCCGGCGACGTCGCGGTGAGCGAGCCCCAGAAAGTGCCGCCCGACGCGACGGTGGGGTACTCGGTCCAGTGGGCGGTCGAGTTCGCCGGCGCCTACGCGCTCACCGACGTGCCCCTGATCGCGATCGACAAGTCCCAGCTCGCCAACGGCTTCCACACTTCCAGCCCCCTGATCGAGTCCGCCCCCGAGGGCGACTCCAACCCCGAGGTCTGCACGGTCGCCGCCGAGTGCAGGGCCGGCGTGCGCGGCCATAGCGCGGCGGCCTTCAACAGCGTGCGCGACGGCAGTCCACAGGTGCAAGGCATGCCCCACGACCCCACCGCGCTCGATGTCTCCAAGGACGGCGAAGCCGGCGCCGGCCGGGTGTTCGTCACCGACCCCGGCAACCGCCGCCTGATGGAGTTCGGCCTCGACGGCGAGTTCACCCGCGCCTGGGGCCTCGGCGTCGACAGCGGCCAGAGCGCCTTCGAGATCTGCACCATGGCCAGCGGCTGCGTGCGCGGCAGGACCGAATTCGCCGGCGAACCCAACGGCGCCTTCGGCAAAGACAGTCCGCGACACCTCGCCGTCGCCGCCGACGGCGTCCTCTACGCCGAGACGCGGGCAGGGGGGGAGACGCGGATCATGCGCTTCGACACCACGGTCGCCGGCGAGGACGACCCCGCCGCGGCGGCGCTGCTGCTGCCCGACCCATACCTGAGCGCCTCGCCGCCCAACGCCGCTTCTCCGCTGCAGCATGGCTTCGCCAGCGGCCTCGAGGTCGACCCGCAGACCGGCAACCTGCTCTACCTGGTCGACGGCAGCAGCGACACGGTCGTCCAGGAGCTCGACACGACCACCAACCCGCCCACCCAGGCCGACGTCCACATGGAGAGCTCGGGCTCGGGCCAGAGCGTCAGCGGGCTCGGCCTCCTGCACGGCCCCGGCGGCGACCGCCTCTACGTCTCCGGCGACGGTCCAAGGATCGGCGTGATCGACCACCGCATCCTCGCCCTCACCGACCAGGGCGCCGGCCCCTTCTCCCTCGCCCTCGGCGAACCGGCGGTGAGCGGCATCGGCCCCAACCAGGCCACCCTGCACGGCACGATCGACGCCGAAGGGCCGACCGACTTCCCGGCCTCCTACCGCTTCGAATACTCCCCCGACGGGGAAGCCTGGATCCAGGTCCCCGCCGACGAAGGGCCCTTCTCAGACGCAGAAGAGCACGCCCTCGAAGACACGATCGAAGGCCTCGACGCCAACACCGAATACAAAGTGCGCCTGGCCGGCGTGCGCGCCTTCAACGGCGGCATCGCCCAGACCACCGCCGAGCAGGCCTTCACCACCCTGGCGGTGCCGGCCGAGGTGCAAACCCGCGACTCGACCCTGCGCACCGACACCGAGGCCACCCTGGTCGGCCTCCTGCACCCCCAGAACGCGCCCACCGAGTGGCGCTTTGAGTGGGGAGCCGACGACGGCTACGGCCAATCGACCCCGGTCGAGATCGCCACCGGCCCCAGGGCGCGGGTCGTCACGGCGACGATCGAGGGCCTCGACCCCGAGACCACCTACCACTACCGGCTGGTCGCCGACAACGGGATCGGCGCAGGAGAAGACACCGCGGTCAGCGGCGAAGACGCCACGGTGACCACGCGCGCGAGCCTGCCGCCGCTCGACGAGCGCGCCTATGAGATGGTGACGCCGCCCTTCAAGGTGACGCGCACCCTCGCCCCGTTCGGCGGCTCCGAGCGCGCCAACATGAACAAGGCGACCCCGTCGCTGGACGGCGAGAGCCTCGCCTGGAGCACCTTCGTCTTCCCGCTCACCGAGGAGGTGCAAAACGGCGCCTTCGGCGACCGTCGGCTCAGCTCCCGCACCGCCTCGGGCTGGCGGGACAGCACGATGAACACGGTCGGCGTCAACCCCGAGCGCTCGATACCGGCGAACCTGCGGCCGCGGGTGCGGGGCAGCTCCGGCGACCTGGCTACGAGGACGCTGGCGCTGGGCGCGGGGCAAAGGATGAACAGCTACGAAGGGGTCGAGCTCGAGGTCCCCCACGAAGGCGCCGGCTTCAGCCGCCTCTACACCTTCCGCGAGGGAACCGGTCACAACGGCTACAGCAGCTGGATCACCGACACCGACGCCCAGTGGTGCCTGCCGGGGGGCGAAGAACCCGGCTGCGATCAGGTCGACGGGCGGGACCCTGGCGACTACGACTTCGCCCTCCTCAACGACGCCGGCACGGCGATGGCCCGCTGGGGGATGTTCCGCGCCCTCGGCGAGGACGCGGCGATGCCGGGCGATGAGGACCCAAGCGACGAGCAGCAGCTGCTCGGCCGCAAAGCGGGCGGCTTCAGCGCCTACCTGGTGCGGGCCGCGGGCCCCGACGGGCTGCCCGGCGCGCCGAGGCAGCTGATCAACGAGTGCACGGGCTCGGGGGCGGGCGCGACGCTGCTGCCCAACCGCCCGTTCTCGGGCCCCTCGACCACGGTCGGCACGCGCCAGTGCGCGGCGGGCAACGTGGTCAGCGTGCGGGGGGCGACGGTCGGCTCGCCTGTCGGGGGCACCCTCGGCCTGGTGGGCGGCGGCACCCAGACCACGAGCGGCGGCACCCAGACCGCGCTCTCCGATGACGGCAACCGCGTCTTCTTCGTCGCCCCCGACGCGGAAACCGAAGGCGCGGTGCGCGCGGTGCATAGCTGCACCACCGAGACCGGCGCGCAGACCAACTGCCCGCCGCAGCTCTACGTGCGCCAGCACGGCCCCGGTGGGGAGGAGTTCGTGCGCTGGATCTCGCGCTCGCGCTCCGAAGCGCTGGGAGACGGCTCCTACGGGGGCGCGCCGATCGCCCTGCAGCGGATGACCCAGCTCGACGGCGGGGCGATCTTCCAGCGCGCCTCGCGCGACGGCCGCTACGTCTACTTCCAGGCCAAGATGCCGCTCGTACCCGACGATCCCAACGGCGGCGAATCGATCACCGACGGCAAAGCCTCCGAGGGTTCCTGGGACCTCTACCGCTACGAGCTGCCGGCCGACCGCTCCGAGGACCCCGACCAGGGCAGCCTGCTGCGGGTCAGCGGCGGCCCGCTGGGCACCGCCGACGCCAACGCCAGCGGCGGGGCGCTGCGCTTTGCCTCGCAAGACGGCCAGCGCGCCTACTTCCTCACCGAGGCGCCGATCGAAGGCGCTGACGAAACGCCGCCGGCCGGCGGCACCACGGCCCCCGGCAGCGGCGCGGGGGCGCGCAACCTCTACCTCTTCGACGGCAGCCTGGAAGGGGCCGAGCGCTGGCGCTTCATCGCCCGGCTGCCGAGCGCGCCGCGGATCAACCGCTGCGCGACCGAGCGCATGGCGATGCCCTTCTCCACCGTCTTCAAGTCGGGGCGCAACGGCCCCGTCGCGGCGGGCGGCGGCAACTGCTTCCGCGGCACCCCCGACGCGCGGCAGGTGGTCTTCCTGACCGCCGGGGCGCTGAGCGCCGACGACGGCGACGGGGCGGCCGACGTCTTCCTCTACGACGCCGAGCGCGACGAGCTGGAGCGCCTCTCGGCGCCGCGCGGCCCGGCCGCCGCCCCCTACCCCTGCGACTTCGAGCCCGGCAAGCAGTTCGCCGAGGAGGAGGACCTCGTGCCGAGCGACGTCCACGCCCACTGCAACGCCCACCTCGACGAGGAAGGCGGCGCCAGCGGCAACTGGGGCGGCTACTCGGTCGGCGAGATGGAGAACGCCCGCGGCTGGAACGGGGGCGCCTACCTGAACGTCTCGCGCAACCCCGACGGCAGCGTCTCGGTCTACTTCATGAGCCGCTCCCAGCTGCTCCCCGAGGACGTCAACGGCGACTTCACCGACACCTACGAATGGCGGGCGGGCGAGCTCTCGCTGCTGACCCCGGGCAACCAGAGCCGCGACGCCTGGTTCTCGGGCAACAGCCTCGACGGCGAGGACGTCTTCGTCTTCACCTCGCAGCGGATCGATCCGCGCGAGATCGACGACGAGGACCTCGACTACTACGACCTGCGCCGTGGCGGCGGCTTCCCCTACACCCCGCCGCCTGAGCCCTGCGACGTGTTGGCGCTGCAGTGCGAGTCGGAGGCCAAGGCGGCGCCTCAGGCGCCGCGGGCGGGGTCGCTCGCCGCCGGCCCCTCGGGCAACGTGGCGCCGCGCCGGGCAAGCCGCCGCTGCCGGGGGGCGAGGCTGCGACGCGGCAAGCGCTGCGTGGCCAAGCGGGCGATCGCCCGCAAGCGCTGCCGCCAGGCGAAGGGCAGGGCGAAGCGGCGCTGCGTGCGCCGGCAGCTGCGCCGCCTTACCAAGGCCCAGAAGCGCCAGCGCCAAAGAGCCGCCCAGCGGCAAGGGGGGCGGGGCCGATGAGGGGCGCGTGGACCGCCGCCCTGGCGGCGCTGGCCGCCCTCGCCGCGCTGGCGCTTCCCAGCGCGGCGAGCGCCGCCTTCGGCGACGGGTTCGGCTTCACCAAGGTCAACCAGCCGGGCGAGCCGATCGCGCCGGCCTTCCCCGGCGAGGAAGCGATCTGGGCGGGGACCTGCGAGCTGGGCAGCGCCGCGACCGCCGAGGGCGGGGTCGGGGCGCCGACGCCGATCCGTGCCCACTGCATCGACACCCCGGAGAGCCACGGCAACCCGGACGGCAACGGCAGCCCCTGGCCGGCGGGCGAAGAGCCGAGCTGGCGGCTCTCGCCGGTGACCCAGGCGGGCGCCCACCCCGACGCCAGCGCCGCCTTCTGGTTCGAGTACGAGGCGGGAGAAAACTTCGAGGTGCCCTCCGGGGCGGTGAAGAACATCATCGTCAGGCTGCCGCGCGGGGTGGTCGGCAACCCCGAGGCGCTGCCCAAGTGCCCGGCCGCCGCCGCGCAGGCGGTGCCGCCCATATGCGAGGCCGAGAGCCAGGTCGGGGTCAGCTCGGTGGGCTTCATGAACCTCGGGCCCTTCATCGGGCAGGGCCTGAACACGTACCCGATCTACGCGATCGAGGCCCGCGACACGGTGACGGCCGAGTTCACCATCTCCCTGGTGGGGAGCTTCTTCAACGTGCCGATCAGCGCCCGGGGGCGGACCAACGGCGACTACGGGGTCGACACGCTGGCCCTGCTGATCCCCGACTTCCTGCCGATCGGGGGGCAGACGGCGAGCTTCTGGGGGGTGCCGTGGGCGGCCGAGCACGACAAGTTCCGGCTCGGCTTCCGCGAGCTGAACGCCGCCATATTGGGCGGCGGGTCGCGGGAGGCCGACGAGGCCGGCTACGCTCCCGAGCTGCACCAGCCCTACGATCCCTCCTGGGGCCCGATCCGCCCCTTCTTCACCAACCCGACCGAGTGCTCGGGCGAGCGGCTGATCACCACGGTGCAGGTCGACTCCTGGCAGGACCCGGTCTCGCTGGGCGGCCAGTGGGTGATCGGCAGCGGCCCCGCCGACCCGGTCAGCGGCTGCGAGAAATTGGTCTTCGACCCGAAGATCACCCTGCGGCCGACCGTCCCGGTCTCCGACAGCCCCTCGGGCCTCGACGTGAAGCTCGAGGTCCCCCAGAACAACGACCCGCCGGCCTCGATCCCCGGCAACCCCGACCTCGCCCACGACCCAGACGACGAAACCGGCGCACCGGCCTACTGGAAGACCACCGCCGGCCTCGCTACCGCCCACCTGGAGGACACGACGGTGAAGCTGCCCGAGGGCACCTCGTTCAACCCCGCGGCCGCCAACGGCCTGCAGGGCTGCACCACCGCCCAGATCGGGCTGACCGCCACGGAGCCGAAAGTCAGCTTTGACAACGAGCCCCACCAGTGCCCCGACAACGCCAAGATCGGCACCCTGAAGATCGTCAGTCCCCTGCTGCCCGATCCGCTCTTCGGCGAGGTCTACGCCGCCCCCCAGCACGACAACCCCTTCCCGGGCGCCCTGACCGCGATCTACATGGTCGCCCAGGACGAGGAGCGCGGCCTCTCGATCAAGCTGCCGGGCAAGGTCGACCTCGACCCCGACACCGGCCAGATCTCGACCACCTTCATCGACAACCCGCAGCTGCCCTTCGAGAGCTTCGAGCTGAAGTTCAAAGACGGCCCCCGGGCGCCGCTCAACACCCCGCCGGTCTGCGGGCAGTTCAAAAACGAGGTCGACCTGACCCCCTGGTCCTTCCCGCACTCGGGCCCGATAGCCAACATCCAGGATCCCTTCGACATCGCCCGGATGGCCAGCGGCCTCGACTGCGTGACCGAGCCCGAGGACCGCAGCTTCGCCCCGGGCTTCGATGGCGGCTCGACCGTCCCCCAGGCCGGCGCGCACACCGGCTTCGTCATGAACGTCACCCGGATCGACGGCCAGCAGGAGGTCAGCGGCCTGACCCTCGACATGCCCCCTGGCCTGACCGCCCGCCTCGCCGGCACCCCCTACTGTCCCGACGCCACCCTGGCGGCGATCGAGCACCACCGCAGCGGCAGCGAGGAGTCGGGCGGCTCGCTGTGCCCGGCGGCCTCCCGGCTGGGCGCCGTCGACACCCTCGCGGGAGCGGGCCCGCTGCCCCTGCCGACCTCGGGCAAGCTCTACCTCGCCGGCCCCCACGCCGGAGCGCCGCTGTCGATCGCCGCGGTCGTCCCCGCGATCGCCGGCGGCGAGCCCGGGCGCCCCGCCTTCGATCTGGGCAACGTCGTCGTCAGGAGCGCTGCCCACATCGACCCCGCCACCGCGACCGTGCGGGTGCAGTCGACCACCCTGCCCCACATCGTCGGCGGCGTCCCCCTGCGGGTAAAGCGCCTCTCGGTGCACATCGACAAGCCCGGCTTCATGCTCAACCCGACCAGCTGCGACCCGATGGGGATCGGCGCCGGCATCGGCGGCGCCGCCGACCCGCTCGACCCCACCGACGACACCCTCGCCGCCCTGCGGGCCCCCTTCCAGGTCGGCAACTGCGCCGCCCTGGCCTTCAAGCCGAAGCTGAAGCTGCGCCTGTTCGGCGCGACCAAGCGCGCCTCCTACCAGCGCCTGCGCGCGGTGCTCACCGCCCGCCCCGGCGATGCCAACATCGGCCGCGCCGCGGTGACGATGCCAAGAGCCGCCTTCCTGGCCCAAGAGCACCTCAACAACATCTGCACCAGGGTGCAGTGGGCAGCCGAGGCCTGCCCGAAAGGCTCGATCTACGGCCGCGCCCGCGCCTGGAGCCCGCTGCTGGACTACCCCCTTGTCGGCAACGTGCACCTGCGCTCCTCCGATAACAACCTGCCCGACCTGGTCGCCGATCTGCGGGGCCCGGCCCACCAGCCGATCCGGGTGGAGCTGGTCGGGCGGACCGACTCGGTCAGGGGCGCCCTGCGCAACACCTTCGACGCCCCGCCCGACGCCCCGGTCTCGCGCTTTGTCCTCGACCTCTTCGGCGGCAAGAGATCGCTGATCGTCCTCTCCAAGTCGATCTGCGGCAAGCACCGCGCCACCGCGCGGCTGAAGGCACACAACGGACGCCGGCAGAGCTCGCGCCCGATCGTGCGCAACCCCCGCTGCGCCAAGCAAGGGCGCAAGGCGGGCAAGCGCAAGCGCGGCGGCAAGCAGCGCCGCCAAAGACGTTGATCCCAAAGTGGCCCAGTCCACGCCACATCGTTGAAACCAACAAGGAGGTAACCCAGTCATGAGGCACCTGAACAGGATCGCGCTGCTCGCGCTCGCGACCGCGGCCATGATGGCCACCGGCGCCGCCGCCGCCAGCGCCAATGTCGAATACGTCGACGCGTCAAGCCAGGAACCGTGCGGCGAGATATCCGTGATCGGGGAGTCGGTCTTCGGCGGCTGTGACGTCGCGCTGAGCGGCTCGATCGACTTCTACACCGAAACGGAAGGACAGCAGAACTATGTGACCAGTTGCTCGCTGATCCTGGAGGGCCAGGTCGACTTCGAAGGCACGGCCTACGTCGGCAACGGCACCGACTTCCACTCCTGCGAACTGGGGGGGACCGATCCGATCAACCTCGCCTGGGGCCCAGGCTCGGTCTCGTTCACCGAAGGGGCGCCATACCCACCTCCCTTCCAGGGCAAGTTCCCCGACGAATACCTGGTCTCGACGCCGTTCGAGTACGAACTGTGGGGCTATGACGTGACCGGCGGCGACGTGGCCGTCAACCTGCTTGCCGACGGCAGCGGCAGCTGGCAGGGCGGCACCGATGGGCTCGACCCCGCGGGCACGGTCGACCTTACGGGCGTGCAGACCTACGTCGACATCGACGTCAGCGGCACCCAGTCCGTCGAAGCGGTGGAAGGCTCCTAGCTTCGCCGCCGGTGACGCCGCTCGCGCGCCATCCCGCTCGCTGGAAGCGAGCGGGATGGCGCGACGATGCGGACATGGCGTGGGAGCCTGGAAAGCCATAGGGCTGGCGCTTTCGCTGGCTTTTACGATGGCCTCGTTGGCGGCGTCCGCCAGCGCCGCCTCGCCGCTGCTGATCCGCGAGGCGTATCCCGGTTCCGCCGGAGCGCCGCTGGCCGAGTACGTCGTGCTGCAGACGCTGGCGCCCGGGCAGAACGACGTCGAAGGACAGCTGCTGCGCTTCTATGACGCGACCGGACAGCAGGCAGGTTCCTACGAACTCGAGGCGGACGTCCCCAACCCGGAGAGCCAGCGCACCGTCCTGCTCGCCACCGAAGAGGCGGTGAGCGTTCCCGGCGGGGGCTCGCCGGACTTCACCCTCCCCTCTCAGGGACTGCTCGATCCCGCCGGCGGCGCGGTATGTCTCAGCGGACCGGACGGGTCGGACTGCGTCGCCTGGGGATCGGCGCCGATCTTCCCCCAGGGCTCGGGCTTTCCCGACCCCCAAGCCGCCAACGCCGCCCCCGGAGGCATTTCCGACGGAGTGGCGCTGCGTCGCCTGATCGAACCCGGATGTCCGACCTTCCTCGACCCCGCCGACGACGCCGTCCGCAGCTCGGAGATCAACTTCGAGCTCAGAGGACCGGCGCCGCGCAGCAATTCGGTCGAGCCCAGCGAGCAGCCCTGCGTGCCCAACAGCTTCATCATGACCTTCCCCCGCAGCCCGATCAACGAGACGTCGGCCTCCTTCACCTACGAGGAGTATCCGCCGGACCCGGCGATCCACTTCGACTGCGCCCTCGACTGGCCGGGCGAGCTGGAGCCGGCCGACTTCTCTCCCTGCCCCGGCAAGTCGATCCACATCGCCGGACCGCTGAGCGACGGCGAGCACCGGCTCTCGGTGCGGGCGAGCGGGCAGGGGGGAGTCGACCCGACCCCCGACGTGTTCACCTGGGTGGTCGACACCGTGCCGCCGCGGACGTCGATCTTCTCCACGCCCCCCAATCCCTCCTGGGGCTTTCGCCTCAACTACACCTACCGCTCCTCTGAGACCGAGTCCGGCTACCACTGCCAGCTGGACTCCGGGCCGATCCAGGTCTGCACCGAAGCCGGGCACGACTACTTCCAGCTCGCCGACGGGCCCCACACCTTCCGTGTATGGGCGACCGACAACGCCGGCAACAAAGACCCGACCGCGGCTGAGCACACGGTCATGGTGGACAACCGGATCGGCGACAGGACGCCGCCGAAAACGACGATCGTCTCGGCGCCCCCGCCGGCGGTGCGCGACTCCTCCGCCTCCTTCGCCTACGCGTCCTCGGAGCCTGGCTCGACCTTCGAGTGCCGCATCGCTCCCAAGCCCTTCGTCCCCTGCCCCGTGGAGGGGACGACCTACCGCGACCTTCCCAACTCCCCCTACCGCTTCGAGGTCCGCGCCACCGACCGCGCCGGCAACGTCGACGCCGTCCCCGCCCAGCACGCCTGGCGAGTCGCCAAGCCGGCGCCGCGCACCCGCTTCACCAGGGCGCCCGGCGGCGTCCTGCGGCGCGGACAGCCGGCGCGGTTCGCCTTCGCCGCGTCCTCGCCGGCCGCCGGCTTTCGCTGCCGGCTCGATCTCAAGGGCGCCTTCCGCCGCTGCCGCTCCCCCCACCGCATAAAGGCGGCCCCAGGCCGTCACGTGCTCGAGGTCTACGCCGTCGACCGGCTCGGCAACTCCGGCGGGGGGCCGGCGATCCGCATCTTCCGCGTGCGCTCCAAGCAGCGGCGCTCCTGGTTCGCCCAGGCGGGCAAGCTGCTCTCCTCCTTCGAGGCGCAGATCGCCCCGACCAAGCTTCCGCGCAAGCGGCTCGCGCCGGTGTCCCTGCGCTTTGCCAGCGCCTTCGAGAACCTCGACGGGACCGACACCCCGGAGCTGCGCTCGATGACCTTGAAGCTGGCGAAGGGCGGGGTGGTGCAGAGCCGCGGACTGCCCCGCTGCCGGATGCCGCAGCTGCGCTTCGCCACCAGCTCCGCCGCGCTGGGGGCCTGCCGCCGCGCCAAGGTTGGCGAGGGCGCCGTCACGACCGCGCTGCGCTTCCCCGAGGGCTCGCGGATCCGCTTCGAGGCGAAGCTGCTGCTCTTCAACGCGGCCGGCAACCGGGTGCTGATGCACATCCACGCCCGCCGGCCGGTGGCGACCACGATCGTCGTGCCGATCGAGATCCGTTCCGGCGCGAGGGGAACTGTGCTGCACGCGCGCTTCCCGAAGATCGCCGGCGGCAACGGCTTCCTCACCGGCTTCCGGATGAAGCTGGAGCGGACCTACCGCCACCGCGGCAAGCGGCGCTCCTACCTCGCCGCCCGCTGCCCGATCCCGAGCGGCGCCGGACTGCGCCGCATCGCCTTCCAGCTGGGTCGCATCTCCTACCGCTTCGGCGACGGGCGCACTCTGCGCAACTCGAGCTTCAACACCTGCTCCGTGCGGGGGAGCTAGCGGTGGGCTCTGCGGGCAGCCGCGGTCGTCTGGGTACCATGGTGTTTGTGAGAAGCGCGCTCGCAGTGCTCGGGGCGGCGGCGATCGGGATCGCCCTGCCCGCCTGTGGCTCCTCGGAGGGGGGCAGCGACGGCGCGGACTCCGGCACGGACGCCGACCGCGCCCGGATCGAGGCGCTGACGGAGCGTTTCGGGCGTGTGCTCGCCGCCCGGGACGCCAGGGCGTTCTGCCGCCTGCTGGCTCCCAACGACGTCCAGAAGCTGGGCGGCAAGGAAGCCGGCAGGCGCAGGTGCCTGGCGGTCTGGGGCAGGAAGCGCAATCCCCTCTTCCGGGCGGAAGCGCCCGACTTCAGCGTCGAGGACGTTTCCTTCCAAGGTTCCTATGCGACCGCCCAGCTCGCCAACGGCGGTGAGCTGGGCTTCGCCCGTGAAGGCGACCGCTGGTACGTGCACCTGGCGCCGGAGGCCGGCCAGTGAGCGGGGCGCCGACCGGAGGCGCAACCCGCGGCCGATGAACGGGTTGGTACATATAGCGACGACCATGCCCGAGGGATCTGGGAGGGTGCCCGTGGCCGACGAGGAGGAAGCAGCTTTGAGAATCTCGCCACCGCGGCACGGCCGCACCGGCATCGCCGCCGCCATCGTGCTGACGTTGGCGCTGGCGCTTCCCGCCGCCGCTGCCGCGGCCGAGCCGCTGAAGGTGCGGGAGGTCTTTCCCGGCTCCGTCGCCGACGGCTCCAAAGCCGAGTTCGTCGAGCTGCAGATGACCGCCGACGGACAGGCGGGCATCGCCGGCCAGGAGCTGCGCTTCTACGGCGCGGGCGGCGCCCTGCTCGACACCTATGTGGTCGAACCGGAAGACGCCGAAGAACTGGTTGCGGA
This sequence comes from Solirubrobacterales bacterium, assembly GCA_040904405.1. Lineage (GTDB taxonomy): Bacteria > Actinomycetota > Thermoleophilia > Solirubrobacterales > 70-9 > VRUE01. The sequence continues at coordinate 3,138 of JBBDTK010000111.1, read as the reverse complement.
AACGCAGCGCACCGTCCTCTTCGCCACCGCCGAAGCGGCCGGGCTCGGCGGCGACGCCGGCTCGCCCGACGTGCTGCTCTCGGGGCTCGATCGGATGTCGCCCGGCGGCGGTGCGGTGTGCTTCACCGCCGCCGGCGCCGGGGCGCCCGCCGACTGCGTCGCCTGGGGCTCGTTCGGCGGCGGCGCCCTTCCCGACCCGCAGTCCGACAACGCCGTGGCGATCGGCGACGGCAGCGCACTCGAGCGCGACATCGGCCGTGGCTGCGACACCTACCTCGACGCGCCCGACGACACCGGCAGCTCGGAAGCCGACTTCGCTCTCGCCTCCGCCTCGCCGCGCAGCAACGCCACCGCGCGCAGCGAGCTGCGCTGCCCGCCCTCAGCCGTGATCCTCGGCAAACCCGGCAACCCGTCGAACTCCTCGCTGGCGTCATTCTCCTACGGTGCCTTCACCGACGAGGAAGGTCTCTCCTTCGAGTGCTTCCGGGACTTCGACGCCTCCACGTCGCCGCCTTCGACGCAGCCCGGCGAAGGGGATTGGGAAGCCTGCGACACGCAGCCGAAGGTCTACGAAGGCCTGGAGGAAGGCTTCCACAGGTTCTGGGTGCGGGCGAAGGGCGAGAATCCCGAATGGGGGCAGGCCGCCAGCTACGCCTGGCAGGTCGACACCGCCGCGCCCGAGACGACGATCACCGGCACGCCGCCCGACCCTTCGGACGGCTTCCAGGCCGCCTTCTCCTACTCCTCGAGCGAGCCGCTCTCCTCCTTCCGCTGCCAGCTCGACGACGGCGCGATCCAGCTCTGCGGCACGACCGCCAGCTCGGGGCAGAAGACCTACTTCGGCCTGGTCGACGGCGTGCATACGTTCCGCGTCTGGGCGACCGACAACGCCGGCAACAAAGACCCGACCCCCGCCGAGCACAGCTTCACCGTGCAGAACTTCCTCGGCGACTCGACGCCGCCCGACACGGCGATCCTCAGCGCACCGGGCAACCCCAGCATCTCGCCCAACGCCTTCTTCGCCTACCACTCGAGCGAGGCGAACTCGCGCTTCGAGTGCCGGCTCGACGGCGTGCCCTTCGCGCCTTGCGCCGACACCGGCGTCTCCTACGGGCCGCTGCCCAACGGCGAGCACCGCTTCGAGGTGCGGGCGATCGACCGCGCCGGCAACGTCGACTCGGTCCCCGCCGCCCATGCCTGGCGCGTGGCGGCGCCGGTGCCGAACACGCGGATCGTCGGGGCGCCGGGCGGGGCGATCCGCTCCAAGCGCGGCAAGCCGGTGCCCGTCAGCTTCCGCTTCCGGTCGAGCAAGCCGGGCTCGACCTTCCGCTGCCGGCTCGACCTGACCGGCCCCTACAGGCCCTGCACCTCCCCGCACCGCTTCCGGGCCAAGCCCGGCCGCCACGTCTTCGAGGTCTTCGCGATCGACGCGCTCGGCAACGAGGAGGGCACGCCGGCCTTCCGCATCTTCCGCGTCCGGGCGCCCGGCCAGCAGCGCTCCTTCTTCGTCCAGCGCGGCCGCTTCCTCTCCTCGCTCTCGGCGGCGATCGCGCCGACCAGGCTGCCGCGCAGCGGCCTGCGGCCGGTCTCGCTGCGCTTCGGCTCGACCTTCGAGAAGCTCGACGGCTCCGACATCCCCGGCCTGAAGACGATGACCCTGAAGCTGGCCAAAGGAGGGGTGCTGAACAGCCGCGGCCTGCCGCGCTGCGCCCGCGGCCGGCTCGTGCAGCGCTCCACCGAGCGGGCGCTGGCCGCCTGCCGCCGCGCCCTGGTCGGCAAGGGCGTCGTCACCACGGCGCTGCGCTTCCCGGAAGGGCGCCGCAGCCGCTCCAGCGCCCAGCTGCTGATCTTCAACGCGGGCGGCCGCAAGCTGCTGATGCACGTCTACGCCACCGAGCCGGTCGAGGGCACCTTCATCGTGCCGCTCCAGGTCTCGAAGGCGAAGGGGCGCTTCGGCACCGTGCTGCGGGCCAAGTTCCCGCGGATCGCCGCCGGGTTCGGCCAGGTGACCGGTTTCAGGATGAAGCTGGAGCGGATCTTCCGCCACCGCGGCAAGCGGCGCAGCTACCTGCTCGGCGGCTGCCCGGCCCCGCGCGGGCTGAACCGGGTCGCCTTCGAACTGGCGCAGGTCGAGTACCGCTTCCGCGGCGCCCCGACGATCCGCAACTCGACGATCAACACCTGCCGGGCGATCGGCCGGTGAGTGGGGCGGGGTCGATGAAGCGGCAGGGGCCCGATCACCTCGATCTCGCTGGTCCGCGAGGACGGCGAGTGGAAGCTCGCCGCCACCCCGGCCGGCGGGACGGCCGCCAGCGGCACGGGCAAGTGACGACCCGCCGGCGGGCGCGCTGAGCGCCGCGGCCACATAGAATGCGCCGTCGTATGGATCTGGGCAGGCCATGGGTGCTGCGGGGACTCGTGATCGCGCTGGCGGTTGTCGTCGGCGTGGTCGCATACGTGGCGACGAGCGGTGGGGACGACGAGCAGGCGGCGCCGGCCGAACAGGGCGAGGCCGCGGCGCGGATCGTCAGCGAGGAGGAGCTGGCGGACGTCGCCTCGACCTCCGAGACCCCCGTCTACTGGGCCGGTGAGATGGACGGGGCCGAGATCGAGCTGACCGAGGAGGCGGACAGCGTCCTCGTCCGCTACCTGGAGGAGGACGACGAGGTCGGCGCCGCCCGGGCGCAGCGGATCGCGATCGGCAGCTACGCGCTGCCGAACCCGCGCAAAGCGCTGAACGCGTTCGCGGAGACGCCGGGGGCCACGATGACCGAGGCCGCGGGCGTCGGCAAGGTCGTGATTAGCCCGGGAGCGCGGAAGAACGTCTACTTCGTCGACCCCGACAACGAGGTCCAGGTCGAGGTCTACGCGCCCGACGCCAAACAGGCGATCGGCCTGGTGCGCTCGGGCAAAGTCCAGCCAGTCGGCTGACCCGGTGACGGGGCGCCCGTGAGCCTGTTCGTCGCCTGGGTCGTCTATCCGCTGGTCCTGCTGGCGCTCTGCCTCGGGCTCGGCCTGCTCGTCGACGTTCTGAGCGGGTGGCGGCTGCCCGGCGCGCTGCTCGCCCCGGTCGGGCTCGCCGCGATCGTCGTCGTCGGCCAGTTCACGACGCTCGCCGAGGCCACCGCCGAGCTGACC
>JBBDTK010000110.1:0-4161 GCA_040904405.1 Solirubrobacterales bacterium | reverse complement strand
CGCGCCCGCCCCGAGCAGCCGCACCGCCAGGTCAAGCAAGCAAACCGAGTCCCGCCCCCCCGAGAGCATCGCCACCAGCTGCGACCCCCCCGGCAGCAAGCCGGCCTCACGCACCGCTTCGATCATGCCTTCGCTTTTCATCGGCCAAGAACCCATCCCGGCAGGGGTGAAGCGTCTTGTACTTTTTCCGCGGCTGCGACCTCGGACGGCCGCATCTGTCTTCGGAAAAAGTTAAGCGGAACCCCTGCCGGGATGGGTTCGCCCCAGGGTCAAGCCAAAGCCCGACGCACTAGGTATAAGGGGGTCGCCACCGGAAACCCCTTCAGCTCGACCTCGCCGATCGGCTCGCAGACGAGGCCGCGCTGTTCGAGCGAGCCGCTGACGCTGTCGGTGACCAGCACCTCGCCCGCCTGGGCGCGGCCGACCACCCGGTGGACGAGGTTGACGTGGGTGCCGAAGTAGTCGCCGTCGCGGTAGACCGCGCTGGCGTAGTGGATGCCGACCCGCGGCCGGGGCCGCTCGGGGAAGCGGTCGAGCAGGCCGACGGCCCAGACGGTCAGCCCGGCGGCGTCGGGAGAGACCACCATCACCTCGTCGCCGATCGTCTTCACGATCGTCGCCTCGGCGGGCAGCGTCGCTTCGACCGTCTCGACGAAGCGCTCGACCACGTCGAGCGCCTCCAGGTCGCCCTCCTCCTCGGTGTAGCGGGTGAAGCCGGTGAGGTCGATGAAGCAGAGGGTGACCGGGACCTGGCCGAGGTCGGGAGCCGGCGAGGCGAGGTCGGCCTCCATGTGCCCGACCACGTCCTGTTCGGTGAAGTAGCGCAGGTAGCGGTTGTGCAGGTACTCGGTCAGCGGCGCGGTCAGGGGCAGGACGTCGGCGGCGAGCTCGCCCATCTCCTCGGCGATCTCCAGCTCCGGCAGCGCGTCGCGGATCATCGGTTCGTGGACGTAGAGGTGGAACAGCCGCACCTCCGTCTCGGCGATCCGGCGCAGCGACTGCACGTAGACGCGGACGACCTGCAGGAAGGCGACCAGCGGGAAGCCGGCGGCGAGCACGCGGGCGCAGTGCCGCAGCGCTTTCACGTCCTCGGGATCGAGCAGGCGCTCGCGACCGAGCGGGGTGCCGAGGATGACCAGGATCCGCTCGATCAGCTCCGGCTCGAGGCCGGTATCGCGGGCCACCTCGGCGACGGTCACCCGCTCCTCGGAGCCCGGGAAGAGGTCCTCGACGAAGCCGAATGCCAGCCGGCCCTCGCGCCCCGCCTTGCGCAGCTCCTCGAGCGAGTGGCCGCGCTCCCGCATCCGCGCCACCACCCGGGCCTGAGCCGCCGCCGCGGCGGTCCAGCGCCCCCTCCGCACCGGCACAACCTTCTCCTCCGCCCAGCGCTTCAGCGTGCTGCCCGGAACCCCAGACCGCCGCGAAGCCTCACTCAAGCTAATCCGTTCGTCGGCAGCCATCGACTTCGAGGCTATCCATCACAGCCAACGAGGCGAGGTAACGCAGGGCCGATCCCGGTGGGGGTGGAGCGTCTTGTACTTTTTCCGCGGGTGCGACCTCGGACGGCCAGCGCCTGTCTTCGGAAAAAGTTAAGCGGAACCCCCACCGGGATCGGCCCTGCCCTTAGCTCACGCCGAGATCTCCTCCTCGCCGTGCGCCTGCAGCACCGTCTCCCCACCCTCGCCGGTGCGGATCCGAACCGCCTCCTCGACCGGCAGGACGAAGATCTTGCCGTCCCCGACCTCGCCCGTGCGGGCGTGCTTGAGGATCGTCTCCACGACCAGCGGCTTGTCTTTGTCCTCCACCACGACCTCGAGCTTCAGTTTGGGCCGGACGTTGACAGTCAGGGTCGAGCCGCGGTACCGCTCGACGATTCCCTTCTGCCTGCCGGAGCCCTTGGCCTCGCTGATCGACAGGGAGGGGAACCCCTTGTCGAGCAGTTCGGCCCTGATCGGCTCGAAGGCCTCGTGGCGAATGAACGCTTCTATCTTTTTCATGCGTCCAGCCCTCCTAACGCGACTCGGTCGCGGTCATTTGGGCTGGAGCCGCGGCCGGAACCGCGGCGCCACTGCCCGTGCTTGGCAATCCGGTCGAGTACTCCGGCTGGGGAATGAACTGCTCCGGGTACCCGTACATCCCGTGCGAGCTGATGTCCAGCCCCGCTTCCTCCTCCTCATCGGAGACCCGCAGCCCGATCGTCGCCTTGATCGCGGCGAAGGTGGCGATCGAGATCGTGAAGACGACGACGAAGGTGAACAGCACGGCCAGCCCCTGGACCCCGAGCTGCCCGAACGTCGCGCTGAACGAGACGTCATCGACCAGCGAGTACCAGACTCCCGGCGCCGCCCCTTCGACGACCAGCCGCGGCGAGGCGAAGATGCCGACGGCGAGCGTGCCCCAGATGCCGGCCAGGCCGTGCGCCGAGAGCGCGCCGACCGGGTCGTCGAGGAACCGCTCGATCGTCAGCACCGAGTAGACGACGATCAATCCGGCGATGAAGCCGATCACCGGCGCCGCCCAGGCCTCGACGAAGCCGGCTGGGGCGGTGACGCCGACCAGGCCGGCGATCGCGCCGTTGCCGGCCATGCCGACGTCGAGCGTCCTGCTCTTCATGTAGACGGCGAGCGAGGCCCCGATCACGCCGGCGGCTGCGGCGAGCTGGGTGTTCAGCATCACCTCGCCGAAGAACGAGCCGGCGGTTTCGAAGGTCGAGCCTCCGTTGAAGCCGAACCAGCCGATCCAGAGGATGATCACGCCGAGGCCGACCAGCGGCATCGAGTGGCCCGGGATCGCCCGCGGCTTGCCGTTCGCGTCGTACTTGCCCTTGCGGGAGCCGAGCAGCAGCAGCGCCGCGAGGGCGCCGACGGCGCCGGTCAGGTGGACGACCGAGGAGCCGGCGAAGTCCATCACCGGCTTGCCGCCGATGTCGGAGAGCAGGCCACCGCCCCAGACCGCGTGCGCGATCAGCGGGTAGATCACGGCGCCGAAGACGGCGGCGTAGATCACGTAGGCGCCGAACTTGATCCGCTCCAGGGTGGTGCCCCAGACGATCGCCAGCGAGACCGCGCAGAAGGCCATCCCGAACAGCATCAGCATCGCGTCCGAAGCCCCCACGTTGAACGCTTCCGCTCCCTGGCCGACCACCTGGTCGAAGTGGAAGAAGAAGCCGCTGGTGCCGAAGAGGTCGTTGCCGCCCCCTTCTGCCACGCCGTAACCGAGCGCCCACCAGGCGATCGTCACGATCCCCAGGTTGACCAGGACCTTGGCGACGCCGGTCCCGGCGTTCTTCTGTCTGGAGAAGCCGATCTCGAGGAACATGAACCCGGCCTGCATCAGGAAGACCAGGGCGGTCGCGACAGCGACCCAGACCATGTCCAGCTCAAGTGACTTGTCCGCGACGGTCGTCTCGAGTTCGGCCAGCTGCGCAAATGCGGTCCCCGGCAGCACCAGGGAGGCAAGCGCCGCAAGCATGACGGCGAGGCCAATCCTCTTTCTCATCTCAGAACGTCCTCCTAGCCCGCCGAGCCCACGGCAACGGCGGTCGCGGTTGTGTTTTGCGATTGCGCTCCCAAGGTATGGACGGGCCGTGCGGCTGTGTTTGGACTCCTGGAGGAAATCTGGGCGGCGCATCTCTCACGAGTGGCAGGCGCAGCCACGAACGCATGGCGACGGCGGGGCGAATGCGGAAATAGGCTCCAGCGATGCCGTCCCGACTGCGACCGACCGCCCCCCTCTCGCCCGACGCGATCCTGGTCGGCGACCCGGGCCGGGCGCTGCTGCTGGCCCAGGAGCTGCTCGAGCGGCCGAAGATGAGCAACCACGCCCGCGGCCTCTGGGGTTACTCGGGGCGGACCGCGGCCGGGGACGAGCTGACGATCCAGGCGACCGGGATGGGCGGCCCCAGCGCCGCGATCGTGCTCGCCGATCTGGCCGAGCTGGGCGTCAGGCGCGTGGTGCGGGTCGGCACCTGCCGCGGCCTTGGCGACGGCGCCGAGCTGGGCGAGGTGCTGCTGGTCGGCGAGGCGCTGGCGAGCGGCGGCAGCGCCGCCTCCTTCGGCGTCGCGGCGGGCGCCGGGGTGGCGCCGGACCCGGCCCTGCTCGCCGGGCTGCGCGCCGAGCTCGGCACCGCAGCGGGAATGATCGGCGCGGCCCTCATCGGAT
>JBBDTK010000109.1:0-24659 GCA_040904405.1 Solirubrobacterales bacterium | reverse complement strand
GCCTCCCTGCGTCCTTGCCCCGCTTGGTCCGGCACTCGCCAGCCGCACACGCGGGTTTGTGGATAGTCACTAAGGTGCGGGGCGTGAGTCAAGGGACAGAATGGCCGCAGGAGCCGGCCGAGAGGGTCCAGGCCCTGGTCGAGGGAGTGCTCGACGAGCTCGATCTCGACGGCGAGGTGGAGATCGAGGAGGGCGACGAGCGGATCGAGGCCACAGTGGTCGGCGAGGACGACTACGGCCTGCTGATCGGCAAGCGCGGCCAGACGATCGACGCGCTGCAGCTGCTCTGCTTCCAGGCTGCGTTCCGGGGCCTGCGCGACCGAAAGCGGGTGGTGCTCGACGCCGCCGGCTACCGCGAGCGCCGCCGCGAGGTTCTGGTCGCGCGCGCCGACCGCGCCGCCGAGCAGGCGCTGGAGCGCAACGCCAGCGTCGAGATGGACCCGATGAGCGCCCAGGAACGGCGCGTCGTCCACGAACACCTGAAAGAGCGGTCCGGGGTCGAGACCTTCAGCGAAGGGGACGAGCCGCGTCGCTGCGTGGTCGTCGCCCCTTTGGTCTCGGAGTAGGAGAGGGCCCCCGGGTAGGGCCTTCACTTAACTTTTTCGAGAGAGGTCGGGACCGAGAGGGTGTCCCGGTAGGGGTTCCACTTAACTTTTTCGAGAAGCGTCTCTGGTAGAGGATCATGGCCCGACGCGAAAAAGTACAAGACGTTCCACCCCTACCGGGACACCCTCTCGGCGCGGCGCAGCGACGGGCTCTGAAGGAGGTGCTGCGGCTGTTGGCGCAGGAGCGGGCGTCGGTGAGCTCGGTGACCGCGGCGCCTGACGCCTGGCGCGTCCATGTGGCGGACAGCCTCACCGGGTTGGAGGTCGCGGAGCTGCGCGGTGCGCGGCGGATTGCCGATCTTGGCTCTGGAGCTGGGTTTCCGGGCCTTGTGTTGGCGGTGGCGCTGCCTGATGCGGCGGTTGATCTGATCGAGTCGGTTGGGCGCAAGTGCGAGTTCATGCGGCGGACGATCGAGGCGGCGGGGATCGCCAACGCGAACGTGGTCAACGCCCGCTCCGAGGAGCTTGCGGAAGGGGACGCACGCGACTCCTACGATGCCGTCACGGCCCGCGCCGTCGGCCGCCTTTCCACCCTCGCCGAGCTCGCCGCCCCGCTTCTCCGCGAAAACGGGACCCTCGTCGCCTGGAAGGGCAAGCGCGACCAGGACGAGGAGGAGCAGCTCCAACGAGCCGTCGAGCAGCTGGCAATGGCTCCCGAACGGATCCTCGACGTCGGCGATCGCGCCGGCTCCAAGCACCGCCACCTCCACGTGATCCGCAAGTCCGGACCCACCCCAGCCGACCTGCCAAGGCGTCCCGGCATGGCCAAGAAGCGACCGCGAGGCTGAGGACCTATCTCGATAGGGATATCGCACCCTTGGATAGGTCCTAAAGGGTTCACCAGCTTCCCCACCCGCAGGGATTGCGCGTGGCTAGGGATCGGGGGTCATTTCAGGAGTGCCTCGCGAAGCGGCTCCGCAGAGTGATTCAAAGCCGCGAAGCGGCACCAAATTCGTGAGCGAAGCGCAGCGGAGCGAACATAGGCACCTCCTGGAATGACCCCCGATCCCATCAGTCCCCACTCCGAATAACCTCCACCCGTGGGCCTCGTCTACGCAGTCTCGAACCAGAAGGGCGGCGTCGGCAAGACGACCACCGCGGTCAACCTGGCCGCCTGCGTCGCCGCCAGCGGCGCGCAGACCCTGCTCGTCGACCTCGACCCGCAGTGCAACGCCACCGTCGCGCTCGGCGCCGACCGCGATGCCCATCCCTCCTCCTACGAGTGCCTGATCGGCGAGGTCTCGGTCGCCGAAGCGGCGCGCCCGGCCGGCCCCGACAACCTCTGGCTGGTCCCCGCCAACCGCGACCTCGCCGGCGCCGCGGTCGAGCTGCCGCGGCTGGACGGGTCGGAGACGCGGCTGCGTGAGCGGCTCGGCCCGGTGCGCGAGCGCTTCGCCTTCACCATGCTCGACTGCCCGCCCTCGCTGGGGCCGGTCAGCGTCAACGCCCTGGTCGCCGCCGACCGCGTGATCGTGCCCGTCCAGGCCGAGTACCTGGCGCTCGAGGGGCTGGTCCAGTTCCTCGAGACCCTGGGCACGATCCGCCGCGCGATGAACCCGGCGCTGAACGTGTCGGGGCTGTTGATCACCATGCACGACGAGCGCACCCGCCTCGCCCAGGATGTCGAGGCGGAGGTGCGCCGGCATTTTCCCGAGATGGTCTTCGAGACGGTCATACCGCGTAGCGTCAGGGTCGCCGAGGCGCCCAGCTACGGGCTGCCGGTGACCGACCACGCTCCCGCCTCGCGCGGGGCCGACGCCTACCGCGCCCTCGCCGTGGAGCTGGCCGAGCGTGGCTAGCGCGGCCAAGCGAGGCGGCTCCAAGCGCGGCATGGGCCGCGGCCTGGCGGCGATCCTGCCGGAGAGCGGCGGCGAGGAGACGGGCGAGCTGCGCCAGCTGCCGGTCGACCTGATCAAGCCCAACCCGAAGCAGCCGCGGACCAGCTTCGACCCGGAGGCCCTGGCCGGCCTCGCCAGCTCGATCGAGAGCAGTGGCGTGATCCAGCCGCTGCTGGTCCGTCCCCTCGCCGACGGCAGCTACGAGTTGATCGCCGGCGAGCGGCGCTGGCGCGCGGCGCGTCAGGCCGGCCTGGAGAAGGTGCCGGCGGTGGTGCGCGACCCCGAGCAGGCCGAGCGTCTGCAGGTGGCCCTGATCGAGAACATGGTGCGCGAGGACCTCAACCCGGTCGAGGAGGCCCGCGCCTGCGCGGCCCTGGTCGAGGATCTCGGCCTCTCCAAGGAGGAGCTGGCGCGGCGCGTCGGCCGCAGCCGCCCCGCGGTCTCCAACCTGATCCGCCTGCTCGACCTGCCCGACGAGGCGCTCGAGCTGCTCGAGTCGGGCGAGCTCAGCGGCGGCCACGGCCGCGCCCTGCTCGCCGCCTCGGGCAACGACGTGCGACGCCGCCTCGCCCGCGACGCCGCCCGCGGCGGCTGGTCGGTGAGGGAGACGGAGAACAGGGTCAAGCTGGCTGGCCAGCCAAAGCGCCGGGCGAGCGGCAGAGAGCTCAGCGCCGAGGAGCGAGCGGCGCTGAGCGACGCGGCCGACCGCTTCGAGTCCACCCTCGGCCACGAGGTCAAGCTGCGGCCGAAGGGGGGAGGGATCGCAGTCGAGATCCACTGCGAGGACCTCGACGCGGCCCTCGCCCTGGCCAAGCGCCTCGAGCGCTGACGCGCTGAGGGCGCCCCCCGACCCTCGCTATCATCGCCCCACCTCGGGCGATTAGCTCAGTTGGTTAGAGCGCGTCTCTGATAAGGACGAGGTCCCTGGTTCGAATCCAGGATCGCCCACTTACGACCGGGGGCACTAAGGAGTCCAGGCGTCGCAAACGCCCGCGACCGGCTACTCCGCTACCGGGAGGCGATGGAGAACCGCTGGGGTGCGCGCTTCAACCAGGCGCAGTTGGCCAATCTCATCGTCGCCGAACAACACTTTGATCCGGCCCTTGGCCGCGCTGTGGATGTTGACCAGCTCCGTGACCTTGATTTCGTAGCTCAAGCTCTTGCGGGTCTTCTGGCGGCGATAAAGCCAGACGGTCACCCCGATGGCCACCGCCGCTAAGACCGTGGCCGCCGCCCCTCACGGCTACGATCTTCAGGTCATGACTGACGAGACCTTGATCGCTGAGGCTGGGCGCCGCCTAGCGAAGGCCGCGCCGGACGCAGAAGTGATCCTGTTTGGCTCGCACGCGCGCGGGGAGGCCGGGCCGCACAGTGACGCGGACTTTCTCATCATCGAGCCTGAGGTAGCCGACGAGGCCGAGGAGTCGGTGCGACTCCATCGCACCCTGCGCGACCTGCGGTTGCCGGCGGATGTGATCGTCGTCAGCCGTGACTACGCCGACCGATGGCGGGAGGTGCGCGGTGGTGTTATCCACGCAGCTCTCTCGCAGGGCCGGGTCCTCGCCGGATGAACGAGAAGCCCGACCTACCCGGCGATCTGTTGGCCCTTGCGCGTGAGGATCTCGCCGCCGCGACGGCCCTGAAGGATGCAGAAGGCGTGTCGGCGTCCAAAAGTGGCTTCAACGCCCAACAGGCGGTGGAGAAGTCACTCAAGGCGGTCATCGCCAGCCGCGGCCTTGAGTTTCCCTTCGTTCACGACCTCGGCGTCCTCATGCAGCTATGCGAGGACGCCGGAATCGAGCTACCTGCCGACCTTGCTGAGGCCGATCGCCTTACGCCATACGCGGGCGCGCTCCGCTATGGCCTGGGCAACCCCGAAGCGGTTGACGCCCGATACCGCTCTCCGATGGGCCGCGCTCGCCATTGAGTGGGCGGCGACGCTGCTTCGATCCTCCAGCGATTAGCACAAGAACCCTGCGCCCCTTTCCGCGCCCGGCTGCGAACGAAACTGCGAGTGCTGCGCTGAGGACGGGAGCGGCGGCGGTTTCGTGAGGGCGTGGCAAGTCTCCAAAGGGAGGTTGTCGAGAGTCCGAGGCGGGGCCGGGAACAGAGGTGGGAACAAGACCGACCGCCAATGTCCCCTCTCGCCCCCTGCTGGATTTTCCCAAAGCCGCTGCTTTGCAGGAACCCCAGCTACCAAGCCGTTTCCGGCGGGGCCTCGCTAGGCTCTGATAAGGACGAGGTCCCTGGTTCGAATCCAGGATCGCCGACTGCCGCGAGGTCCCGCCTTCCCGCCTGGCCGAGCGGCCCAGAGCCGTACCTATAATGGGCGATCCACCTCGGCGCGGAGCGAAACTTGCAGCAGATGCAGATCTACGGGGTCAGCTTTGACATGGTCGGCAAGCAGCCGATCGTCTTGCTGAAGACGGTCGAGGGCAATCGGTTCCTGCCGATCTGGATCGGCCATCCCGAGGCGGCGGCGATCCTGATGAAGCTGCAGGGGGCCTCGACCCCGCGGCCGATGACCCACGACCTGCTCTCCGACGTGCTCGACCAGCTCGACGCCAAGTGCGAGCGGGTCTCGGTGAACGAGCTGCGCGACAACACCTTCTACGCCTCGATCACGGTCTCGATCGGCGGCTCCGAGATGGAGATCGACTCGCGCCCGTCCGACGCCCTCGCCCTCGCGGTGCGCGTCTCGGCGCCGATCTTCGCGGCCGAGGATGTGATCGAGGAGTCGGCGATCGAGTTCGAGCACGAGGTCGAGGACACCGAGGAGGTCGTCGATAAGTTCAAGGAGTTCCTCGACGAGGTGACCCCCGACGACTTCGCCGAAGGCAACTCCTGAACTAGGCCGCGGCCGGCTCCAGCGCCAGCTCGAGGATCCGCTCGACGAGCTGCTCGAAGGTCATCCCCGCGGCCTCGGCGGCCTGGGGGAGGAGGCTGGTGTCGGTGAGGCCGGGGATCGCGTTGACCTCGAGCACCTGCGGGCCGCCCTCGGTCAGGATCAAATCGACGCGGGAGAAGCCGGAGCAGCCGAGCGCCGCGTAGGCGCCGAGCGCGGCCTCCTCGACGGCGTTCCGCTCCGCCTCGCCGAGCGCGGCCGGGCAGACGAAATCGGTGCGGCCGATCTCGTAGCGGGCCTCGAAGTCGTAGCGGTCGCCGCCGGTGGGGATCGCCTCGACCACCGGCAGGGCCTCGTCGCCGAGCACGCTGACGGCGAGCTCGCGTCCCTCGGCGAAGCGCTCCAGCAGCACCCTGTCGTCGTAGCTGAAGGCGGAGACCAGCGCCTCCGGGACCTCGTACCAGCTCGCCGCGAACCTGACCCCCAGCGCCGAGCCGCCGCGGCTCGGCTTGATCACCAGCGGGAAGCCGAGCCGCCGCTCCAGCCCGTCGAGCGCGTCGCCGGCGCCCAGCTCACGGAAGGCGGTCTCGTTGAAGGCGAACCAGTCCGGAGTCGCGACGCCGGCATCGCGCAGCTCGTGCTTGGCGAGGACCTTGTCCATGCAGCGCCCGCAGGCGGCGACGCCGGGGCCGGTGAAGGGGATGCCGAGGATCTCGAGCAGCTCCTGCACGGTGCCGTCCTCGCCGCCGGGGCCGTGCAGGGCGACGAAGGCGACGTCGGGCTTGCCGTCGAGCAGGCGTTTGACCAGCTCGCCGTCGGCGTCGATCGGCAGCGGCTCGTGCCCGAGCCGCTCGAGCGCATCCTCGACCCGCGCCCCGGAGCGCAGCGAGACGCCCCGCTCCAGCGAACGGCCGCCCTTGAGCACGGCGACCTTCACGCGGGGCCCTCGCCGGCCTTGCGGAAGGGAAGGACATCCGCGTCGTCGCCGCTCCCGGCGGGCTCCGTCCTCGGCGCCGCCGCCGGCTGCTCGCCCGTGAGGGCGCCGTAGAGGTCGACCTGCTCGGAGATCGCCTTGCCGATGCGGCGGATCCCCTCGGCGATCTCGTCCTCGCCCACCCCGGAGAAGTTGAGCCGCATCGAGTTGTGGCCGCGGCTCTCGTCGACGTAGGCGGCCTGACCGGGGACGAAGGCGACGTCCTCGCGCAGCGCCTTGGCGAGCAGGTCTCCGGTGTCGATGTACTCGGGCAGGGTCGCCCAGATGAACATCCCGCCGCGCGGCTCGGTCCAGGTCGCCTGGGCGGGGAAGTGGCGACCCAGCGCCTCGACCATCGCGTCGCGCCGGGCCTTGTAGATCTGCGCCAGGCTGTCGACGTACTCGCGCCAGCGGCCTTCGGCGAAGTACTCGCGGACGAAGTGCTGGGTCAGGGTCGAGCTGCAGAGGTCGGAAGCCTGCTTGCCGAGCACGATCTTGTCCATCACCGGCGGCGGGGCCACCGCCCAGCCGAGGCGGATGCCCGGCGAGAGGATCTTCGAGAAGGTGCCGACGTAGATCACGAAGTCGCCGCCGTCGAGCTGGTAGAGCGGCGGCAGCGCCTCGCCGTCGAAGCGCAGCAGCCCGTAGGGGTTGTCCTCGACCACCAGCAGCTCGCGCTGCCGCGCCAGCTCGACCAGCCGGCGCCGGCGCTCCAGCGAGAGCGTCACCCCGGCCGGGTTCTGGAAGCTGGGGACCGAGTAGACGAATTTCGGCCGCCGTCCCTCGCCGTCGAGCTGCGCCAGCACCGCTTCCAGCAGGTCGATTCGCATCCCTTCCTCGTCGCACTCGACCTGGATCGTCTGCGCCTGGTAGCTGCAGAAGACCGGCACCGCGCCGGGGTAGGTGGGGGCCTCGCAGACGACCACGTCGCCCGGGTCCAGCAGCGTCTTGCAGATCAGGTCGATCGCCTGCTGTCCGCCGGTGGTGACGATCACGTCGTCGGGGTCGGGGAGCATCCCCTCCGCCCCCATCACCTCGACGATGCAGTCGACCGTCTCGGCGAAGCCCTCGGTCGGCCCGTACTGCAGCGCCTCCGCCGCCGACTCCTGCGCGATCCGGGTCATCTGGGCGGCGAAGGTGGCGGCGGGAAAGGTCGAGGTGTCGGGGAGGCCGCCGGCGAGGGAGATCACCTCCGGCCTGGCGGTGATCGCCATCAGGTCGCGCATCGCCGAGGACCGCATCACCCCGGTGCGCTCGGCGAAGAGGCCGGCGTAGCGCTCCAGGTCGCGGTGGCGGGTGTGGGCGCGGCGCCGGTGGGGCGGCTCTTGCATCCCTGAAGTGTAGGTTTTCCCGATGAGCTTTCTGGAGGGAGCCGGGCTCGAGCTCGGTATCGGCCTCGCGATCGGGATGCTGGCCGGGACCACCGGCACGCGCGGCTCGGCACGCGGCCGGATGACCGTGCTGGCGGTCGCGATCGGCCTGATCGCCGGTTTCCTGCTTGCCGGCAGCGCCGATCTCGGCAGGTTGCTCGGCGCGATCCTCTGCGCTGCCGGCGCCGCCGTCGGCTGCGTGGTGATCAGCGACGTGGTCAGCGGCGCCGGCCGCCGTGACGGCGGTGGCGCAGCGCTCGCCTTCCTCGTTTCGCTCGCCGCCCTGCTGCTCGCCGCCACCGCGCTGCTGCTCCCCGTCCTCACCCTGCTGGCGCTGATCGCCCTCGCCTGGCTGGGAGCCGCCCGCCACCGCCGCGCCCAGCGCAAGCACGCCGGCCTGCGCGTCCTGCGCTAGCCCCGCCCGCCGGACCGCGGCGAGCTTCATCATTCGGCCGGCGATGCCCGCGAAGAAGCTGGTCCTCACCTACGTCGACTCGCTGCGCACCGACATGCTCGAACGGGCGGTCGAGGAGGGTCGGACGCCGCACTTCGGAGCGCTGCTGGAGCGCGGCGCCCTGGTGCCCGACTGCGTATCGAGCTTTCCCTCGGTGACCCCGGTCGCCTGCGCCGAGATGGTCACCGGGGTGGCCGCCGACCGCCACTGGATCAGCGGCATGAACTGGTACCACCGGCTCGAGCGGCGCTACGTCGAGTACGGCTCCTCGCTCGACGCGACGCGGGCGGTCGGCGTCTTCCGCGCCCTCTACGACCTCGTCTACAACATGAACCTCGCCCACCTCAACCCCGGCGCGCCGACCCTCTTCGAGCGGCTCGACGACGCCGGCTTGCGCACCGCCTGCACGCCCTTCCTGATCTACCGCGGGCGGCACCGCCACGAAGTCTCGCTGGAGGGCTTGTTGCGGCGTGCGGTCGACACCACCCGGCTCAAGTTCCGCCACCACACCTGGGGCCCGGCCGAGCTCTTCTACGGCGACCTCTACGCCAGCCGCGAGGTCCCCTGCAAGTCGACCTCGATCCCCGGCGCGCGCGACGCCTACTCGGCCTGCTGCGCGGCCGAGCTGGAGCGCGCAGGCGAGTACGACTTCCTGCTGCTCTCGCTGCCAGACAACGACAACTACTCGCACCGGCACGGGCCCGGGGCCAGCGTCGAGTCGATCGCCAAGGCCGACGCCTGCTTCGGGCAGCTGGTCGAGGCCGGGGGCGGGATCGAGAGCTTCCTCGCCGACCATGCGGTGATCCTGCTCGCCGACCACGCGCACAGCGCGGTCAGCCGCGGCCTGCCGCTGGCCGTCCTGCTGGGGCAGGACTGGACCGTGCTGGCCCCCTCCGACGACCGCCCGGAGCTGGCCCAGCTCGCGGTCAGCCCGACCGGCCGCGCCGCGCACGTCTACCTGCTGCCGGGCGAGGGGCCGCGTGCCGAGCGCGACGAGGTGCGCGACCGCCTGGCCTCGATCGAAGGGGTCGACCTCGTCTGCTGGCTGGAGGGCCGCACGGCCGTCGTCGAACGCGCCGGACAGCAGCTCCGCTTCAGCCCCGGCGGCGCCACCGCCGACCTCCGCGGCGGCAGCTGGCACGTCGACGGCGACCCGGCCACGCTCGCCGCTTCGATCAGCGAAGGCCGGCTGCACAGCGACGAGTACCCCGATCCCCTCGCCCGCGTTTACGCTGCCCTCTCCGCCCCCAGCGCCGGCGACTTCGTCCTCTCCCTCTCGCCCGGCTACGAGGCGGTCGACTGGGGCGGCGTCAGCCATGCCGGCGGCGGCAGCCACGGCGCCCTGCACCGCGACGACTCCCTCTTCCCCTTGCTCTTCGTCAACTGCGGCCCCGACGACCCGACCTCGAGCCCCCAGTGGGCTTTGCGCGACGTGATGAACGTCGTCCTGGACCACTTCGCCGTCCGGTGAGGCGGGAGGGTGACCGTCCGGAAGTGCCTCGCGAAGCGGCGCACCGGCGAGTGATTCCTGCCGCGAAGCGGCACAGACATAGTGAGCGGAGCCGCAGGCGAAGCGAACATGGGCACTTCCGGACGGTCACCCTCCCGCCAACCGCAGCGGCGCTCGCGCTTCTTCTTCTCTCACTCGTGTTCCCGGCAAACGGAGGCGCGAGCGAGGTCAGCGAAGCCGAGGCGGTGCGGATCGCCGACCGCGACGCGAAGGTCGTGGACCAGCGGCGGAAGAACGACGGGCTGGCGCACAGCGTGGAGAAGGTGGAGGGCAGCTGGGAGGTCTCCTACTTCGCCGGCGGGGAGCGGGTGGCGCTGGCGCTGGTCGATCCCCAGAGCGGCGAGCTGCGCGAGTCGTGGACCGGATACCAGGTGGCGTGGAAGATGGCGCGCGGGTACGAGGGGTCGTTCGGGCACAAGCTCAACGCGCCGTACGTGTTCTTGCCGCTGTGCGCGCTGTTCCTGGTCGGGCTGGTGGACTGGCGGCGGCCGTGGCGGATCGCCAGCCTCGATCTGCTGGTGCTGCTGGGGTTCGGTCTCTCGCACTACTTCTTCAACCGGGCGGAGATCGGCGTCTCGGTGCCGCTGCAGTACCCGGTGCTGCTCTACCTCCTCGGGCGCATGCTGTGGATCGGGCTGCGGGGGAGGGGGGAGGGACTGCGGCCGGCCTGGCCGGCGGCCTGGCTGCTGATCGCGGCGCTCTTCCTGGTCGGCCTCCGGGTCGGGCTCAACATGGCGGACTCCGGTGTGATCGACGTCGGCTACGCGGGGGTGGTCGGCGCCGACCGGATCGCCCACGGCGAGCCGCTCTACGGCAACTTCCCCGACGACGTCTCCCAGGGCGACACCTATGGCCCGGCCAACTACCTCGCCTACGTCCCCTCCGAGGCGATCTGGCCCTGGCAGGGCAGCTGGGACGACCTCCCGGCCGCGCACGGCGCCGCGGTCGGCTTCGACCTCGCCACCTTCGCCCTGCTGATCGCGCTCGGCCTGCGACTCCGCCCAGGTCCCGCCGGCCGCAAGCTCGCCGCCACCCTCGCCTTCGGCTGGGCCGCCTACCCCTACACCGCCTTCGCCCTCGAGTCCAACTCCAACGACACCCTCGTAGCCGCGCTGCTCGTGGCAGTCCTCCTCGCCTCAGCTCGCCCACTCGCCCGCGGCGTCCTCGCCGCGCTCGCAGCCCTGACGAAGTTCGCCCCAGTCGTCCTCGTCCCGATGCTGGCCACCTACCAACCTCCCTTCCGCGGGTGGCGGGGGGATGGGGTGCCTCGGACGGGTGAGTCCGCTAGGCACCCCATCCCCCCGCCAGGACCCGCGGTCGCGACCTTCGTCCTTGCATTCGTCGCGACGACCGCCGCCCTGATGGCCTGGCCCGCGATCGACCCCGGCCTCAGCACCGTCTACGACCGCACGATCGCCTACCAGTCCGACCGCGACTCCCCTTTCAGCATCTGGGGCCAGGTCTCCGGCCTCGAACCCCTGCGCTACGCGCTCCTCGCGGCGACCGGAGCGATCGCGCTCGCTTTCGCCTTCGTCCCCAGGCGCAAGTCACCGGTCCAGGTGGCGGCCCTGGGCGCCGCCCTCCTCATCGCCCTACAGCTGACCGCCCAACACTGGTTCTACCTCTACATCGTCTGGTTCTACCCTCTCCTTCTCGTGGCAATGGCGTCCCTGGGAAAGCCACCGGGGGTTGCCTCCAGAGTGCCTCGCGAAGCGGGCACCGCAGAGTGACTCCGGCCGCGAAGCGGCTCCAGATCAATCCCGCCGAAGGCGGGATTTGGGCACCTCTGGAGGCAACCCCCGGTGGCTACCCCTGCGAAGCGAGCGAACCCAGGCACTCACGAGGCCACCCCGACCGACCGCCCTCGCTACGCGCCAGCAGGAGCGGGGATCATCACCGGCTCGATCGAGTCGGCCAGGGCCGCGGAGTTGACCTCGACCGCGGCGCCCATCACCCAGACGTCCTCGCTCGCGGTCTCGAACTTGACCGGCATCTGGGTGATCATCGCCTCGAGGACCTGTTGCGGCTTGACCCCGAGGACGCTGGTGCGGGAGCCGGTCATGCCGACGTCGGAGATGTAGGCGGTGCCCTGGGGGAGCACGCGGGCATCGGCGGTGGGGACGTGCGTGTGGGTGCCGAAGACGGCCGCGACGCGGCCGTCGAGGTGCCAGCCCATCGCCACCTTCTCGCTGGTCACCTCGGCGTGGAAGTCGACCAGGACGCAATCGGCCTCGATCCGCTCGAGGATGCTGTCGACCTCGACGAAGGGCGAGCGGGCGACCTTGAGGCCGACCGCGCCGCTGAGGTTGATCAGGCCGACCCGCATCCCGCCGGCCTCGACCACGACGTGGCCCCTGCCCGGGTTGGCGTGCGGGTAGTTGGCCGGGCGGATCACGCGCTCGGCCCGGTCGAGGAACTCGTAGGCCTCGCGATGCCGGTAGACGTGGTTGCCGGTGGTGATCGCGTCGGCGCCGGCGTCGAAGAGCGCCCTGGCGGTCTTCTCGGTGATCCCCATCCCCCCGGCCGAGTTCTCGCCGTTGACGACGACCAGGTCGGGGGTGTGGCGCTCGCGCAGCTCGGGCATCGCCGCCTTCAGCCCGCGCCTCCCCGGGCCGCCCACCACGTCGCCGATGAAGAGGACCTTCATGGTGGATGAGACCCTATCCTCCGATGCGCGCCCTGGACTATCCGTTCGCGATCCCCGACCGCTCCTTCGTGCACCACCGCGGGGAGGTCCGCGAGCCCGGCGAGGTCGAGGTCGACCGCAGCGACCGCGTCGCGCTGCTCGCCTACGGCTCCAACGCCGCCCCGGAGGTCCTCGACCGCAAGCTCGCCGCGGACCCCGACCCGGTGCTGATGATGCGGGCGACCCTGCTCGGTTACGACGTCGTCTACTCCAACCATCTCTCCGCCTACGGCGCCGTGCCGGCAACCCTCCACGGCAGCCCGGGGACCGAGGCGACCGTCTTCGTCGCCTACCTCAGCGCCGCACAGCTGGAGCTGATCGCGCTGACCGAGCCCAACTACGACCTGACCAGGCTCGAGGACATCCGCTGCGAGCTCGAAGACGGTGGCAGGCTGAGCGAGATCGATGCCTACGTGAGCCGTCACGGCTGCCTGCTCGACTCCGATGGCTCCCCGGTCGCGCTCGCCGCAATCCCCGCCCGCGCCCGCCGCCTCCCGGTCCGCAGCCAGGCGCAGGCGCAGGCCCTGTTCATCGCAGCATTTTCCGGGTCATAGGGCGGAAAATGCTGCGATGAGCTCGTCAGGCTGCGCCGAAGCGGCGCAGGGCGAGGCGGGCAGCCGCGGTGTAGGCGACGGCGAGGCCGGCGAGGTGGAGGAGCGGCTCGCCGATCCCGGGTCCGGCCCGGTCGAGCGCCGCGGTCATCGCTTCCAGCGCCGGCCTGAACGGGAAGAGCGCGGTGAGGACGCGGATCGCGTCGTAGAGGCCGGCCCCGACCGCGCCGGAGGGCACCAGTGAGAGCAGCGCCACCGGCAGCGAGACCATGAAGGCGAGCAGGGAGACGGCGCGAACGTCGCGGGCGCCCGCCCCGAGCGCCGCCCCGCCCGCCCCGAGTGCCGCGCCCGCGGCAAGGATCGCCGCCAGCCAGAGGCCGAAGCGACTCCACTCGAGCGCGACGAAGAGCTGCACCCCGGTCAGCATCAGCACGGTGACGACCATGCCCACCGCCACCCCGAGGCCGATCTTCTCGGCAAGCAGGGCGCTGCGCGAGACGAGGCCCCCGGTGAGCCTGGCGAAGGTGTTCTCCTCCCGCTCCAGCGCCAGCGAGCCGGCGACGAGCAGCAGGACGACGAAGGTCAGGGTCAGGGTCGCGGCGACCGCGATCGCGTAGACGTCGAGCGGTGGCGTCGGCTCGCTGACCACGCGCTTGTCGACGACGATCGGTTGCGCCAGGCGGTCGATCAGCGGCCCGGCCACGTCGAGGTTGTCGCGGGCCAGTGCCGCGAAGCGGATCACCCGGTCCAGGGTTGGGCGCAGCGCCGGCGGCAGCGCCGGCCGCAGCGAGCGCAGGATCTCGGCGCTCGACTGCAAGCCGAGGATCTCGACCGAGCGGCCGAGCACCTCGAAGCTGCCGCCGTCGACGACCAGGCCGAGGTAGCGGCCGCCCTCGGCGGCGATCTCACGGGCGATCGTCAGGTTCGCCCGCCCCAGCAGCGCGTCGATGCGGTCGTCGACCAGCCGCGCCTTGACCGGGTCCTCCTCGTTGACGATCACCTCGACTTCCGGCGTCTGCGGGTCGAGCGTCGAGAGCGAGTTGAGATCGTCGATCAGGTCGGCGGGGAGGATCAGCGCCGCCAGCACCTCGCCGGAGCGCACCGCATCCTCCGCCTCGTCGCGACTCCCGACCCGGACGCAGTCGATCTGGGCGCAGATCCGCGCCTCGACCCCGATCGCCGGCAACCGCGTGTCCCCCGCCGCGATCCGGGCGCCGTCGGGCACCTCGTTGAGGAAGGCGACCCGCGGCTCGCCCTGGTCGCGTGAGATCGCGAAGCCGATCAGCAGCGCGACCAGGATCGGGTAGGCGACCAGCAGCGCCGCCTGCAGCGGCGAGCGGCGCAGGATCTGCAGGTCCTTGAGCAGCAGCCAGCGCATCAGTGCGCCCCCTGGTGTCGCACTAGTGCCCCCGGTGCTGGAGGAAGGCGACGAAGGCGGTCTCGAAGTCGCTTCCGGCGGCCCCCGGGGTCTCCTCGCGAACGGCGTTGCGGAGCTCCTCCGGAGCGCCGTCGAAGAGGCTCTCGCCGTCGGCGAGGACGAGCAGCCGGCGGCCGTAGCGCTCCGCCTCCTGGATGTCGTGGGTGGAGAAGACCACCGTCGTGTTGCGCTCGGCGGCGAGGGCGGAGACGAACTGCCAGAGTCGCGCCCGCTGGCGCGGATCGAGCCCGACGCTGGGCTCGTCGAGCAGCAGCACCGCCGGCCGTGCGAGCAGCCCGAGCGCAATGTTGATCCGCTGCTGGTTGCCGCCCGAGAGCCGCGCCACGATCTCGTTCCGCCGCTCGCCCAGCCCGGTCAGCGCGAGCATCTCCTCGACCGCCCCACGCGGATCTGCGCGCCGCTCCAGCCGCGCGAACAGCAACAGGTTCTCGGCCACGGTCAGGCGCCGGTAGAGCGCCGCCTGCTGCGGCACCCACCCGATGTCCCCGTTGGCGCTGAGCACCTCCCCGGCGTCCGGCCTCAACGTCCCCGCCAGAATCGAGAGCAGCGTCGTCTTCCCAGCCCCATTCGGCCCGATGATCGCCACCAGCTCCCCCGCCTCGGCGACAAAGTCCACCCCCCGCAGCGCCCGCTGCTTGCCGTAGCTCTTGACCAGCCCCCGTGCCTCCACGCAGCGAACGCTACCCGGTGGGCGCGGGAGTCTTCCGGAGGGTGCCTATGTTCGCTTCGCCTACGGCTCCGCTCACCAACGAGCAGCCGCTTCGCGGCAAGAATCACTCTGCGGTGCCCGCTCCGCGAGGCACCTCCGGAAGACTCCCGCGCCCACCGGGCCTGCGGTGGGGGAGGACAGGCGTCTGCCGGGGAGGGATGGGGATACCCCCGGACGGGCGGATACTCAAAATGCCGGTCCAATTGGACCGGCATTTGTCCGGGCGGGGGTATCCCCATCCCTCCCCACCCGTGCCCCGTAGAATCGCCAGGATGTCGTTCCCAAGCACGCGCCTGCGCCGCCTGCGCCGCACCGAGATCCTGCGCGGCCTGGTCCGCGAGGCCGAACTCCGCCCCTCGCACCTGATCCAGCCGGCATTCGTCGTCGCCGGTGAGGGGGTGCGCGAGCCGGTCGAGTCGATGCCGGGCATCGAGCGCTTCTCGATCTCCGAGCTGGTCGGCGAGGCGACGGAGATCGTCAGCGCCGGGATCGGCGCCCTGCTGCTCTTCGGCGTGCCGGCCGACAAGGACGAGACCGGCTCCGGCGCCTACGACGACGAGGGCGTCGTGCAGATGGCGGTGCGGGCGCTGAAGGAGGCGCACCCCGAGCTGACCGCGATCACCGACGTCTGCCTCTGCGGCTACACCTCGCACGGCCACTGCGGCTTCGTCCGCGCCGGCGAGGTCGACAACGACCTGACCCTGGAGCTGCTGTCGAAAGTCGCGATCTCCCACGCCGAGGCCGGCGCCGACGCGGTCGCGCCGAGCGACATGATGGACGGCCGGGTCGGGGCGATCCGCCACCAGCTCGACGAGGAGGGCCACGCCGGGACCCCGATCGTCGCCTACAGCGCCAAGTACGCCTCGGCCTTCTACGGCCCCTTCCGCGAGGCGGCCGACTCGATCCCGGCCTCGGGCGACCGGCGCGGCTACCAGCTCGATCCCGCCAACGCGGCCGAAGCGGTGCGCGAGGCGAAGCTCGACCTCGGCGAGGGCGCCGACATGCTGATGGTCAAGCCGGCGGTCCCGTACCTCGACGTTGTGCGGCGGATCAAGCTCGAGACGGGTGCCCCGGTGGCGGCCTACCACGTCTCCGGCGAGTACTCGATGCTGAAGGCCGCCGCCGCCAACGGCTGGATCGACGAGCGCGCCGCGGTGCTCGAGACGCTGCTCTCGATCCGCCGCGCCGGCGCCGACGCGATCGTCACCTACTACGCCAAGGAGGCCGCCGCGTGGCTGCGGTGAAGCCGCCGCAGTCGAAGGCCCGCCGCCGCCGCGACGGCGCCGCGATCCCGCTCGACGAGGACGACAAGCGGCTGATGAACCTGCTGCAGTCGAGCTTCCCGCTCGACCCCGAGCCCTTCGCCCTGCTCGCGGCCGAGGCGGAGCTGGAGCTGGACGACGTTCTGGCCCGCACGCGGCGCCTGCTCGAGGGGCGGATCATCCGCGAGATCACGCCGATCTTCGACACCCGGGCGCTCGGCTACGACTCGATGCTGGTCGCCGCCAAAGTCGACGCCGAGCACCCGCAGCGCGCCGCCGCCGCGGTCAACGCCCACCCGGGGGTCTCGCACAATTACCTGCGCACCCACGACTTCAACCTCTGGTTCACGATCGCCGTGCCGCCCGACTCCGAGCTCGGCATGGAGGGGACGCTGGCGGCGCTGATGCGCGAGACCGGCGCCGAGTCGATGCGCCAGCTGCCCACCCTGACCCTGTTCAAGATCAACATGAACCTGGAGATGGAGAAGGGCACTGAGGCGCTCGCCGCCGCGGTCGAAGCGGCGCCGCCGCGCGAACTCGAGCGCCAGCCCTACGACGGGGACGACGTCGCCACGATCAGGGCGCTGCAGGGGCCGCTGGAAGCGGTCGAGCGGCCCTACGACCGGGCCGCCGCCGAGCTCGGCATCGATACCGAGGCCCTGCTGGAGCGGCTGGGTGAGATGGTCGAGCGCAAGCTGCTGCGCCGCGTCGCCGCGATCCTCTTCCACCGCCGCGCCGGCTTCTCGGCCAACGGGATGGGGGTATGGAAGGTGCCCGACGCAGAGATCATGGAGACGGGGCGGCGGATGGCCTCCTTCCGCGGCATCTCCCACTGCTACCAGCGCCCCACCTACGAGGACTGGCCCTACAGCGTCTTCACCATGGCCCATGGCCGCTCGAAGCAGGAGTGCGACGCGATCCTCGACTCGATCGCCGCGGAGTGCGGGATCGGCGAGGGCGGCCGTGCCACGCTCTACTCCTCGACCGAGTACAAGAAGATTCGGCTTCATTACTTCACCGACGACTACGCGCAGTGGGAATCGGAGCGTTCGTAGTGCCTGTCCCGGCAGGGGTTCCACTTAACTTTTTCCGAAGACACTCACCGGTTGTCCGCCGGCGGCCCCGCGGAAAAAGTACAAGACGTTCCACCCCTGCCGGGACAGGCACTTAAGCGTCCGATGTCTTCCGAGCTGTACGGACGGGCGGTGAAGGTACTTCCGGGTGGGGTGAACAGCCCCGTGCGGGCTATGCGGCAGATCGGGCGGGAGCCGATCTTCGTCGAGCGCGGCGAGGGGTGCGAGCTGGTCGATGTCGACGGCAATCGCTACGTGGACTGGGTCGGGTCGTGGGGGCCGCTGATCCTCGGCCACGCCGACCCGGAGGTCGTCGCTGCGGTGAGTGCCGCCGCGGAGCGGGGGACGAGCTACGGGGCGGCGACGGAGGCGGAGGTCGAGCTGGCGGAGGAGGTGGTCGCTCGCGTTCCCTCGGTCGAGATGCTGCGCATGACCAGCTCCGGCACCGAGGCCGCGATGGGCGCCGTCCGCCTCGCCCGGGCGATCTCCGGGCGCGAGGTCGTGGTCAAGTTCGCCGGCGCCTACCACGGCCACTCCGACGGCCTCCTCGCCGACGCCGGCTCGGGCCTGGCGACGCTGGCGATCCCGGCGAGCCCCGGGGTCACCGCGGCGCAGGCGGCGGACACGGTGGTCGTCCCCTGGAACGACCGCGAGGCGGTCGAGCGCGCCCTCGCCGAGCACCGGCTCGACGGCCTGCTCGCCGAGCCGCTGCCGGCGAACATGGGCGTCGTCCCGGCGGCGGAGGGCTTCCTCGAGTTCCTCCGCGAGGCCTGCCGCGCGGCCGGCGCCCAGCTCGTCTTCGACGAGGCGATCAGCGGCTTCCGCGTCGGCCGCGGCGGTGCCCAGGAGCTCTACGGGGTCGAACCCGACCTGACCGTGCTCGGCAAGGTTCTCGGCGGCGGCCTTCCAGCCGCCGCCATCGGCGGCTCGCGCGAGGCGATGGAGCGGATCGCACCAGCCGGCGACGTCTACCAGGCCGGCACCCTCTCCGGCAATCCGCTGGCGATGGCCGCCGGGCTGGCCACCCTGCGCGGGCTCGACCGGGCGGCGTACGAGCGGCTCGCGGCGCTGACCGAGCGGCTCGCCGCCGGCCTGCGCGAGCTCGCCGCCGGCAAACCGCTCCAGGTCGCCTCCGCGCTCGGCCTGCTCACCCTCTTCTTCAGCCCCGAGCCGGTGACCGACTTCGCCTCCGCCACGGCCTGCGACCTCGAGGCCCACGCCGCCTTCTGCCGGGCGCTGCTCGAGCGCGGCGTCTACCCGCCACCCTCCCAGTTCGAGGCCTGGTTCGTCTCGCTCGCCCACGACGAGGCGGCGATCGAGCGCACCCTGGAAGCCGCCGCCGAATCGCTCGGGGAGGCCCTGGGATGAACGACGCGCTGCGCGAGCTGACCGAGCAGCTGGGCGGGGAGGACACGCCAATCTCCCCCCATGTGGTCGAGCCTGCCGAGCAAGCTTCGTTCGCCCCACCCGGCGACCGCGCCTTCGTCCTCGAGGCGGTCCGCGAGGGCTACCTGCTCCACTACGGCGAGCCGCGCCTGCTCTCGGGCCACGACGACGACCTCGCCCTGCTCGCCGGCGACTACCTCTACGCGCTCGGCATCGAGCGCCTCGCCGCCCTCGGCGACGTCGACTCGGTCCGCGTCCTGGCCGACCTGATCAGCCGCTGCGCCCAGCTCCACAGCGAAGGCCGCGAGGACGAGATCCCGGCGGCTTGGGAGAGGTCGATCAGAGAAATCGCCGCCCCCTGAGAGGGGTTGTGGCCAAGCAGATCAAGGACGCAGGGAAGGCAGGTGAGGGGAGCGCACTGTTGTGCGTGACCCGAGCCTGGCTGACCGAGGACGCCGAAATGCGCCGGTCAGAACGCCTCTCAGCGGACGCGGCAGCTGCGGGTCAGTTCGCTGGTCACCTTCCGTCCGCCGGCGAAGCTGAACTTGGCGCGGGCGAACTGGAAGAGGGCGACGGTGAACCCGGCCGGTGCGTTGCAGCCGGCGTTGACGTAGCTGCGACGCTTGCCGCGCCAGGTGTAGTTGCGCTTCAGCTTCATCTCGAAGTGGGTGATGTAGGCCCACTTGCGCGCGGCTTTCGGCAGCGTCGTCTGGATCACGGTGCCGAAGGTGCCCCTGGCGCGGCGGATCCTGAAGCTGAGGACGAATGCGGAGGGGGGCCGGGTGCCGTAGACCTGCGCCAGCAGCCGCCGGTCGCCGCCCGAGCGCTTCGAGTTGAAGACCAGCAGCGGCCCCTTGAAGGTGAACGGAGCCTGGTTGTCGAGATGGACCCGGACCCGGACCCGACCGCTGCCGACGATCGCGCCGCCGCAGATCTGGCGCGCCGCTGCGATCGTCGCCGGCTGGATCCTCCGCACCCGGCAGGTCGGCAGGCCGCGATCGAAGATCCGCCCCTCGCGGTTGATCCCGATCGAGATCTGGCGCAGCTGCGGCGGCGGGTCGGCCCCATCGGTGGCCCGGAAGCTGCTGTCGATCCTCACCGCCACCGGCGCCGTGCCCTCGCGCGGCAGCGCCCGCGGCGAGATGCCGCCGTCGAACTCGACGACGACGTTGCCGCTCTGGATCCGCTCGCCCTGCGCGACCTCGCCCAGGCCGACCGTCAGCAGCGCCACCGCCGCAATCAGGCCGAGCGCACGCACAGGCCTAGAGGAACTTCGAGGAGTCGATCCGGCACTCCTTGAAGCCGAACGAGATCACCGTGTTGTTCGCCTTGTTGTTGTTGCGGTTCAGCTGCACCGCCTGCTTCTGCGCGGCGAACTTGTTCTTCTGCTTCAGCGCCTTGCCGATCTTGCGCAGGTATTCCTTCTCGCTCCTGAGGAAGCCGAACCACCTGTTCAGCTTGATCGTGTCGGCGCTCGGTTTCGGCACCTTCGCCATCTGGGTGACGCTGCGCCCGAGCGCGCCTGAGGCGCGGATGAAGCGCTTTCCGGCCGGCACCAGCTTGCCCTGCTGGACCTGGCCCTTGACCCCCTTGAGGATGCGCAGGTTGGCCCGCGTGTTGGCCTTGCAGATCGGCTCCAGCTTGGCGACGTATCCCTCCCTGGTCAGTTCGGCGCCTCCTGCCGCCGCCGGCACCACCAGCAACGCCGCGAGCGTCAGCGCCAGGCTCAGTCCCGGCAGCGATGACCTGCTTGAAGAGCTTCCCACTGGATCCATCCTCCTGTCCTCCGCTGTTCCCTGTCGGGCCGCTTCGCCCGCGAGTTCTCCCGGGCGCGCGCATCCCCCACCAGGGAAAATACAGAGGTTTCTATGTTGTTCTCATTTACTAACCCGCGCGGGAGCCGTGAAGATCGATCGCCGGCAGGAATCTCTCCAGCCAGCGCGGCAGCCACCAGACCCGCTCGCCGAAGAGCAGCATCAGCGCCGGCAGCAGCACGATCCTGATCACGGTGGCGTCGAGCAGGACGGCGACGGTGAGGCCGACGCCGAGCTGGCTGACCGTGGCGATCGGGGCGCCGGCGAAGGCGACGAAGACCGCCATCATGATCGCCGCGGCGCCGGTGATCACCCGCGCCGTGCGCTCGAGGCCGAAGAGGATCGCCTCCTTGTTGGAGGAGTTGTTCTCGTAGTGCTCGCGCATCCGCATCAGCAGGAACACCGCATAGTCGATCGAGAGGCCGAAGACGATCCCGAAGATCGCCGCCGCGCCGATCGCGTCGACGTAGGTGTGGCCGCCCAGCGGCCAGCCGTCCGGGACCTCGAAGAGCAGGGTGAGGACGCCGAAGGCGACCGCGACCGTGATCAGGTTTAGCAGGACGGCGATCGCGGCCAGCAGCAGCGCCCGCAGCACGACGACGAGGATCAGGAAGGTGGCGATCATGATCACGGCGACCATCAGCGGGATCCGCTCGGAGATCGTGTCGGTGTAGTCGATCAGCTGCGCCGCTCCGCCGCTGACGCCGGTCACGGCGCCGCTCGCCGCCGCCAGGCCCGCGGCGTCCTCTTTGAGCCGCCGGTTGAGCGCCCGCGAGCCCGGCGTGTTGAAGGTGTGGCGGGGGATCACGACCATCTGCGCCGCCTGGCCGCCGCCGCCCAGGTCGACGATCTCGCCGACCCGCTCGCGCTCTGCGTCCGGGGCCCCCTGCAGGGCGGAGAGGACGAAGTAGCCGGAGTCGAAGATGCCCGGGGAGCTGCGGCGCAGGCGATCGACCTGGCGATTGGCGCGATCGGCGCTGACGGTGACCTCGACGTTGGCCCGGCGCAGCCCCCGCTGCAGCGGCTGCGAGCGCTGGAAGCCTTCGGCGAGCCGCTGTTCCAGCGTGTCGGCGCCGCCGCGCAGCTCGTCGAGGCCGGCGACGAGCTGCGCGGCGCCGCCGCGCAGGCGAGCGAGCCCGCCCGGCAGGCCGGCCGCCGCCTCGGCCAGCTGTTCGGTCCCCTCCTGCAGCCGCCGGTTGCCTTCGGTCAGCCGCACCTCCCCGCGGTGCAGCTGCTCGGAGAGGTTGCTGACCCGCAGAGCGTCGTTGCGCGCGATCGCCAGCGTCTGCACCAGCCGTTCGGCTTCGCGTAGCTGCGCCTCCAGCGTCGGGTCCGCCGCCGCTCTCCGCTTCAGGTTGGCGCGCAGGCTGCGGGCGTCCTCCAGCGCCCGGTCGCGCACCCGGCCCAGCAGTTCGTTGGCATTGCCCTTCAGCGAGAGCGCGCCGAGCTGGGCTTCCTGCTGCCCTTCGGTCAGCCGCTCCGACCCGTCGGCGAGGCGGCCGATCGCGCCCGTCGCCCGTTCGGCGCCGGCGGCCGCTTTGGCGATCCCGCCTTCCAGTTCCGTGGCCCCCTCGCCCGCGCGTCCCGAGCCGGTGGCGAGCAGGCCGGCGCCGTAGCTCGCCCGGGAGATCCCCTCGCGCAGCTGGCCGACCGCGTCCGCGGCGCCGCCGAGGCGGCGGCCGAGCTCTTTCAGTCCCTCCGGGCTGGCGTCGCCCCTTCCCGCCAGCAGGTCGTTGCCGCCCTGGCGCAGCCGCTGTGCCTCGGGTTGGATTCGAGCCGGCCCGATCACCGCCTGCACTCCCGGGTCGGCGGCGATCCGCCGCTGCCAGCGGCTCAGCGTCGCGAGCTTGCGCGGGGCGGTGATCGGGCCGTCCTCGGAGTCGGCGATCAGCACGAACGGAGCGTCCCAGCCCGGCCCGATGGTCGCGGCGATCAGCTCCGCGTCCTGGCGCGCCGCATTGTCGTCCGGCAGCTGTTCCGCGGTCGGCGGGCCCGTCTTCAGCGCCAGCGCCGGCGCCGCCAGCAGCATCACCAGGCCGCCGATCAGCAGCGTCGCCAGCAGCGGCCGGGAGAGGGCGCCGCGGACCAACGTCATCACCCCGGCGCCGTCGCCGCTGCCGCCGAGCCGCCAGCGGTTGACGTTGTGCCCGGTGAGGACCAGCAGCGCCGGCCCGACCAGGGCGGCGACGACGACGCTGATCGCGGTGACGAGGATCGCCGTGCCCGCCAGCGAGATCAGCAGCGTGCCCGGCATCACGAAGAGCAGCGCCAGCATCGCCAGGAACAGGGTCGAGCCGGCGAACGCGGTGGTCCGGCCCGCCGTCCGCCGGGTCATCCGCGCCGCCTCGAGCGGCGCCGCGCCGGCCGCCAGCTCCTCGCGGAAGCGCGAGACCATCAGCAGCGCGTAGTCGACTCCCAGGGCGAGGCCCATCATCGAGCAGACGGTCAGCGCGAAGCCGTCGATCGCGATCCAGTCGGCGGCGATCGCCAGCACCCCGCGCGAGCTGATCACCGTCACCGCTCCGAAGGCGAGCGGGATCGCCGCCGCGACCGGCGAGCGGAAGACCAGCAGCAGCACGATCAGCAGGAAGGGGATCGCGATCAGCTCGGCCCGGTGGGTCGACTCGACGGTCTCGTCCTGGATCGCCCGCAGCAGGCTGGCGAAGCCGGTCTGGGAGGCGCGCACAGGGGGCGAGACCTGCTCCTCCAGGGTGCGCTCGAGGTAGGGGACGGTCTGCTTGACCGCGGTCTCGGCGTCGACGTGGAAGTCGACCAGGATCAGCGCCTTGCGCGGCCCCGGTCGCAGCCGGTCGACGCTGCCGCGGTCCCAGGGCGAGATCGTCGAGACGGCCGGGTCCTCGCGCAGCTTCCGGATCAGCGCCGGCCCCTGGCGGTCGAGCGCCGGCGGCGGTCCCTGCAGCAGGATCGCGAAGGGGGCCGTGTCGCCGAAGTGCTCGTCGACCAGGTCCCCGGCCCGTCCGGATTCGGTCCCGGCGATCTCGAGCGAGACCGGGCGCAGCTCGTCGGCGACGCCCCGGCCGAGCACGGCCAGCACGACGATGATCGCCACGGCGGCGATCATCACGGCGCGCGGGCGCCGCAGCGAAAGCGGCATTCGCTTCCCCCGATCCGTTGGCTCGTTGCCGCCTATCTTGTCCCTTTCTCCCTGGCGCGGGATGGTCCCGACGCTTAAGACACTTGCGGTTCCTTATACCAGGCGCCCCTCCTACCCCGCTGGGCTCGTTAACCCGGCCTTCATCTTGGCGTGGGACGCCGCCCGTGCCGCCGAGGCAATAAACTGCTGCCCCCTTGCACCTGGCAGACATTGGCTGAGGAAGCGGACAAGCGAGACGGGACCGAGGCGGCCCCGGGCGAGCGGGCGAAGCCCGCCCCTCCGGGCTACTTCGAGGGCGAGTCGATGACTCGCCGGCGGGTCTTCACCGTCGCCGCCCAGGGCCTCGGCGGCGTCGCCGGGGCGGCGATCGTGCTGCCCGCGGTCGGCTTCGCCGTGGCGCCGATCTTCCATCGCGGCAAGGAGCGCTGGGAGGCGGTCGGCCCGGTCGGCGACTTCGCCCGCGACACCTACCGGCAGGTCGTCTTCACCGAGACCGAGGGGATCGGCGACGC
This sequence comes from Solirubrobacterales bacterium, assembly GCA_040904405.1. GTDB lineage: Bacteria > Actinomycetota > Thermoleophilia > Solirubrobacterales > 70-9 > VRUE01. Next base: position 518 of record JBBDTK010000109.1, on the reverse strand, counting down.
CGGCAAGACCACCGCCTACGTGCGCAGGGGGTCGAAGCAGCTGGGCGAGGACCCGCGCGCGTTCGTCGCCGTCTCCAACCGCTGCGTCCACCTCGGCTGCCCGGTGCGCTTCGTCGAGGCCGCCGGCAACTTCATCTGCCCCTGCCACGGCGGCGTCTACGACTTCGTCGGCAAAGTCCTCGGCGGCCCGCCGGTGCGGCCGCTCGACCAGTTCCAGACCCGGGTCCGCAACGGCCTGGTCGAGCTCGGCCCGCGCTACAGCGTCACCTCGCAGCTCGAGCCGGTCCGCGCCCGCGATCCGGGCGAGTTCACCGGCGGCATCTGGGAGTACCTCTACCCGCCGCGCCCGTCCACCTTCCCACCGCCGAGCGGTTGATGCCTAGATGAAGCTCGACTCGCTGATCCCAGCTCCGTTGCGTAAACCGGCCAAGCCCGGCGAGGGCAACGGCGCCAAGGGCGCCGCCCCGGCCGACCTCAAGACGGCGCCGCCGCAGCGGCCCTCCGACGCCGCGCGGCTC
>JBBDTK010000108.1:3204-4186 GCA_040904405.1 Solirubrobacterales bacterium | reverse complement strand
ACGCCGCCAAACGCGACGGTACTTGCGGCCGGGAACACTTAGCTTCATCCCTGAAGTCTTGCGAGCAGGGAGGACAGCCGCTGCTCCAACTCCTCGACGCTGCCGTCGTTCTCGACCACGTGATCGGCCCGCGACGCCTTCTCCTCCTGCGCCAGCTGCCGCGCCTCGCGCTCCTCGACCAGGGCGTGGCCGCGGGCCTCGGCGCGCTCGCGACGGACCGGGTCGGAGGCGATCACCGCGACCGTGGCGTCGAAGACCGGGGCCATCTCGGACTCGAACAGCAGCGGCACCTCGACCACGGCGAACTCGGCGTCGGCGGGCAGATCGCCCAGCCAGGCGCCGATGCGCTCGCCGACCAGCGGGTGGATCTGCGCCTCGAGCCACTTCAGCTCATCGGCATCGGCGAAGGCGATCGAGCCGATCCGCTGCCGGTCGACCGCGCCGCCGGGCGCCACCTGCGGGCCCCAGCGCTCGACCAGCCGCGGCAGCAACGGCTCGCGCTCGAGCAGCTCGTGGACGACCGCGTCGCTGGAGATCGTCGCCGCCCCCAGCCGCTCGAAGGCGGCCAGCGCCTCGGACTTGCCGGCGGCGATGCCCCCGGTCAGCCCGATCTTCAGCGGCCGCGCCAAGCCGCCCGCTCAGTCCTGCCCGGGCTCGCCCGCCTGCTCGTCCTCGCCCGACGCCTCGTCGACGTCATCGGGCGAGTCCGGCCGCTCGGAAACCGATTCCCCCTCCTGCCCAGCCTCTTCGCCGTTGGGGTCATCCGCGGACGCCTCAGGCTCCTCGCTCTCAGCCGCCTCGGCGGCCGGGGCGCTCACCTCCTCGACCACAGGCTCGGGGGCGGTCTCCTCAGACGTCTCGGGCTCCCCGCTCTCATCAGCCTCGGCGGCCGGGGCAGTCGCCTCTTCGGCCACGGGCTCCGGCGCTTGCACCTCAGACGTCTCTTCCGCGGGTGGCGTGGACGGGGAGGCATCCGACCGAG
>JBBDTK010000108.1:0-3194 GCA_040904405.1 Solirubrobacterales bacterium | reverse complement strand
CCCCCCCCCCCCCCCCCCCCCCCCCCCCCCCCCCCCCCCCCCCCCGGTGACTCTGATCCCTCAGCCTCGGACCCCGCCGCCTGAATCTGAGCCCCCAGGTCGCCCATCGGCATGTTCTCCCCCTCGACCTGCTTGATGCTGAGCGAGAGCCGGCGCCGCTCTTCGTCGATCTCGAGGATCTTGACGTTCAGGGTCGAGTCCGGCACAACCACCTCGCTCGGGCTCTCGACGTGGTGATCGGCGAGCTCGGAGATGTGGACCAGGCCCTCGACCCCGGGCAGGATCTCGACGAAGGCGCCGAAGGCGACCACCTTGGTCACCGTGCCCTCGAGCACGTCGCCAGGGCGGTGGGTGCTGATCACCCGCTGCCACGGGTCCTCCTGGGTCTGCTTGAGGCCGAGTGAGATGCGCTGCCGGTCGCGGTCGATGTCGAGCACTTTGATCCGCACGGTGTCGCCGATCGAGACCACCTCGGAGGGGTGGTTGACGTGGCTCCAGGAAAGCTCGGAGATGTGAATCAGGCCGTCGATGCCGTCGAGGTCGACGAAGGCGCCGAAGTCGACGATGTTGGAGATCTTGCCCTCGACCACCTGGCCCGACTCGAGCCGGCCGAGGATCTGCTCGCGGACCTCCTTGCGCTCTTCCTCGAGCACGGCGCGGCGCGAGAGCACGACGTTGTTGCGGCTGCGGTTCAGCTCGATCACTTTGCACTCGAGCGTCTGCCCCGTGAACTCGTCGAGGTTGTGGACGCGGCGGATGTCGACCAGCGAGGCGGGCAGGAAGCCGCGCACCCCGAGGTCGAGGATCAGGCCGCCCTTGACCACCTCGATCACGCTGCCTTCGACCGGGTCGCCCGACTCTGCGGCGACCTCGATCCGCCGCCAGGCCTTCTCGAAGCGAGCCCGCTTCTTGGACAGCACGAGGCGGCCCTCGGCGTCCTCCTTGGTCAGGACGAGGGCGTCGACCTCCTCGCCCAGCTCGACCTCGTCGCCGGGGTCGACCGACTTGCGAATCGAGAGCTCGCTGGAGGGGATGACCCCCTCCGACTTGTAGCCGATGTCGACCAGGACCTCGTCCTTGTCGATCCGCACGACCTTGCCCTTGACCACGTCGCCCTCGTCGAAGGCGACCATCGTCGCCGCGTAGTTGGGAACGAGCTTGCCGTCGATTTCCAGCAGCAGGCCGTTGGAGCCCTCGACCGGGGTTCCGGTTGGAGCAGCGGGGGTAACGGTCGTATCGGTCACGGGCACAGCGGCAGATAATTGCAGAAATATTCGCCACCTCCTCTGCTCCCACGAATCCCTGAAGAATCGGAGATGGACAGGGATTCGTTCCCGCGTCCGGGGGTGGCGAGGGTTACGCTGCACGGCGTGCCAATTCGAGCCACCAAGCGCGGGGATGAACGCGGTCCCCTTTCCGGTTCCTACGACGTATTGATCTGTGGGGCGAGTTTTGCCGGACTTTCTGTTGCGCGGGAGTTGACCGGCAGTGGCACCGACGTATTGGTCCTCGACCGCTACGAGATCGGCGAGCGGCAGACCTCGGCCTGCGGCATTCCCACCGAGTGGCTGCGGGCGGCCGGGCTGATCGCGGCCGAGCGGCAGCGCTTCGACTCGCTGCTGATCCACACCCCGCACGGCAGCAGGCGCTTCGAGCTGCCCTGGACCTTCTCCACCTTCGACTACCGCGAGCTCTGCGAGCTGCTCTGGGCGGGTTGCGACGCCCGCTTCGAGACCGCCAAGGTGAACGGGCGCGGCGCGGCGTCGAACGGCGACGGCGCGATCGCGGTCGAGACCGACCGCGGCACGCTGACGGCGCCGCTGGTCGTCGACGCGCTCGGCTGGCGCCGCGTGCTCGCCTCCGGCGACGGCTTCCAGCCGCCCGAGGCGCCGCTCTCGCGCGGGCTCGAGGTCCACCCGGACGGCAGCGGCGAGGATCTCGAGGTCTGGATCGATCGCCGCTACGTGCCCGCCGGCTACGGCTGGTCCTTCCCGGCCGGCGAGGAGCTGCGGATCGGGGTCGGCTCCTTCGACCCGCGCTTCCACGTGCGTGAGACGACCGAGCTGCTGGCCGAGGACCTCGGCCGCGACCGGGTCCGCTACCAGGGCAACTGGATCCCGCACGAGCTGCGCCGGGCCACCGAGGGCGGCGTCTTCTTCGCCGGCGACTCGGCTGGCCACTGCCTGCCGCTGACCGCGGAGGGGATCAGGACGGCGCTCTACTTCGGAATCGCCCTGGGACGCGAGCTGCGCGGCGTCGTCGAGGGAGCCCAGAGCCGCGAGCGGGCCGCCGCCCGCTACGCCGAGTTCCACGACTCGCACGAGTGGAAGTTCCGCTGGATGCTGCGCGCCCAGCGGCTCGTCCCCCGCATCCCGCCGCGGCTGCTGGCGCCGCTGATCCGCCTGCTCGGCGGCAGGCGCATCGTCGATTGGTCGTTCGGGCACTACCTGCGGATCGCCCCGCCCGGCCCAGCCTCACCTCCAAGCGGTCACTTCGCATCGAGCCAGTCCTCGCCGACGCCGATGTCCACCTCGAGCGCCGGGTCGAGCTCGTAGGCGGCGCACATCTCGCGCCGCACCAGCGCGGCCGCCTCGTCCATCTCCCCCGGTGGGCCCTCGAAGAGCAGCTCGTCGTGGATCTGCAGGACCAGGCGGGTCTCGCCGCCGGCCTCGCGCAGGGCGCCGTGGCAGCGCACCATCGCCACCTTGATGATGTCGGCTGCGGTGCCCTGGATCACCGTGTTGACCGCCAGCCGCTCGCCGAGGCGGCGGGTGTGCGGGTTGCCCGAGCGCAGCTCGGGGATCGGCCGGCGGCGTCCCATCAGGGTCCTCACGAATCCCTCCTCCTGGGCGCGCTCGACGACCTGCTCGCGGAAGGCTCGCACGGCAGGGAAGCGCTCCAGGTAGCGGGCGACGAATTCCTCGCCCTCCTTGCGCGGGATGTTGAGGCGGTCGGCGAGGCCGAACCCGGTCAACCCGTAGACGATCCCGAAGTTGACCATCTTCGCCTTCGAGCGCTGGCCGACGTCGACCTCCTCGCGATCGATCTCGAAGACCTCGGCGGCAGTCGCCGCGTGGACGTCTTCGCCGGCGCGGAAGATCTCCTTCAGCACCTCCTCTTCGGCGACGTGGGCGAGCACCCGCAGCTCGACCTGGCTGTAGTCGGCGGAGAGCAGCCGGGCGCCCGGCGCGGCG
>JBBDTK010000107.1:0-4195 GCA_040904405.1 Solirubrobacterales bacterium | reverse complement strand
CACGGTCTCAGCCCGACCGGCGTCCAGATCGAGCAGCAACAGCTCGGAGACCTCCTCGGACTCGGCAAGATCACGCACGATCGCCGGCGCGATCGTGCCACCGGCCCCGAGGATCGCAACCCGCAGTGGATTCACAAGCCGCCCCCGGACGCGGGAGCAAGCCGCGCAGATCGCCAGTAATTCTGGGGGCGCGGCTTGCGGGAGCAGAGGAGGCGGCGCTTCATTTGACCAGCTCCCGCGCGCGCAAGGCCAACCACAGCTCGATCCTGTCGTGGGCGTTCCCGAGGTCGCGACCGGTCAGCTCCTCGATGCGCCTGATCCTGTAGCGCAGCGTGTGCCGGTGGCAGTACAGCCGTCGGGCTGCCCGCTCCCATTGCCCGTTCTGCTCGATGAACGCTTCGAGCGAGCGCAGGAGCTCGCCCCCGTACTCGCCGTCCATCTGCTCGATCGGCGCCAGCAGGCTGTCGGCGTAGAGGCGGAGCGCGTCGTCGTCCTGGAGCGCCAGCAGCAGGGTGAAGGCTCCGAGATCCTGGTGCGACGCCACCTCCGGCGCGTCCCCGTTCGCGAGCGACGTCGCCTCGAGCGCGCAACGCGCCTCGTGAAAAGCGCGACGCACAGCCCCCACCGGAGCCGGCCGGCTGGCGGCTGCGCGAACCTCGGCGCCCGCTGCGGTGAGCGCCACCCGAACTGCCCTTGCGTCCTCGATCGGATCGCCCCGGCCGGCATCGACCAGCGCGCACAGGAGCTCGCGTCCCGTTGCCTGCGTGCTGGCGACCAGGGCCGCGACGCCTCGCCCCCGCAGAACCGCTTCCGCCTGCGGCTCGGCCGCGGCAGGATCGCCAACCTGGAACAGGAGCACCGCAGCCTCCGCGCCGATTCCGAACGGGCGCAGCCGGCCTGCCAGCTCCTCGGGGTCGAGCCGACCGGAGAGCGCATCGGCGAGCACGTCGCCGGCGAGGCGGCGCTCGGTCTCGCGCGCGACCCGGCGCCGCATCATCTCCAGGGCGACGACGGCAACCGCCTGCTGCAGGATCAGCCGCTCGAAGTCACCAAGGCCGCCCGAGTCGCGGACGATCACGACCCAGGCCTGCGGCGCGCCGCCTCCGGGCGAGATCACCGGGTGGGCGAGGGCGCGGCCGGCGATCGAGGGGTGGGTGGGGACGAAGGGATGCCCGTCGACGGTGTGCGAGAGCGCTTCGTCGCGGATCGCGCCGACCGCCTCGGCGGAGAGCTGGCGGCGGAAGCCGCGGCCGGCGATCCGCTCGCCGCGGCCGTTGAGGATCGCCACCGTGCCGCCGACGGCAGAGGCGATCGTCGCCACGATCTCCTCCAGCCCGCGCTCTTCGAGCACCAGCCGCTCGAGCCGGCGCTGCACCGCGATCCCGCGCTGCAGCACCTCGTACTGCTCGTTGACGAGACGGGCGAAGGCCTTCTCGGTGATCGCGATGAACGGGGTCGAGTAGGGGATCTCGAAGAGCGGGAAGTCGCGTTTCTTCGCCTCCTCGACCAGCGCTTTCGGCAGCTTCTCGTGGCTGAGGCCGGTGCCGAAGCCGAGCCCGGCGAGGTTGTGCTCGGCGAGGCGGCGGATGTAGGCGCGCTGCTCGGCCGCCTTCTCCAGCGGGATGCCGGTGGTCAGCATCAGCTCGCCGCCGGAGAGCCACGGGGTCGGGTCGTCCAGCTCGGAGATGTGGATCCAGCGCACCGGCGCCTCGGCCGCGCCGCTGCCCGTCTCGAGCTCCAGGCCGAGATCGTCGAGCAGGCTCTGCACGGTGAGCATCGGCGCGCCTATCTCTGGACCCGCTCCCAGGCGTCGCCGAGCACCCCGCGCAGCACGTCGTGGATCTGCTCGAACTGCTCGCTGTCGGCGATCAGCGGCGGTGCCAGCTGGATCACCGGGTCGCCGCGATCGTCGGCGCGGCAAATCAGCCCGCGCCGGTAGAGCTCGCCGGAGAGGAAGCCGCGCAGCAGGTCCTCGGCCTGCTCGTGGTCGAAGCTCTCCTTGGTCTCCTTGTCCTTGACCAGCTCGATCGCCTGGAAGAAGCCGGCGCCGCGCACGTCGCCGACGATCGGCAGGTCGCGCAGGCTCTCCAGCATCTGCCGGAACTCGCCTTCCTTGGCGAGCACGTGGCCACAGAGGTCCTCCCGCTCGAACACGTCGAGGTTGGCCATCGCCACCGCCGCCGCCACCGGGTGGCCGGCGAAGGTGAAGCCGTGGGCGAAGGAGGCGTCCCCCTGCATGAACGGCTCGGCGATCCGGTCGGCGGCGATCATCGCCCCCATCGGCGCGTAGGCCGAGGTCAGCGCCTTGGCCACGGTGACGATGTCGGGCTGGTAGCCGAAGCGCTCGCAGCCGAACATGTGGCCGAGCCGGCCCCAGGCGCAGATCACCTCGTCGGAGATCATCAGCACGTCGTGGCGGTCGCAGATCTCGCGCACCCGCTCGAAGTAGCCCTCGGGCGGGACGAAGCAGCCGCCGGCGTTCTGGACCGGCTCGAGGATCACCGCGGCGACCGTCTCCGGGCCCTCGAACTCGATCCGCTCCTCGATCGCGGTCGCCGCCCAGAGCGGGTGGCGATCCTCCGGCCAGCGGTAGAGGTTGGTGTTGGGGACGTGGCAGGCGCCGGGGGTGAGCGGCTCGAACTGCGAGCGCAGCTCGGTGATCCCGGTCGCCGAGAGCGCCCCCAGGGTGGTCCCGTGGTAGGCGATCTCACGCGCGATCAGCTTGTGCTTCTGGCCTTTGCCCTGGGCCCGGTGGTAGTTGCGGGCCAGCTTCAGCGCCGACTCGACCGCCTCCGAGCCGCCGGAGGTGAAGAAGACGCGGTTGAGGTCGCCCGGCGCCAGCGCCGCGATCCGCGCCGCCAGCTCGATCGCCCGCGGGTGGGCGTAGCTCCACAGCGTGTAGAAGTCGAGTTCTTCGACCTGGCGCGCAGCCGCCTCGCCCAGCTCGGCGCGGCCGTGGCCGGCGTTGACGCAGAACAGCGCCGAGAGCCCGTCGAGGTAGCGGTTGCCCTTCTCGTCGTAGACGTAGCAGCCCTCGCCGCGGGCGATGATCGGGATCTCGTGGCCGGGGCCGTAGCCACCCATCCGCGAGAAGTGCATCCAGAGGTGGCGCATCGCCAGCTGCTGGAGATCGGCGCCGACCGCCGGGGTCGATTGCGATGCGATGGCCATGCTTGCCCTCCTCTCGATTGCGACGTTATGGACAAAGCTAGCTCGCTTTACGCCCGCCTTCAAGTGGCCATTAGGTCAAGCGAAGCTGGTTCTCTTATCCGATTTGTATAAAGACTATAGGGCGGGTATGGGCTACCGTCTGAACCATGGCGAACGTTGTCCATAGTGTCGAGTTGGAGGGTGTGACCAAGCGCTTCGCCGATCTGGTGGCCGTCGACGATCTCAGCCTCGAGCTGGCCCGCGGCGAGTTCTTCACCCTGCTCGGCCCGAGCGGCTGCGGCAAGACGACGACGCTGCGGATGGTCGCCGGCTTCGATCAGCCGAGCGAGGGGCAGATCAGGATCGAGGGCAAGGACGTCGCCGGGCTGCCGGCCCACAGGCGGCCGACCAATACCGTCTTCCAGAGCTACGCGCTCTTCCCCCACCTCAACGTCGAGGACAACGTCGCCTTCGGGCTGAAGCGCAAGAGGGTGCCGAGGGCGGAGATCCGCGAGCGGGTCGGCGCCGAGCTCGAGCGGGTCGGCCTCGGCGGCGAGGCGAAGCGGCGGCCGGCGCAGCTCTCCGGCGGCCAGCAGCAGCGCGTGGCGCTGGCCCGGGCGCTGGTCAACCTGCCCAAGGTGCTGCTGCTCGACGAGCCGCTCGGCGCCCTCGACCTCAAACTGCGCAAGGGCCTGCAGGTCGAGCTGAAGCGGATCCAGCGCGAGGTCGGGATCACCTTCGTCTACGTCACCCACGACCAGGAGGAGGCGCTGACGATGAGCGACCGGATCGCGGTGATGAACCGCGGCCGGGTCGAGCAGGTCGCCGACCCCGAGGGGGTCTACGAGCGACCCGCCACCACCTTCGTCGCCGGCTTCATCGGCGTCTCCAACCTGATGCCGGCGACGGTCGCCGGCAGCGGCGAGGTGCGGCTCGACCAGGGGCCGACCTGTCCCGCCCCGACCGACGGGCTCACCGCCGGCGAGCGCTGCTACGCCGTCGTGCGGCCGGAGAAGCTGCGGATCGAGCCGCTCGCCGCCCCCCG